>JAZPYM010000052.1:0-35578 GCA_045544215.1 Congzhengia sp.
CAGGAGATCCTGCTTTTACCTGGAAAGATGCATATGATCCTATAACAAGCTTTACAGTTGATGAGTTAACAACAAAAGAGTTGCCGCCCGCAGCAAAAGTTAAAGCACCATTAGGATATATTTTTGAATACTGGAAGATAAACGGAAACCGTGTTGATTCACTACAGGCAATCAAAGACGGCGGATATTTACCGACGGCAACAACAGCTTCCTTAACGATTACAGCACATTACTCCTTAAAAGAATATCATGTTGCATATAGTAATGTAACATGGAAAGTTGGTTGTGAACCAACAGATCTCACCTATAACATTACAGACGTCAACTCATATGTGTTACCGAATGGATTGACTGATGTGGTGGCACCTGCCGGCGAAGAATTCAAATATTGGAAAAATGCAACTACTGGCGTTAGAGTAGATGCTTTGACTATTACAGAGGAAACACCGGACGTTATAACATTGACACCGCATTTTGAACCGATTCCGTCAGATCCTGTTACTGTTACATTCTACAGAATTTACAGTAATTTACCTATGTTCGTAATTGGAACACCTTTATCAATAGAAAGGGGAACGAATGTTAATGCGGGTGCGTTCCCGAATGCGCAGGACTTTGTTCGTACAGGTTATAAGGAAGATGCAAATGTAGCATCGCTTTATGCAGGCAACGAATGGACACACAAAATTACACCTGAGTTCTGGTATGTAAAAGACGGTGTTATGACACCTTTTAATGAAACTGTTGAAGTCAACGAGGACACAAGTGTTTATCTGTTGTCAAAATCACTTACATTAATGCTTGCTTTTGACGGTATGAGTCAGCCATTAAGCGTAAGTGCAGATTATAATAAAGATACAAGAATTGCAAACTCTATTAAAGATATCATTGCAAAATCAGGAAGACAGCAGTTACAACACGCTTTGGCGAACAATCTGATTCCTAACTACGATGAAATGGTAGGAAAAGTTGTTAACAAGATGGTATCAGCTGGCGTGATTGAACTTGACGGCGACAAAAAGAACATTCAGGTTGTTGATGTTCCGTTTAAGATTTCTACTTTTGTTAAAGAAGACATTGCAAATAATATGATCAAAAAGTATCTGCGTGATGTTGTTAAAAAGCCTGCAGAGCTTGACAAAATCTTTTCTATTATTGATGTTGCAGAATTTGCAGATCAGTTGGGAATTGACACAATTATTGCAAATATGACAGATGCTGAAATCGCTTCTTTGATAAAATCAGCAGAACATAAAGACGATATTGTTGATTTTGTTCTTACTGATTTAAAGAAAGACGAGTCCACGATGCTTGATTTTGTCATTGATTATCTAATGGCTGACAGCATCTTCCGTGGAGATTTGATTGATCAGATTATCGAGGATCTTAAAGACAAAAACAAGACTTCTGCACTTAAAACAAAAGCTCTGGACTATATCATGACACAGATCGGTGATTCGGAAAGTCAGTTCTATTCCAAGTTTGTGAATATGATTGCAACTGACTTAAAATCACAAAGTTCTGTTGTTATAGATGCTGTTGTAAGCTATATTAGAACAAATCTTAAAGCGAATACACAAGAGGGTAAAGATTTAAGAAAAGAAATTTTGACAAGCTCACTTTTGCCTGACTTCCTTGCAGATGAACAAATGAAGACTGAGGTTATAAAGATAGCACTGACAGATGCGTTCATCGATAAGGCATTAAACAACGCAGGCTACAGAGAAATCCTGGTTGAAGCAGTTATGGAAGATGATGATTTTGTTGATCTTTTACTTGCATCTACTGAGTTCCATGACTACGTGATAGATCAGTTACATCCTGTTGCCGGCAATGAAAACGCACATCCGTTGGCAAAGGATGTTGAAGACCTCATTCAGGATTCAACATCAGCATTCAGAAAGCATGTTTTAGACCTTGTTAAGCATGATGCTGCTTTCTTAAATCTATTGAAAACTCATCCTGAACTTAAGCAGGTTGTTTTAGACCATATTACATGGAATGATTTTGTGGCGAACGATGACGATCTTTTAAGATATGTTTTAAGACAAAATGGCGTAACCGGAACGTATACTTTCATTGATTTGAATGAAGTGGAAAAAGCAATTGCAGATGAATATAATGCTACATCTGAGGCTGCGCTTACCGGCAATTATGAAACATTATCAGATGATAAAAAGCAAGAGATACGTAGTGAAATCTACACAGATGCTGCAAGAAAAGCAGAAATTTTAGCTGCTGTTAAGGATGAATTTGCCGAATATAAAGGTAAAATCATTGATGATGTTATCGCGGGTAATGTAGATAGTATTACAGACACAAAAGCGCTTGAGCTAATTGATAAGCTTTTAGTTGACTACGTAGTAAAATATATCGAACAGCAACCGCTTGATTCTGATCCGGTAATCAACGAGTCAATCTCTGATGCAATCGAAGAAATCTTGTTTGATTTTGTTAAAGATTTGATCACAGGCGTTGACCTTGGTGATGATGCGCTTGAAACAGAGCTTGATGCAATGTATGACCATGTTGATGCAGTTAAGCATCAGTTTATAGTTGACCCGAAACCTTCTGTTGTTGCAAGACTTAAGGCGATTGTTAAAGAATACAAAAAGACACACGCAACGAACATTAACAAGGTTATTAACGACAACTACACCAAATTGACAGAAAAGATTGTAGGCATGCTGGATCCCAACGATTCAAATTCTGTTTATGGTGAAGTTGAAAGCACATTAATCAGCGTTGCCGATACTATTGGAGTAAGCGCAATTAAGAATTATGTAACAAAGATTGCAGATAATGACTTAAAAGCTTTAATCAAAAAATATATGAAGAATGTAACTGTTAATGATCTTACCACTTATATTGCTTCATTCTTAACTGTAGATGCTAACGTTAACACTGTCGAAACTGAGTTAAACACATTCGTTCAGGACGCTAACCAAAAAGATACAGTGAAAGGTTTTGCAAAAACATATATTAATGAACCTTTAAACGAAACAGAGATTAAAGCGAACATTACATCTTTCATCAACGACATTGACGAAACGTTTGTTGGTGAAAACAGAACAATTATCGCAGATGTGCTAAAGAGTATTGACATTACAGCATTTGTTGATGAGCAGTTTATTAAAGATTACGTTGCAGGTCTTACAGATGCTGAAAAGACAACATTCGCAGATGATATCTATGCTGCTTTACAGAATAACAATGACTACAAAACATTTATGAGTCAGTTGTTAAAAGGCGATTATGTTGTGGTTAACAAGTCAAATGTTTCTATGGTAACTGCGATCGCTACAGCAATCAGAGGCTTGACATTTGATTCTGTTATTGATTTCATCGATAACTCGATAATCGATAGACTTATGAATACTGTTGGAGCAGATTATATTAAAGCTTTATATGATAAAATGCTCACAGATTATTGCGATGGCTTAGATGCTGTTATCAATGAAGTGAAGCTTGCATCTAGCGACACTTACAAAAAGTCATACACAACTTCTTTGACATTTAGATTGAATATTTTCGAAATATATGAAAAGTTGTATGACAAAGCAGGCGATAAGGTTATCCAAAAACTTAAGAATGCAAATATTTATTACGATGAGAACAAATATTTGAAGTTCTTAGTTGAACAAGACTTCTTAAGCTATTTAGTTGAAGGCGACAAGTCCTTAGCAAATGGCGATTTCACAGGTTACAGCTTAAAGGGCGTTATGGACTATTATGACTACCTTACCATGTTATTAATCGTTGGAGATGATGCAATCACATGGTATGGTGATGAAACAAACGGTCTTTCTGAAACACAGTTTGAAGCACTTTATGATGCGATGTTTGACAAGATTTTCGCAGTTCACGAAAAAATGAATGATATTTTAATCGCATTTAATGATGATGGAACTCTTCCGTCTAAAGTTCAAAACGCTGTAGATAGTATTGAACAGCTGAATAACCTGATCCTGACGTATGGTGATAAATCAAAAGTATTTATCGAAAAATACTTAGGAAGCAGCATAAATGCCAAGTTTGAAGACGAATCAATTGCAGAAAATGACAAAGTAGTTAAAATGATTGATTTGTTGGTTGGCAAGGACGACCCTGTTGTGAATATTGGCACAATTTATGCGACAATCTATGAATATGATGAAAATATTCAGGCGAAACTAAAACAGCTTATTGAAAGCGATAAATTCAAGAAGGCAGTTGACAAGTTTGAAGCTACATCATTTGGCGAATTGCTTAGTGGTAAAGGACAACTTGGAACAATCGGCGACAAGCTTGACGAACTGAAAAATAACGGAAGAATTGAATCTGCACTTGATTCTGTGTATGATTTCTTCTACATCGTTGCAGACAAAGGTATAGATGCATTTGCTGCAGAAAAGACAGTTACAGATATTGATATTTACAAGGTTAAAATTGGTAAAATTGAAATAACTGTACAAAGAGCTTATAGATAAAGATTAGACATATTAGTCACGGCATTTATTATGCCGTGACTAATGTATGTTATTAAGGAGGGGTTTTATGAAAAGATTATTATCGGTAATCTTATCACTTGTGTTGACAACTTCTGTACTCATAATGCCGATTATGGCAGAGGAAACATTGCTTATTGCAACCAAACCCGAAAAAAGCATAGAGTTTTCTGATGTAGACAATAATACAACTGCAGGCAAGGCAATTTATAAGCTTGTTAACGCAGGTATCCTGGTGGGTGACGGAGACGGCACATTCCGTCCTGACGATCCGATTTCGCGTGCAGAGCTTACTAAAATTGTGAATGCTCTATTTGATTATACTGAAAAGGATCTAACAGGTTTTTCTGATGTAACACCTGACAAATGGTATTATGATTATGTTTTGATTGCCAAAAAGGCAGGTTATATCTTAGGATATGACGACGGAACATTCAAAGGCGATGCTCGTGTAACAAGAGAGCAGGCATGTGCAATTTTATGTCGTGTTGCAAATTTAGCATCTGTTTCTGATGATGTAAAAATAAATGACGCAGTTTCTGAATGGGCAATGCCATATATTCAAAAGGTTATTGGTAATATGTTTATGAGTTTAGAGAAGGGGAACACTTTCCGTGCTCAGAAAAACATGACCAGAGCTGAATTCTCAGTAGTCTACGCAAACTTTGTGCAGGAAACAACGAATGAGGGCAATAATGATAAGCCGTCAACTGGTGGTTCAACAGGCGGTTCAACAGGCGGTTCAACCGGTGGTTCAACAGGCGGTTCAACCGGTGGTTCAACTGGTGGTTCAACCGGTGGTTCAACCGGTGGTTCAACTGGTGGTTCAACTGGTGGCTCAACCGGCGGCTCAACCGGTGGTTCAACTGGTGGCTCAACCGGCGGCTCAACAGGTGGCTCAACGACACCACCCTCTACTGAGGAACCTGAGATTAACTATGGAGATATTAACGCTGATATATTATTAAATCTAAATTTTATCTCGCAAGATATCACAAATAATATACTTGAATTTCAAACAGAACCATCTGCATTGATGATTTACAATATACATGAGTGCATAAAAGAAACTATTGCTGATGGCGCAAGTCATGTAATCAACAAAAATTATCTTGTAAGCAATTATAGCGGTGAAGACGGCTATATAACCATAGCTAAAAGATGTTTTAATCAAATTAAAGCTGATCCGAGCCTAAAAGGGACATTTGCCGATGAAATTTCATGTTTGAAAGGTGAGACAATACAGTGGCTTTTAGATGCATTTGACATCGATACAAGTCAACTACTGAATTAAGATAATAAAGGAAAATCTTTTATACCGACTTTGTTTTTTAAAAGCGAAGTCGGTTTTGTTTATATTTGTGCCATTTAAGTGCTGTAAATCTGTAACATAATAAAGAATTGAATCAAAAAATATTGTTCCGGGATTTCCATTCTTAAATTGACTATTTTAGGGGTTTGTGATATAATCTCAGTGTTGACGATGCTTTGTGGCAGAACTAAGAAGATAAATTTTTTGGCCAGTCTTAACAAAAGTCGAATTGTGTCGAATGGTGTATAAAAATGTAGAAAAAGAACGATATTAGGAGGTATAAAATGGATTGGAAATTTTGGATTGTTGACATAGGTATTCCAGTTGCAACATTTGTTGTAGGGATATTTACAGGTAAGACAATAGAGAAAAAATCATCTGCGAAAGTCAAAGGAGATAATAATACTGTCGTTCAAAACAGTAATTATACAAGTAGGTAGGGTTGATTATGTCTTTAAAAGATGTTTTGAAAAGAAGTACGGCACTAATCGGCAAAAACTCTAATAATAATACGGTAATACAAAATAGTAATATTTATATTGGTAATCCAACGTCCGAAGTAATAAATACTTTAAGCGGTTTAGGACAATATGGAGCCATACAACAACATTATTCAGATTATTTGTCAATAATTAAACAATCTCATCCTTTATATCCAATATTTAGTGCATCTCCAAGCAAAACTGTGGACAAGTTAGTAAGCACCCCAGAAACAAAAGATGCTTTTGAAAAGTTTCCTAAAACAATTAAAGGGACATTTAAAATTGACTATACAAAGTATCCTTATATGGATAAGTCTGAAACGCCATGGGAATATGCATATCGCACACAAACAGAAGTTGAATTAGAAACGACAGCATATCAAGAATATTTAGGAGATATTCCCGATCCTTTTCCTAATGCAGAATATAGAGACGGCATGGTTACTGTTATAGGTTATAATGAGTTTCCAAAAGCAATGGAAGGAAATATTGTTTCTGGCGAAGTTGTAATTCCTATTCTTATACGTCGAAAACCATGCTTGGAATATGGAAAAATGATAGTTGGCACCATACCTAATGGTTGTGGGTTTGAACTTAACATTACATCTTATAAAGATGAAATTGGAACAGATTTTACAATTACCAACATTCAAAACTGTGATTTGAATACACGGTTATTACGTGAAAGGTTATATTCAGAATTTTTACGAACAAAACAGATGTCAATTACAGTTGGAGATGAGGCGCTCATAAACTATACTTTTAGTGATGACGAACTAAAAAATGTATTTTTCTTAAATGCACCAGTAATTGCTAGACATATAGAATGTTTACTTATAATTGAAAAGCATATGGAATGTAAGTTCGAAATTTCAAATAAAGGTTTCACTCAAGATGATTATGAAACAGCAATGGTTTTAGCATCTTCACTTGAAGGAAAATGGTATAGAGAAAATGTGGATTTTGATAACTCTATCCGATGTGATTTTGATAAAATTCCTGAAGGTATTGATAGCTTTGAACAAATTTCATTTACAAATAGTGTGGATGAAATATCTTTACATGGAAAACTCTTCTCTGCAGAAAAGATTATAATTGTTTATCAAGGTGCAAGACTTAATAACATTAAATCTGTAGTGAAAAACAAAGAAAAAAGAAAAAAAGCAATACTACTTACATTTCGTCCGGTTGAGGGGAAAGAAATGTTTTCTAAATATTTTAAATTTGAAAATATACGGCTAAAAACAGTATAATCTCTGCTCCAAAATTTAACATGGATCGTTCTAAAAGGAGAGATACAAAATATGAAGAAAAAGGGTCTTATAATTACAATTTCTGTTTTATTGTTCCTCATTGTTGTGAGTTTAATTACTAAGTATATTGACACAGCGAATGTATCAACAGGTCATGAGCCTCAGTGTTGTATAAAAATCGTAAGTCACGATGGTGGCAAGGTTACATATTGGGGACTTGGTTATAAAGTAGTAAGATATGTCGGTGTTTTTCCTGATGAGCCTTATGAGGACAACATCGGTGTTAAAATGGGCAGTTGGTTTATGATATATGAAAAGCCTACAAACGTGATTTTGGATGTTAAGTCTTTTGGAACAAACAATACATTCAAAGTTTCCGATAAAGCAGATGTTGATTTTATCACCAATTTGCTTAAAAACTCAAAATATATAAACGAGCCTTGTGATGGCATTGCAGACTATGCAATTACCTATGACAATTACACATACGATATTCTTATCAGTTGTAGTGAGATAAAAAAAGGAAATAAACAAGCTAAAATATCCGATAAAGATATGGATGAACTTGAAAGAATCCTTGTACCTGCAGCTGACAATACCCGCATTTACACTTATGAAGAATCCGTGGAAGAAATGTCAAAACCATATCTTATGCTTGATAAAGAGAATCGAAAATTTCAGTTCTTTTGGTCTATGTTCTCAAGCTATATCGCACAAGGAACATACGAGGTTAAAGACAATGACATTATCTGTAAAACAGATGATGGAAATAATGTATATACCTTTGAAATATTAGAAGGCGAAGGATATAAATTTATAGAAGGCAAATCATCGAAAATACCGAAGTACAAGTATTCAAGTGATGCCAAAGTAGCTCTTGCGCCTGTTATAGATGGAGCAATATTTGATTAAGGAGGAAAATCAATGAAAAAAATTACTTTAATATTACTGATGATAACTTTGCTCATGGTTGCAGGATGCAAGGATGATAACCAAAGGAACATTCATCTTCCCGAAGCGGAGAATGATAAGATATACACAACAGTTGGTGGCAACGAGGAAAAAGAAAAAACAGAATTTTATCTTGCTTCAAAAAACACAATTATTGAATTAAATACAGATATATCAAAATTACAGATGCAACCGACAAGCGTTGAACAGGGTTCGGGTGATGGCTTTAGATGGACTAACAATAAGTATGAAGATATTGAAATTAAAGCATTAATTTCAGATGACAACAAAAGTATGATTAACAAAATATCCACCGAATCTACTGCTTATCAAACATCTAGAGGGATTAAAGTTGGAGATAGTGTGGTAAAGTTGAAAGATATGTATAAGGAAAATTTGATATATTCCGAATCAGTCGAAAGGAAATACTATATGTATGATCCTGATAACGATATTGGGTTTAATAGAATACATTTTTATTGCACAAATGATACTATAACAAGAATAGTAATTGAAAATGGGATTGATGGTTAAAATGGTTGTCTAGTTAGAGAACATTTATTTGTGTCAAGTCCTTACAATTTAAAAGATTAGTTTGCCGATAATAAATATTTACATATCGGGCAGGAAAATCTAACATTCCTGCGGGTTCTGATGAAAAATGTTAAGGGTGAAATTAGTAGGTCCTATTATTCACTGTTCGCCTGACTTGACACGAACTGTGTCGAAAAAAACGAGTGTTTCAATACAAGAAACTATATGGAGGTTATATATATGGATGACAAATTGAATAACAGAGGTATGTTTATCTTTGGCATTGCAATTTGTGCAGTTGTATCAATTCTGGCCATTATGCTTGAAAAACTGATTCCCGGGGAGGTGTTGGGTTCCTCTATTATTGCGTTGTTTTTAGGAACTATAATCAATACTTTTTTTCATCCGGATTGGATCAAGCCGGCACTAAAATTTACATCCAAGAGAGTTCTAAAATTAGCTATCATATTGCTTGGCGCATCACTGTCTGTTAATACCATTATGTCTGTCGGCAAAATGACATTTTTTGTAATGTTATTTACCTTTGCAATGTGCTTTGGCGGAGGATATTTTGTTCGCAAACTATTTGGCCTTAATTGGAAACTAAGTAATTTGATTTCTGCAGGAACAGGAATCTGCGGCGGCTCTGCTGTGGCAGCTATTGCACCTGTTATTGATGCCGATGATAAGGATATAGCTTTTGCTTTATCTTCCACCTTCCTTTTTGATATGGTTATGGTTGCATTATATCCAATTATGGGTAAACTTTTGGGGATGTCTGATATAGCTTATGGCATATGGGCAGGAACTTCTGTGAATGATACAGCCAGTGTGGTTGCCTCTGGGTATGCTTTTTCCGAACTGGCAGGAGATTTTGCTACAATGGTTAAACTCACTCGTACCGTTGCAATCATCCCCACTGTCTTGGTATTTGCATATATTGGTACTCGCGTAAAACAAAAGGAGTTGCAAATACAAAACGAGGGAAAAAAGGTAAATGTTCTAAAGATTATTCCATGGTTTATTGGCGGATTTTTGCTGTTGTCGATTATAAACAGTATTGGATTTATTTCGGTTGAAGTGTCCAGTATTATGAAAGATGTAAGTAAATTCCTGATGGTAACGGCACTTGCTGCTATTGGGCTTGGAACCAGTATTTGCGATTTTAAGAAAGCAGGCTTTGCCCCAATGTTGTATGGTATATCCATTGATACGTTGGTAACATTGACCGCCCTTGTGGTTATCTGGCTTATGGGTTTGATGTGATCAACAAAAAATGTGTGCCGTTACATTTTTCTCGTGTCAAATCCATACAATTTAAAAGATTAGTTTATCGATTTTTAGATATTTATGATATAATGCAATAGCAAGAAAATACAGTGTTTCGTAGATCCTAATGAAATTAGTTTAGAAAAAAGCAGTTGAAAAAATTGGAAAAAGTTAGTAGATCTTAATACCAGCTTGCGAGTATCGAGACTCCCGGGTACCCAACAGAAATCTGTGATTTCGTGTTGGGTGATGGCTCTTATTATTCACTGTTCTCCAGACTTGACAAAAGTCTATGCACAAAAAGTCGTAGCGAAACCCTTATATAAGAATGCGAAATAAATGAAATGGAGGAAAAATATGATGAGAAAAATTGGTGCAATCGATACGCATACGCACATTAATCACGGAAGCAAGTTTGACTCTTCACCTGATAGTGTTCTTTATGATGCTTCCCTTGAATATTTGAAAAAAATGAATAAAGCTGCCAATATTGAAGCAATGTTTTGTTCTACTTTTTCATCGGTGCTTTCAACTGAGGAGATAGAAGAAGAAAATCAAATTATGTTTGAACTTACCGGTAAGATTGATAACTTGTATCAGTGGGTTGTAATTGATCCGAGAAATAAAAGAACCTTTAAGCAAGCAGAAAGCATGTTACATACGAAGAAGTGTGTTGGGATCAAATTGCATCCGCTATCCCATCATTATACATTGGACGAGTATGGTGATGAAATTTTTTCTTTTGCGGCGGAACATAAGGCAATTGTTCAGATACATCCGGAAAAGGATGCAGACTATATTTTGCATATGGCAAACAAATATCCGGATGTAACATTTATAATGGCACATATGGGCTCTTATGGTGAAAGTTCTTATGCAGATGCCATCGAATTTGCAAAGAACAAGAATGTATATGTTGATACATCAGGCGTAGCAAGTTCGAAAAACAAAGGGATTGAGTATGTCGTAAACAGAGTTGGTTCAGAACATATACTTTTTGGCACAGATACATATGCGGCGGGTTTTCAGCGAGGAAGAATCGAATATGCGCTGATTTCCGAACAGGAAAAGGACAATATTTTGAGATATAATGCAGAAAGATTGTTTGGGGCATTTATGGTTTGAACTGAATGATGTGATATGTTTTCATCCGGATACAAAAGATTGGTATCCAGATGAAACGGTCTTTATAAGCGTTCATATACAGCGGTCAAAAAGGTGTTTTTATGAAAAGGAATGAATTTATAAACGGAATAGAGGACGGAATTCCAATTTGCCTGGGGTATTTTTCGGTTTCCATGGCATTTGGGCTAACGGCGGTTTTGTCGGGGTTTCCTGTGTGGGCGGCAATCCTTACCTCTTTTACCAATCTTACAAGTGCAGGACAGTTTGCCGGCGTCAATATTGTTCTTGCAGGCGGAAGATTGATTGAGCTTATCATAACCACGCTCGTTATCAATATGCGGTATTTTTTGATGTCTCTTTCGGTTTCGCAAAAAATCGACGCATCTATGAAGGTGTGGCAGCGCTTTTTACTTTCTTTCGGCATTACTGACGAGATTTTTGCCGTATCGATGCGCCATGAAAGAGCGCTGACTGCGCCTTATATGGCAGGGCTGATATTAACGCCTATCGTGGGCTGGACAGCCGGCACCGCAGTGGGTGCAGTTGCCACATCGGTTATGCCGGCGGCGCTTTCGTCTGCAATGGGAATCGCCTTGTACGGAATGTTTATTGCCATTATCATTCCTCCTGCGCGGGAAAAGAAAAGTGTGCTTATAGCGGTGCTTGCATCGGTTGCCGCAAGTGTTGCCTTTTCATTCGCACCGTTTCTTGAAAATATTTCTACAGGGTGGACGGTTATCATAATCGCCGTTTTCGTTAGTGCCTTTTGCGCAAGCGTTTTTCCCATTAAGGAGGTGCAGGAATGAAAACATCCTACATACTTATCAGCGTTGCTGTTATGGCGGTTGTAACATATATCATCCGGGTAACACCCATGGTGGTGTTTCGCAAAAAAATCAAGAATAGATGGATGCAGTCTTTTTTGTTCTATATTCCTTATACGGTATTGGCAGCAATGACCTTTCCTTCAATTTTTACAAGCACCGGCTCTTTCGCCTCGGCAACTGCCGGAAGTGTTGTCGCTGTGATTCTGGCATATTTTATAAGAGGACTTTTAACGGTTGCATCAGGTGCTGCTGCGGCTGCGTTTGTTTTTCAACTTGCCGGATTATGATATAAAAAATGGATAAAATTTAAGAATGTCTGTGTAGCAGATTGCAGAGGCAACATCGGATGCTATGACATTCCTATGATGAGAGCATGGTTTTTTTAGCGGCTCTTGCAAAACGAATGGAGAAAATAAAATGAATCAGACAAAAGAAATGTTTAACAAAACCGTTCAATATATAAAAAGTTTTTCAAAATGGCTTTTGATTGCATTGGTCGTGGGCATCATTGGGGGAGTCGTGGGAACCGTTTTTCACAAATGTCTTGATTTTGTCACCGGTTTTCGTATGCAGAATCCGTATATAACCTATTTTATGCCCCTTGGCGTAGTGGCGATTATTGCCATGTATCACACCTTTTGCAACAAGGGAAAGCTGGATACAAATCTTATTATAACATCCGTCAGAAAAGAAGAGAAAATTCCGTTTATCATTGTGCCGTTTATCTTTTTAGGAACTACGATAACGCAGTTTTTTGGCGGCTCTGCAGGCAGAGAGGGCGCAGCGCTGCAGCTTGGCGGAGGAATCGGATACAATCTGGGCAAGCTCTTTAAATTAAACAAACATGATATTCATATCATCACCATGGCAGGCATGAGCAGCGTTTTTTCGGCGCTGTTTTCCACGCCGGTTACCGCAGCAATTTTTTCCCTTGAGGTAATCAGCGTTGGGGCATTTAACCATGCGGGACTTTTGCCTTGCCTTTTAGCATCGGTATCCGCTTACTACATTGCAACGCTGTTTGGTATTTCCGGAACATCCGTTGCAAATATGGTGATTGATAACATCTCTCCGGTGATGATTCTTAAGGTAATTGTTCTGGCAATATGCTGCGCGCTGATCAGTATTTTGTTTTGCTTTGCAATCAAAAGCTGTGGAAAGCTTATGAAAAAGTGGTTTAAAAATCCCTATCTGCGCGGTGTTGTTGGTGCGCTAATTGTCGTTCTTTTAACGGTAGCATCCGGAACTTTTGATTATAACGGTGCAGGGATGCATATCGTTGAGCGGGCATTGTCCGGCGAAGCGAGAATGTATGACTTTATTATGAAAATTTTGTTTACTGCCATTACGATTGCGGCAGGGTTTAAAGGCGGAGAAATTGTACCTGCTTTCTTTGTGGGCGCAACCTTTGGCTGTGTGATGGGGCCGATTCTGGGAATCAGCAGCGGATTTGCAGCGGCAATCGGTATGGTTGCGGTTTTTTGCGGTGTAGTAAACTGTCCCATTGCATCCATGATTCTGTCAGTTGAAATGTTTGGCACAAAAGGGCTGGCTTTGTTTGGAATTGCCTGCGCTGTAAGCTACATTCTGTCAGGCAATTCAGGTCTTTATAAAAGTCAGACATTTTTATTTCCAAAGCTTGTAGAAAACGAAAATGAGGATTAAGGAGCAAAAACGAAAAAGCAATCGTTGTTTTTGCATCAATGACTAAACTTTTGCCGCGTGACACACACTATCAAAAAAGGAGTGATGTTTGTGTGTACGGCAATTTCTGTTACGGCAGATGACAATTATTTTGGAAGAAATCTTGATTTTGAACACGCGTTTGGCGAAAAAATTACGATTACCCCCAGAAATTTTGAATTTTCTTTCCGAAACGGGAAAACAATCAAAAAACATTTTGCAATCATTGGGATGGGGATTGAAAGTAAAAATTTTCCCCTGTATTTTGATGCAACAAACGAAAAGGGGCTTAGCGTTGCAGGACTGCATTTTCCGGATCATGCAGTGTATATGGACCAAGCGGATGGGGCAGACAATGTGGCGTCGTTTGAGTTTATTCCCTGGATTTTAACGCAATGCGAATCGGTAGCGGATGCCCAAAGACTACTTGAAAAAATGAACATCACAAACGAAGCGTTTGATGAAAAATTCCCGCCATCGCCTCTTCACTGGATTCTTGCGGACAAATTTGAAACAGTGGTGGTTGAGAAAACAAAAGACGGCATGAAGGTTTTTCAGGCTCCCGTGGGAGTCCTGACCAACAACCCGCCCTTTGATGCAATCATGTTTCATCTCACAAACTTTATGTCCGTTACGGCAGAAGAGGCCAAAAATGTGTTTTCTCAAAAAGTGGATTTAAAGCCCTATTCAAGAGGGATGGGAGGAATTGGTCTCCCGGGGGATTTGTCGTCGGCATCCAGATTTGTAAGAACAAGCTTTTTAAAGCTTAACGCTGTTTTTGGAAAAACGGAAGAGGAGATTGTCAATCAGTTTTTTCATATCCTCTATTCGGTATATCAAATAAGGGGTGCAGTACAGGTGGGAGATGCATATGAGATTACCCATTACACATCCTGCTGCAATACCGATAAGGGCATCTACTATTACACCACATACAACAATTCCCAAATCAATGCAGTATCCCTTTTTGCAGAGAATTTAGAAGAAGACAGACTGATTTGTCATGACCTGATTTTAAAGCAAAAAATCCTGCCTCAGAATGCACAGAATATGTAGGTGTTTTGGTTCATATGCGCAGGGGTGGTGTTCCTTTTTTTTATCATTCCGGTCAGCCGATCACCAACAGAAACGCTGTGAACCTTTTTAGAAATGTCAAAATCTGACGATTTTTTGAAAAATATATTGACAATTTAGAAAAATGATGTATAATATTATCGTATCTCGTTGAAACTTTCAGAATTTTTAAAGACTGAAAGTGAAGGGAACTCCGGAGAATCTCGTTAAAGAGTGCCGAAGGTGCAAGGCGGTTTTCGCTGAATCTCTCAGGCAAAAGGACGGAGCAGATTTTTAAGTGTTGCAATCATGCAATCTATGTCTGCAAGATGATTCGGAGCTACCCTGAAAATAGGGTAGCTATTTTTATTGTTTTAATTTATTTTTATGGAGGCAAAAAAACATGGAAAACTTTTTAACAGCCGTTGAAACGATCAATGGCAAAGTAAATGGTTGGGTATGGGGCCCTGTGATGTTGGTATTTTTGGTTGGAACCGGCATCTTCCTTACCTTGGGACTGAAATTCTTTCAGGTAGGAAAAATCGGTCTTTGGATGAAGAACACCTTTGGGCAACTCTTCAAAAAGCAGGACAGCAAAGCAAAGGATTCTAAATCCATTTCTTCGTTCCAGGCACTTTGCACAGCCCTGGGCGGTACCGTTGGCGTAGGTAATGTTGTGGGTGTTACAACTGCAATTGTGGCAGGTGGTCCCGGTGCGGTTTTCTGGATGTGGCTTGCAGCATTCTTCGGTATGATGACAAAGTATGCGGAAATCGTTTTGGGTATCTTCTACCGCAAAAAAACAGCAAACGGCGAATGGTTAGGCGGTGCCATGGTTTACTTAAAGGAAGGCTTTAAAGGCAAGAAAGGACTTAAGATTTTGGGTTCTGTGCTGGGCGTTCTCTTTGCGATTTTCTGTATCTTAGCATCTTTCGGTATCGGTAACATGAGCCAGATTAACACCATTGCGGCAAACTTTGATGCAACATTCAACATCCCTGCAGTGGTTACCGGTGTTGTTTTGATGGCGTTGATGGCATTTATGGCGTTGGGAGGCCTTAAAAGAGTTGCATCCTTTACAGAACTGTTGGTTCCCTTTATGTCTATCTTCTACATTATCGGTGCGTTGATTATTGTTGCGTTCAACTTCGATGAGCTGGGTAATGCTTTTGTGGCAATCTTCAAGGGCGCATTCGGATTTAATGCCGTTGCCGGCGGTGCAATTGGTACAACGATTATGTTGGCTGCACAGAAGGGTATTGCCCGTGGCGTATTCTCCAACGAAGCTGGTCTTGGTTCTTCTGCACTGGTACACTCCACTGCAGATGTGAAAGAACCTGCAAAACAGGGTATGTGGGGCGTGTTTGAAGTGTTTGTTGACACCATTGTAATCTGCAGCCTTACAGCATTCGTTATTCTTACTTCCGGCGTGATTGATTTGTCCACCGGCTTGGTTGGCGCAGACTATGCTGCAGACGGTGCATCCGTACTGGTAACCAAGGCGTTTGCAAACACCTTTGGTGCTATCGGCGGATACTTTGCAACCATCGCAATCTTCTTCTTTGCAATTTCTACCGTTATCGGTTGGTTCATTTACGGTTCTAAATCCTGTGAGTTCCTCTTCGGAAAAACCACAACGGATGCATACAAGGCAATCTTCATCAGTATCATTATGGTTGGCGCAACGATGGATTTGTCCTTGGCTTGGGATATTTCCGACACCTTTAACGGTCTGATGGCAATCCCCAACTTGATTGGTTTGGTTGTTATGTCCGGCACCATCTTTAAAATTACAAAGAACTATCTTGCAAGATTAAAGGGTGAGCAGGTTGCTCCTATGCTGTCTGCTTACGACGATATTCAGGCAGAGATGGAAGCAAGCGAAAACTAATTAAAAAAGAGAAGCGGGCTTTTAAAAGCCCGCTTTTTTTGTTGAAATTCTTGACAAAATGTAGTATAATATCAGTGTTATCGATGCTTTTTTTGCGCGATTTGGCATTTTTGCAAAGTGAATGAAACAGAAGGTGAGTTTTTGAAGAATCTTTATAACATTTTAAAACCATATATTTTTATTGTATCGGCAAGTATTGCCCTGCTTTTGCCGGAGCTTGCCCTTCGGTATTTTATAGGGGAGGGCGTCTTTCAAGAAACATATGTTGCCGTTGCAAACTCCTTTTTTTCTGTGGGGTGGGTGCTGTTTTTCTTTGCACTTTGCGTCTTTGTTTTGCCCAGAATTTTCGGGAAAATTGTTTTTGTAATCATCACGGTTTGCTTTTCGGTTTTTTCCCTTGCAGAATGTGTGTATTATAAAATTTTTGAGCAGTTTTTCTGGCTAAAGGGCATTGGTCTTGCAGGGGAGGCGGTTGACTATTTAGACTATGCGGTCAAGCTGATTGAGCCGTGGATGATTGCGTTTCTTGCTGTCACGCTTGCTGCAATCCTGGTGGCGCTTTTCACATGGTGGTCGCCGCGCTTTAACAAAAAGCACCGCATTGTATCACTTGCTTTACCGGTTGTCATTCTTTTGGCAACCCATGTTTTAATGCAGCCCTGGCTATACGGGGACGCTACAAACGAATGGGATGTGTGGCGCAAGCCGAGAATTGTTTATAAAAACTTTAACGATGTGAATAAATCCCTTGAAATTTCCGGGGCTTATCAGTTCGGTTATTTGAATTTATACACTGCAGTGTTTCCCAAGGGACACAATCTTTCCAAGGATGATAAGTCTATGGCGGACGAGTATTTTGCCAGCAAAGGTGCGCCGGTGGAAAACCGCTATACCGGCATGTTGAAAGGGAAAAATGTGATCGCGGTTATGATGGAAAGCATGGACACCTGGATGATTGACAGCAAAACCACGCCTACGCTGCACAAAATGATGAAAGAAGGCATCCATTTTACCAACTATAATGCGCCCTTTTTTGGCATTGGATTTACCTTTAGTTCGGAATTTGCCTTTAACACCGGTTTTTTCACGCCGGTGTCGGCAAGCAGTGCTTCCAATTTCAGCAAAAATACATTTCCGTATTCCCTTGCCCGCCTGTTTCAAGATGCCGGCTATACAACCAATTCGTTTCATTTTAACAGTCCGGAATTTTACAACCGCGGCATTATGCACAAAACCTTTGGATACGAAAAATATCATCCGGTTGCAGAGTTTGGCATTACCGGTGCGGAAGCAGAGCTGGACAGCAATTTGATAAAAAATGATGCTTTTTATCAAAAGTTAACCGAAAAAACACCATTTTTTAACTTTTTTATTACCTACTCCGCCCATTTGCCTTATCAGGGGGACAGCGAAAAGCTAAACCTTGCCAGAGAATATCGCCCTGATTTAATTGATGAAAATGAGGATTTGGAGAAGAACAACGCCAAGATTCTTGCGGCGGACACCGATGAATTTTTCCGGATTTTGCTTGCGCGGCTGGAGGAAGACGGCTTGCTTGAGGATACGGTGATTGTGGCGTACACCGACCATTTTGCATACGGCATTTCCGATGAGGCACAGCTAAATGCATGGAAGGGCGACACCCTTTCTTACTGTGTTCCTGCGTTTATCTATAGCCCGGGCTTAACGCCGAAAAAGGTGTCAAAGCCCATGATGACCATTGACTGGGCACCAACCCTTGTCAATCTGTTTGACCTTTCCAAAGAAGCCAGATACTTAGGAACCGATGTGCTGGATCCGGATGCCGATTGCTTTGTTTATTTTGAGACCGGCGCGTGGATGGACGAAACCATGCATTATATTCCAACGGAAGAGCCCGCAAAAGACGAGGATTTGATTCATATTCAAAAGCAGACACAGCGGATGAAAAAGAGTAGTCAGATAAACGATATTGTCATTTTAGGCGACTATTATAAGAAAAAATAAAAATGAGGCAAGGGCGCGAGGGTATTTAAGTGGGACAAAATAAAGGTTTTATTTCAAATTGCAGGAGGGCAACATGAAAAAATGTAACAAGTGCGGGCATGAGAACCCAAACAATGTTTGTGTTTGTGAAAAATGCTATAGTGTTTTAGATAACAAAATATGCGAAGAAACAAGCGAGGCGTTTTTCAAAAAACTGGAAAGAAAAGAAAAAATCATCAACATTATCAATTATGCGCTATTGGTCATTTATTTTATAGTAGTTGCACCGCTTTTCGTTATTTCGGCAAAGGCAATGGGAAGTCTGGGCGCGGGACTTGTTTTGTTCTTTCTGCTTTTCATTCTTATTCCTGTGTTGTACTATGCCTCGATATTCCATCCTGATGCGCTTTTCGAGCTAACTTATATGAATGTAATTTCAAATATTTCCGACGCCCAGCCTTCTGACTGGTTTTATATAACAACCAAATGGACGGCATATTTACTATTGGGAATTGGAATATTCATGATTGTTAAAATATATTTTGTAGTCATTTAGTTAAAAATGCGGTATCTGATGGAAATCGTTTTTTGTTTCTAATTTCATATTTGGAAGCATAAAATGTATCTATCAACATATACGAGGTGCTTTTATGAAGAAAATTGTGGTTTACAAAACAAAATACGGCGCAACCAAAACATATGCGGATTGGATTGGAGAAGCGCTTGGTGTAAGGGCAGTAGATGCAAAAGACATTACGATAGATGAACTTGATAAGTATGATACCATTGTATACGGCGGCGGACTTTATGCTGAAATTATCAATGGCGTCAGCCTTATTACCAAGCATATGGACCGATTGAAAAACAAAAAAATTGCCGTTTTTACAACGGGCATTACGCCTCTTGACTGTCGGGACTATTATGACAAAATCGTGGTGGAAAAGAATTTTAAAAACGGCGTGCCAGAGAACATGAAAATTTTTAACTTTACGGGAAAAATGATACTGGATGAACTGAGCGCTGTTCATAAAGCCGCTATCAAAACTTTAAAAAAGATAATGCAGGCAAAATCTGCACCTACGGAAATGGAAAAGCTTTTGGTAGAGCTTTGCGATGCAGACGGCGACTTTTGTGACCGCTTACAAATTGCGGATTTGGTAACATATGTAATGGCAGATGCATAAAATTTGGTTGCAGGTTCAATCTAAAAAAGGAGCATATATATGGATATGTTAGACCTTATCAGGTGCAGGCGCACCATAAGAAAATTTGAGCAAAAGCCCCTTTCAGATGGGCAGTTGATGTCTTATATCGATGCTGCCAGACTGGCGCCGTCGGCGGCAAATCTGCAGCCGCTTAAGTACATAGTTGTGCAAAATCAGGCGATGACAGAACAAGTTTTTCCGCTGCTTAAGTGGGCGGGCTATCTTAAGAACTACGCGCCAAATAAAGACGAACGCCCTGTGGCTTATATCGTGGTGTGTTTTGATAACAATATCCGGTCAGGTTATGCGGACCTTGATGCAGGTGCGGCGGTGGAGAACATCACACTTGCGGCGCTTTCTGACGGCGTGGGTTCCTGCTGGCTTGCATCTGCAGACAGAAAAAAGCTGGCAGCGCTTTTGGATATTCCACAAAACCTCGAAATTTCTTCCGTTGTGGCTTTGGGCTACCCCAAAGAAAGCCCCAAGGCTGTTGCGGTCTTAAGTGATATTCAGTATTACCTTGACGGCGAAACCCTTTGTGTGCCCAAGCGCAGTCTGGAAGAAGTTGTTATAAAAACTGTATAAGCCAACATGCCGCCAAGCGAAAGGGTGTATGCATATGAAAAAAGTGGTTGTTGCAATTGATTCATTTAAAGGAAGTCTTTCAACCTTTGAAGCGGGAAATGCAGTGAAAGAGGCGGTTTTAACGGTATATCCCGATGCAGAAACGGTGATATCTCCCATTGCAGACGGTGGAGAGGGAACGACACTTGCGATTGTTTCTGCTGCTGGCGGCGAACTGGTTAAAACAACGGTCTTAAATCCTCTTGGCGAACCGATTGAGGCAACTTATGGGTATATACCCAAAACAAAAACGGCAGTGATTGAAATGTCGGCGGCGGCAGGCATTACCCTGATTACAGAAAAAGAGCGCAATCCGCTTTATACAACAACCTATGGCGTTGGGGAAATGATTTTAGATGCCATCAAAAAAGGCTGCAGAAGATTTGTGATTGGAATCGGCGGCAGCGCCACCAATGACGGCGGTGTGGGCATGCTGCAGGCGTTGGGGTTCGCCTTTTTAGACAAAGACAAAAAACCCGTTTCCCTTGGAGCAAAGGGGCTTCGGGATATTGCCGTTATCAAAACAGAAGATGCAGTCCGGGAATTAAAAGAATGTTCGTTTTGTGTTGCGTGCGATGTGGAAAATGTTTTGTGCGGCGAGAATGGTTGCAGCGCAATTTACGGTCCCCAAAAAGGTGCAACGCCTGAAATGATAAAGGATTTGGACCTGTGGCTTGACCATTATGCCCAGCTGACCAAAGAAGTGATTCCCACAGCGGATAAAAACGCTCCGGGAACAGGTGCGGCAGGGGGCATGGGGTTTGCTTTGATGACATTTTTAAATGCAACGCTTGCGTCCGGCATTGAACTCGTGATGCGAGAAACAGGGCTTTGGCAGCATGTGAAAGACGCTGATTTGGTTGTCACAGGTGAAGGACGGCTGGACGGACAGTCGTATATGGGGAAAGCACCCATTGGCGTTGCAAAGCTTGCAAAAAAAGCAGGAAAGCCGGTAATTGCTTTTTCCGGATGTGTAACAGACGATGCCGTTATATGTAACGAGCATGGCATTGACGCCTTTTTCCCTATCTTAAGAAAACCCTGCACGCTTTATGAGGCGATGGATACCGCATGTGCTTATCAGAATTTAAAGGATACTGCATGCCAGGTGTTTCGGCTGATAAAAGCAGATATTTAAAACAGAATTTTTATATAGGAGTATTTTAAATGGCACAAATTTTTGCATCCATTAAAGAATCGCTTTCTTCTGTATTGCCCATTGCGATTATCGTTTTAATCCTTTCTGTCACCTGTGTATCATTGGATGCAGGTGTGTTTGTGCTGTTCTTATTCGGGACCATTTTGTTGATTATGGGAATGAGTTTTTTCACAGTGGGTTCCGGCATTTCCATGGAGCCGTTGGGCGACGGCATTGGAAAATCGCTGAACAAAACCGGCAAGGTTATCATTCCCCTTTTGATATGCTTTGTTCTTGGATTTTTGATTACTGTTTCCGAGCCGGACCTGCAGGTGCTGGCAGAACAGGTGCCCACCATACCCAACGCCATGCTTGTGAACTGCGTGGGGGTGGGCGTAGGCGTATTTTTGAGCATTACGCTGATAAGAAGCAAAAAGGAAATCCCCTTAAGGACGCTGCTTTTGGTGTTTTATGCCGTAATTATCGGTTTGTCATTTTTTGCGCCTGCCGTGTTTGTTCCCACCGCGTTTGATTCAGGCGGTGTTACAACCGGTCCCATTACGGTGCCCTTTATTATGGCTTTGGGTGCCGGTCTTGCTTCTGCAAAAAAGGGAAAGCATGCAGGCGAAAACAGCTTTGGTCTGGTTGCCCTTTGCAGCATCGGTCCCATTTTGTCGGTACTGTTGCTTAGCATTTTTTACAAACCCAAGCCGGCAACATCGGCTTATGAAATCGCAAATGTCTCCACCACCATGGATGCGCTTGAGCACTTTGCCCACGCGCTGCCGCTGTATGCAAAAGAGGTTTTGGTGGCGTTTGTGCCCATTGTGCTTTTGTTTGTGGTTTTCCAGCTTATCACAAGAAGATTTCACATCCACAACATTTTGAAAATGTCTGTGGGATTTATCTACACCTATATCGGTCTGGTTCTGTTTTTGACAGGCGCCAATGTGGGATTTATGCCGGCAGGAAGGCTGATTGGTGGAAAAATCGCAGAAAGTGCTTTTCAGAACATGTTAATCCCCATCGGCATGGTGATGGGCTATTTCGTTGTTTCTGCAGAGCCTGCGGTACATTCTTTAAAAAGACAGGTCAGCGAAATTACAAACGGTGCAATTCCCCAAAGGGCAGTTGCCATCGCACTTTCTATAGGTGTTTCGGTTTCTGTGGGCATCTCCATGCTGCGAGTGCTTACGGGAATTCCCATTATGCCGTTTTTAATTTTTGGTTATGCCATATCCCTTGTGATTAGCTTTTTTGTACCCCATATTTATACGGGTATTGCCTTTGACTCCGGCGGTGTTGCCAGCGGTCCTATGACATCCACCTTCATGCTTCCTTTTGCCATGGGTGCCTGCGAGGCGGTAGGCGGCAATGTAATGACGGACGCGTTCGGAATTGTTGCCATGATTGCCATGACCCCTTTAATTACCATTCAGATTCTCGGACTTTTGGAAAGAAGAAGGCGTGCGATCATGATTAAAAAGTTCCACACGGAAATCAGTATGATTGCGGATGATATCATTTTCTTTGATGAGGAGGGAATGGATGATGCATAAACGCCCCATGATTCTTTTGTCCATTGTGGAACGGGATAAAGGAAAAAAACTGATTAAAGAATTGGAAAACCTGGGTGTCAGGGTAAATTTTCAAACCGTTGGCTTTGGCACTGCTCCCACAGAAATGATGGATATCTTCGGCATCGGAACAAACGACAAGGATATTGTCATCAGCCTTGGGGCAGAGAGCGTTGTGAAAGATATGATGGCAAACTTCGGTACCAAATTTGTCAGCCATTCCAAATACGGCGGGCTGATGATTGTTTTAAAGGTGTCCGCTGCAAACAGGATTCTTACCGAGGTATTAAGCTTTCGAAACGACAAAAATATGGAAAAGGGAAATGGTGCTATGAAAAACGAATATCACAACAATTTAATCGTTATTTCCGTAAACGAGGGGTATGCTGAGGATGTGATTGCTGTTGCAAGAAAAGCAGGGGCAACAGGTGGCACGGTTATCAAAGGACGACTTGCGGAAATTGAGCGGTTTGCAGAATTAGGAAAAATAGATGCATCCGGCGAACGGGAGATGCTTTGTATTCTTGCACCGCGAGATGTGAGCAAACAGATTATGGAAGATGTGAATCAGGAATTTGGGATTACCTCTGATGCAAACGGAATTTTGTTTGCCATTCCTACTGAAAAGGCATATAAAATATAACTTTTTAGTATCGCGGCGGGACAACAAAAAAAGAAAGTGGGGTCGGGGCGTTTTGCTCCGGCTCTTTTTTTCTAAAAAATTACAAAATCTGCAAAAAAGGTGTTGACCTTGCGGGATTTGTGCTATATAATGATAGCATGCAATTTATTTACAAGAGAGGGTTTTGCACATGATAAAAGTGGCAATATTAGGATATGGCACCGTTGGCTCCGGTGTTTATGAAATTTTAAGAGAAAATGCCTCCGCTATTTCCAAAAAGGCAGGGGATTTCATTGATATTGGCTATATTTTAGACATTCGGGAGTTTCCGGACCATCCGGAAGCACACCTGTTTACTAAAAACTTTGACGATATCTTAAACGACGACCAGGTATCTGTTGTGGTGGAGGTTATGGGTGGCTTGGAGCCGGCGTATTCCTTTACCAAGGCGGCGCTGCAAAAGGGCAAAAGCGTTGTTACCTCCAACAAAGAGCTGGTGGCAACCCATGGCACAGAGCTGATTGCACTGGCAAAGGAGCAGAATGCCAACTATTTCTTTGAGGCGTCTGTAGGCGGCGGTATTCCCATTATCCGACCCTTAAATCAGTGCCTTTCTGCTAACAACATTCAGGCGGTGTATGGTATTTTAAACGGTACCACAAACTATATTTTAACCAAGATGTTTGAAGAGGGTGCAAGCTTTGAAGATGCGCTCGCCACCGCACAGGAGCTGGGCTATGCAGAGCGCAACCCCGCAGCCGATGTAGAAGGCCACGATGCATGCCGCAAAACCGCAATCCTGGCATCTTTGGCAACAGGCGAATTTGTCAATTATCAGGATATTCCCACTCAGGGAATTACCAATATATCCACCACAGATGTGGTGATGGCGGAGAAAATCGGTTATGTGATTAAGCTGATTGGTGCCGCAGAAATCGGGGAGGACGGCAAGGTCAGTGCCTTGGTGGCACCCCGTTTGGTTTCCAAAGAAAGCCAGCTTTCCGGCGTGCGGGATGTGTTTAACGCCATCATGCTGAAAGGGGATTCTTTGGGAGATGTGATGTTTTATGGCCGCGGCGCAGGCAAACTGCCCACCGCCAGTGCCGTTTGCGCCGATGTGATTGACGCAGTAAAGCATCTTCACACAAACAAGTGGGTGATCTGGTCTTCCGGCAAGGAAAACAAAATGGTTTCGCCGGACACCTGCTGCTACCGCTATTTTGTTCGCACAAAGGACGCGTCCTTAATAGACAAGTTTAAAGGCGCATCGATGGTTGGCGAGCAAAACGGAGAATGGGTGTTTACCACCCAGGAAATGCAGGAAGCGGACTTTTTGGCGCTGGCAGGCGAGGATTGCGCTTTTATCCGCATTCTGTAATTGATTTTGGAGGCGTAAAAAATGGCGAAAGTAAAGGTGCGCGTGCCGGCAACCTCTGCCAATATGGGGCCGGGGTTTGATTCTTTGGGACTGGCACTTACCATGTATAATACCATTGAGGCGGAAGAAACCGAAAGCGGTCTTTTGATTGAAATCAAAGACGCGGAAACAAAGGAATTTTTGCCGGTAAACGAGAAAAATCTGGTTTACAAGGCAATGAAACATTTGTTTGATAAAGCGGGCTATGCGCCTAAGGGCTTGCGCTTGGTGCTGGAAAGCCATGTGCCTGTGACACGGGGGCTGGGCTCCAGTTCTGCCTGCATTGTGGGCGGGCTTGTGTGTGCCAACGAGCTGGCAGGAAAGCCGTTTTCCAAGCGGGAAATGATGGCAATGGCAACCCAGCTTGAGGGACATTCCGACAATGTTTGTGCTGCCTTTACCGGTGGTTTTTGCGTTTCGGTGTTCCAAAAGGACGAGGTGTTTTATTACGCCAAGGACATCCAGGACGATTTAAAGCTTTTGGTGCTGATTCCCGATTATGCGGTTACCACCCAAAAGGCGCGAAACACATTGCCCGGTTACTATCCCAAGCGGGATGTTTCCTTTAACATTTCTCATGCGTCGCTTTTGGTGGCATCCATGGTTTCCGGCAACTATGAAAACCTGCTTTGCGCCATGGACGACAGAGTGCATGAGCCGTATCGCAAGATGTTTATTGACGGCTATACCAAGATTTATAATAAGCTAAAGGCGTATGGCGCGTTGGGCACCTACATCAGCGGTTCCGGTCCCACACTGGTTTCCGTGGTGGAGGCAGATGACGCAGCGTTCTTTTATGAAGATATTTGTGCTTATATGGAAAAAACACACCCCACATGGACTGTCAAGCTTTTAGATGTGGACAACGAGGGTGTTAAGGTTTTATAAACAGGGAGGTTTGAATTTTGAGTTTAATTGTTCAGAAATTTGGCGGGTCCTCGGTGGCTGATGTGGAGCGCTTAAAACGCGTTGCCGGCATTGTGACCGATACCTACAAAGAAGGAAACAGCGTGATTGTTGTGGTTAGCGCCCAGGGCGACACCACAGACGATTTGATTGAAAAGGCAAAGGAGGTTAACCCCAGCCCCTCTAAGCGTGAAATGGACATGCTCCTTTCTACAGGCGAGCAGATTTCCGCATCGCTCCTTGCCATGACCATCGAAAGCATGGGTTATCCCGTGATTTCCTTAACCGGTTGGCAGGCCGGCGTTGCAACCAATTCCAACTATTCTGCCAGCAGAATTAAAAAAATTAACACCGAGCGCATTGAAAATGAGCTGGACAAAAAGCGCATTGTCATTGTGACGGGCTTCCAGGGCATTAACAAATATGACGATATTACCACATTGGGCCGTGGCGGCTCGGACACCTCGGCAGTGGCACTGGCAGCGGCATGCCACGCTGATTTGTGCGAAATTTATACCGATGTGGATGGCGTATATACCACAGACCCCAGAATCGTGCCGGAGGCATCCAAGCTTCCTGAAATTTCCTATGATGAAATGCTGGAACTGGCAAGCTTGGGCGCAAATGTACTCCACAATCGCTCTGTGGAAATGGCAAAAAAATATAATGTAAATATGTGCGTTCGTTCCAGCATCACCCGCGCGGAAGGAACGATTGTTAAGGAGGTTGTTGATATGGAATCTATGGTAGTAAGAGGCGTAACAAAGGACAATGATGTAGCACGAATTTCGATTTGTCACATTGAGGATACACCGGGAAAGGCATTTCGCATTTTCTCCCTTTTGGCAAAGCATCACATCAATGTGGACTTGATTATTCAGTCCATCGGCAGAGACAACACAAAGGATATCAGCTTTACTGTTTCTGAGGGACATCTTTCGGAAACACTTGACTTGTTAGAGAAGAACAAGGACACCATCGGTTATGGCGAAGTAAGCTATAACACACAGGTTTCCAAGGTTTCCATCGTGGGTGCCGGCATGGTGACAAACCCCGGTGTTGCTGCAAAAATGTTTGAGGCACTTTATGATGCGCACATTAACATTCATATGATTGCAACATCGGAAATCAAGGTTTCTGTGCTGATTGACCAGGGCTTAGAAAGCAAGGCAATTCGTGCAATTCATGACAAATTTGAATTGGCATAAGTTAGGATAATAAAAAGAGACGCTTATCACAAGAAGCGTCTCTTTTTTTATTGCGGAAAAAAATGGTAAAGCCGTTTTCTCTTACTGAATTTCGTGGGCAGGGAATGCTATGCTGCCCGAAATGTTGGTGGCATCCAGTATGGCTAAAATGCTGTCATACTGGGGCGCTGAAAGGGTGCCGCCGTCTAACATTGCGCGGGCAGAAAGGGCTGTTAAGCTGCGCCACTGGGAAAAATCGCCGCTTTGCGTCATCATTAAAATGGTGCGCATTACAAGGTTTGACAAAGCGTTTTGCGAAACACCTGCAGCATGCATCTGATACACGCTATGAGACACCACCGTACTGTAGTGGTAGCAATCGTCCATGGTTTTCATGTCCACCGGTGCGGTCAGTGCCACCAGATACTGTCCCTCGGGGGCGGCAAGGTTTCGGTTGCCCAGCGCCCAGTCGCTGCTGCCGGCAAAATGGCTTTCTGCCAGCTCGCCAAACACATCGGCAAGTCCCTCTGCCACCGCAGCGTTTTCGCTGAGTGCCATGGTGCCATCAAAATGCGCAAGGTGCGCCATTACGCCGTGGCTATATTCATGGGTGGCATGGTCCGTGGTCAGCGCCCCTGCGTTCATGTCCTGATGGAAAAATGCCAGCGTATCATTATGATACAGAGCGTGGTCTTTTGGCAAGTCGTCTTCTAAATATTCATTGGCGTTAATCAGCACAGAAAATGCGCCGTTTTCGCCGTTTAAGCCGTAGTGGGAAAAGGTGTCGGCAAAATAGCTATATGCCTTATCTACCCCAATTTTCACGCTTGTGATATAGGCTGCTGTGTTGCCGCTTGCAATTTCAGCCTTGTCCAGTATTTCAAGAGCGCCTGCCATTTCAGGATTGTTCCAGTTGAACTTATCGCTGACGGCGAAAAACGATGTTTGCGCCTTTGTTGCGGAAAACAGATTTTCTGTTGGGATGGGGGCAGCCGCATCTGTGGGAGCGGGGGCAGCTTGTCCGTCGTTTTCAAAGGAAACGGTGTGGCGGACAAAAATGCCGTTGCCGGAATCGGCGTCTACAAAAGCGTCATAGCCCACATATGTTCCTTTTTCGTTATAGCCGGACAAATTTTTGGTGTATGCCAGGTGGGTTTTTCCATCAAAATTGCAAACCACCTGTTTGATGTCTGTCATAAAAATGCCCTCGATAATGCGATATTCCGGGGACAGCTTGTTAATGTATGCACTGATGGCGTTTCCGGCAGCACCATCATCCAAGGTGGCGCCTTTTTCAAGCCCGTTTGTTTCAATGATATTGGAATTTAGCGCGATAACTTTTCCGTCTTTTGATGATGCTAAAATCAGTTCGCCGCCGTAAACAGAAAGGTTGTTCCAAGTCTGGCGGAAGCGGTAATAGGTATCGCCGCCGACCGTGTGCAACGATTCTAAAGCAAAATCTGTGGCAGAATCTGTTACGCCAAGCCGGTCTTTTATGCTTAAAATGGCGTCTTTTGCAGATTGCCCATCGGATACCAAAAATGGTATTTCATCGCCCAAAAGCATGGTTTGTATCTGCCTGCCTGTGACGAAAGATGGGCGCATCCGTTCCTTTTCTGCCGCCTCTTGTGCGCGTTTTTCCTTTTCTATCATATAAAGCATTCCTGCCCCTGCAACCAAAAGGCACAAAACGCAAATCAAAATTGCCCAAAGGGCGCGGTGGGATTTGTGTTCCTTTTTCTGTCGCAGCTCGCCAATGCGGGAAAGCTCGTCGTGAAGCTCTGGCATGTTGTCGATGCGGGCATCGTTGGTAAGCGGTGCATCTTCTATATCAATGGGATGATTGCAATGAGGGCAGATTGCTTTGTTTGGCTCTATTTCCTTGCCGCAATGCAAACAGTTCATATTTAAAAACTCCTTTTACTTTCAATTGATTGTCCTTTATTATATCAAAAATGGTGCATTTTGTCAAATAAGCAGGACCTTCACGGCGTAAACGCACATAAAAAGGACTGTAGCAACCCCCGCAGATGCAAAGAAGGCGGATTTGCTACAGCCTGTTTTTGTTATTGGTTTGTTGATAGTTGAATATAGGTGTTTTCGTTTTCGGATGCTGCTTCTTCCACGCGGTAGCCGGAAAGCGTTGCAAGCTCTGAAAGCAATGGGGCAACCGCCGTTTCCACACGATAGCCGTTTTCTTCTTTTGTAAAGCCTTGCATTTTTTCCTCTGCCAAGGGGAGTGCCCATTGGTCTACAAACACGCGGTACACCTTGCAATCAGGCGTTTTCTCGTCATCTGTGACGGCAGGCAAGAGGGCATTTTCCGGGTTTTCTGCAATTTGGGCAGCAGAAAACGGGGGTTCTTTTGCGCTCTGCTCAAAGGCTGGTGCAGCAGGGGATTCCTGCCGGGGCGCATTGGAGGCAATGGACGGACCGGCTTTTGGCGTGGTCTTGCTATCCTCTGGTGCGGTAGAGGCTTGTGCCCGGGGGGTTATGGCAGCCTCGGTGGAATGGGGTGCAACCGGAGCGGTCAAGGTTCCCGTTTGCCCGTTATCAAACCCTGATTGCAGAGCAACATAGGATGCAACCGAAAGCGCCAAAACGGCTGCTGCTGCAGCAAAGCCGTAGGTTTTGCGGTAGAAAAGTTTTTTGGGGCGCAAAACAGGGCGTTTGGCTTCTGTTTCAATGGTGTTCATTAAGCGGTCGTGAAAACCGCAAGACAGCTTTGGTGCTGAAAGGGTTTCCGTAAGCTCCTTGGTTTTGCAAAAAAAATCATATTCCATGCTGCATGTGGGGCAGGAGTGGATGTGGTCCAGCAAACACGCTTTTTCCTGCTCTGGCAGCTGATTGTCAAGCAAAAGAGGTATTTTATTTATCATATGTTCACAGTTTAATTCTGTCATTATCGTTGGTTTCCTCCTTTCCTACTTCCTATGACGGAAAATTATTCAAAAAGTTCCCGCTGGTTTTGCAAAATTTTGCGCAGGGCAAGGCGTGCCCGATTAATGCGGGATTTTACGGTGCCAAGCGAAGTGTTGGTTACCTTTGCAATTTCGTCATAGTCCAGTCCGTCAATGTCCCGCAGAACAATTACAGTGCGGTGTTCATCAGAGAGCGCGTCAATGGCGTTTGCCACAGCCGCAAGGGCTGCCTTTTGGTTGTATTTTTCGTCAGGACCGGGGGCGTTGTCGGGGATGGAAAGGGTAAACCCCTCCTCATCCTTGCCGCTTTGGTACAAGGAAACAGTAGGCGCGCGGCGTTTGTTTTTCCGTAGCATGTCCAGGCAAACACGATGCAAAATGGTATAAAGCCAGGTGGAAAAAGCAGCGTCGCCGTGGTAGGTATGAATTTTTTGCCATGCCTTAATCAGCGTTTCCTGCACCGCGTCTTCTGCCTCGGATTCGTTTGAAAGCATGCGATAAGCATGGTGCAAAAGCCGCTGCTCATAGGGCAAAATCAGCGCAGAAAAGCTGGCAGTGTCGCCTTTTTGACAGTTTTGAATTAATGCCGCCTCATCCATCTGTTTGCCCTCCTTTTTTGCAAAATTTTGCCTTTGTTAGATTGCCCAAAATTGTATTTTATCATACAAAAAAACCCGGGTGTGCCGAGTTTTTCGTTTTTGTTTTATTCAATTTTACGCATCTGCCAGAGAATCGTCATCTAAAATCCAGTCCTCTACCGAAACAATGCGATAATCGTCTTTTGTGTCGCGGATAATCACCGTTTCGATGCCTGCGTTAATAATCAACCGCTTGCACATGGTGCAGCTGTTGGTGCCGGCAAGCAGCTCTTTGGTTTTGCCGTCTAAGCAGGCAAGGTATAGGCTCGCCCCCAGCATATCCCGACGGGGTGCGCTGATGATGCAATTTGCCTCGGCGTGCACAGAACGGCAAAGCTCGTACCGCTCCCCGCTGGGCACATTCAGCTCCTGGCGGACGCAGCGGCAAAGGTCAATGCAGTTTTTTCTGCCTCTGGGTGCGCCGTTATAGCCAGTGGAAATAATCTCGTCGTTTTTCACGATAATGGCGCCATAGCAGCGACGCAGGCAGGTGCCACGCCCTGCAACCGTTTGGGCAATGTCTAAATAATAATTAATTTTATCCCGTCTTTGTGTCATTTGTTTTCTTCCTCCAGTCCGGCGATTTTGTCCACACGGGCTTGGTGTCTGCCGCCCTCAAAGGTGGCGGAAATGTATGCGTTTAAAATGTTTTTTGCCAGATCCGGACCGGTCACTCTGCCGCCAAGGGCAAGCATGTTGGCATTGTTGTGGCGTTTGGTCATTTCGGCAGAATATTCGTTTGTAACCAGGGCGCAGCGGATGCCGCGGATTTTGTTTGCCGCAATGGAAATGCCAATACCGGTGCCGCAAATCAACACGCCCCAGGCGCAGTCTTTTTCGGTTACCTTTTGACAGGCAGCCTTTGCAATGTCGGGATAGTCCACAGAATTTTCGTCAAATGTGCCTACATCAACCACATCGTAGCCTTTTTCTTTTAAAAATGCGAATAAGTCCTGTTTCAGCGCAAATCCGCCGTGGTCGCAGCCAATTACAACACGGGTCATAGAGAGGTTCTCCTTTACAATTTGTGTGATAGTTATTTTTTTAATTATCTTGCGAATGTTTGGCGTCGTATTCCCGTTCCGCCTGAGATTTTCTTAGGTACAAAGGAACTAAAGATTCGCAGGTTTCAAGATTGCCTGCCAGCACTGATGCGTGTGCCACCTGTCCCAAAGCGGCAGCAGACAAAAGATTTGCCTTTCCCTCTGCAAAACAAGCGTTTGGCAGGGCAAGCTCTAATGCGCTGCGGTTTAATTCCGCTCCGTCTCCTACAAATATGCAGTGGCGGTCTTTCCCGTGGGCGATAATCTCCTCCACCGTCATGACGCAAGGGGAAAGGATTTGCGCGCCGTTTTCATATGCTGCGGTGTAGCACTCGTTTTCCCGCGCCCAGACCAGCGGGTAGATGGTGCCGTCAAAGCAGGACACATTGTTTGCAAGGGCAGACAAGCTATCTACCGCCACGCAGGGCTTGTTTAGGGTTTTTGCAAAGCCCCGGACCGTTGCCACGCCAATGCGCACCCCGGTAAACGAGCCGGGACCAATGCCGCAGGCAAACACATCCACATCGGAAAGGGAAAGGTCGCAATCCGCCAGCATTTGCTCAACCATGGGCAGCAGCTTTACCGACTGTGTTTTGGGCTGATTTTGTGTATATTCGCAAAGGAACGCGCCGTCTGAAAGCAACGCCGCGGTGGCGGCTTTTGACGAGGCGTCTAAGGCAAGCATAAGCATAGTGGTCCTCTTTCTTTGTATGTAGATGGCAGCTTGCAAATACCCCGCGGGCTACAAGCTGCCTGTATCATACTATATGGTTTCTATTATAATATTTCGCTGATTTTCTGTGTCCGTTCGCTTTATCGTGACGCGGTAATGGTGTTTGGGCATGCTGTTTTTGGCGTTTTGGGGCCATTCAATCACGCAGATTGCCTCTGCCTTTAAATATTCCTCAAAGCCTATTTCAATCAGTTCGTCCTCATCTTCAATGCGATAAAGGTCAAAATGATACACCATATTTTCTGCACCGTCATACTCATTTACCACGGTAAAGGTGGGGCTTGTTACATAATCTGTCACGCCCAGCCCCTGACATAGTCCCTTGGTAAACACCGTTTTGCCAACGCCCATTTCGCCGTATAAAAGCACCACATCACCGCTTTTCAGCGTTTGTGCAAACCGGTTTGCAATCCGGGCAGTTTCCTCGTAGCTGTTTGTTTTATATTCCATCATTATGCTGCAGGATTTCCGGGTACGATGGTAATGGGCGCCTTAGAGGGTGCCGGGGTGCTTGTGGGCGCAGGGGTTTTTGTGGGTTTTGCACTTTCTGCCGGTTTTGCAGAAGGAGAGGGTTTTGCCGTTGGTGATGGCTTTGCGCTCTCTGTTGGTTTTGCGCTTTCGGTGGGCGCTGCGCTTTCTTCAGGCTCTAAGCTTTCCTGGGGCTGCACGGTGATTTCCGGTTCGTTTTGCTCTTCGTCAAGCTCATCAAAAATAGAGCCATCATCGTTCATATCGGGGGCGTCGCTTTCATAGGAAATCGGCGTCTGACGGTAGTCCAGCCACAAGCTTGTCAGCTTGGAAGATGCGAAAAACAGTGCAACTAAAGCGATTAAAATAATCAGCACAGTAAAGATTTTTCTGCCAACGCCGGAGCGAGGTGCTTCCTCTTCTTCATGGCCGCTTTCGTAGCTTTCTTCGCTATAATCGGCATATTCCTCAGAAGGTGTGATTTCTTCCTCGGCTACCTTGTTTTCTGTTTCAAATTCTGTTTCTTCGGTCCAATCTGTTCTTCTCATGTGTTTCTACCTCCTAAATTTGATATATTTATGGGGTTTTTTTCTTGTTTTCATACCTTTATTTTACCACACGGGTCCTAAAAAGTAAAGAAAAACTTGGGGTGTGGTTATTTGCTTAAAATCTGGCGCACGCAAACATCCAGCCGCTTTGCGCGGGATGCGCCGTACTTGCGGTACAATGACCCAAAGCCTGCGCCTTGTTCATAGTGTTTGATATATGTAACGGTTTTTAAATTCTGCACTCGAAAATCGTGAACGCCAATGTCCACCAGGCGAATTTTTCCGTTGCGGTAGGTTTTTAAAACGCCGATTTTTTCGTTTTCCTGGTAGTCCTCATAGAAAAACAAGGTGCCGTCTACATAGAAAAAGTTTTTGCAGCTTCTGTCTGCCAGGTGGGTAATCCGCCCTCCCTGGGAAATCAAAAGGCTTGCGCCATCAAACAAAAACGCCACATCTGTGTCTGTGGTGTCCACTGCAAAATCGGTTACGCCTTGCTTTAATGTAACAGGATTTCTCAGCGCTCTTGTGCCAATCTGGTAGCGCATTAAGGTGCCGCGGCCGTTTTCATCCTGCTCTGTGAGCACATAGAGAAATTTTGCATCCGAAGAAAGCTCTATTTTGCCCGTGGGTACAAAGGAAAGGGCAGAATAAGGCATTTTGTCCGGCAGCAGCAGGGAAAGTCCCGTTTGTCCGGGGGTTGCCAGCCATGCGGAAACGGCGGTTTTGGCGTCTTTCATGGAGGAAAGCGTCATGATATCAATGGGAGCCTCTGCCGGTAAAACCTTTTCGTACAAAAGCCCGTTTTCAAAGCTGTGGGCAGAAAGGGGCGTAGCGGCAAGGTCTGTGTCTAATTCCCGCACATCGTCTTGCTCTATGCAGTACAGCACATTGGTGGCCGCAAGAGGGGGCGTTTCTTTAAAATAGGTGCGGATGCTGTCCCGCATTCTTGCCGCTTTATATGCTTTCACGCTGGCGGTGTATGCCGCCTGGTCAAAATGTTTTTTTCCGTTTTCGCTCTGGGTGAAAAAGTCTGCCCTTTCCGGCAAGTCAATCTTTTTGTCCTGCGCCTGTGCAGTATCCTTTATAATCCGCGAAAATGCCACAGGGCGAAGCTCTTCTTTTACAAAATACAAAAATCCGCGGAGCATCGCGGCGTCTTTTACCTCTTTAGCAAGGCAAACCGCCGTTTCCCCGTAAAGCTTTTCATACAGGGCGCCGTTTTTTAAATAGTACATTTTAGCATACTCCTCCAATGGAGAAAGCAGCATGGAAATGCCCTCGTCCACAAGCTTTGGAGTATCCTCTCTGCCGGTGCCACAGGTGTAGAGCCGTCCGTCTGATTTTTGATACACAACCTGCTGGTTGTTTTTGCTTAAGGCATAGTCTTCTACATCCACAGCAATAATTTCGGGGGCGTCCAGATGAGAAAGATACAGGCTGCTGCCTTTTAAATATGCCACCAGCTTGCCGTCAGCCGAGGGGGTAAATTCCGTGACATTTTGGTCAATCAGCAGGGGAGTTGCATCTTTTTCTGTTGCCCTGGCGTAAAGGGAAAAGTCCTCCTTTCCCGCTTCGCCCTCTGCATAAAACAGCATGGTTTCCGCCTGGTTGATTGCCGCCTTATCGGCGCTTTTCTCCTCCTGATACAGAGGGGAGGATGCAATTTGATACCCCTTGCGGTCCTCTTTCTTGCGCAGCATCAGCGCCTGGTCCTTTACA
>JAZPYM010000053.1:0-6704 GCA_045544215.1 Congzhengia sp.
TTTTATTTTAAAATTTTATCAATCTTATCTACAACACTTTTTGTTTCTTCGTCTGTTAAGTAGCCCGCTTCCATGGTAAAGCAAATTTTTTCTCCGCCTGCTAAGCTTTTTACATATCCCTTTCGCTTCGCATCAGAATATCCCAAATGCTCTGCAGTTGCAGGAAGTACCATTCCGCACGCCTCTTCATCCACACTTCTTGACATCCAGCGAACACCCACCGGCAATTTGTCAATGGGGTGACTTACATAACAAGCACCCATTCCCTCTTTGTGTTGGAGCGTATAAGCGCGGTTGTTTTCATCTCCATCATACTTGATAGCATAAACAATTTCTGGCTCATAGCATTCTCCCTCAACACCAATGGTGTCATGAATGGAAGGATCCTCTTGCACTCTATCCATAAACGCTCTCAGCTTATCCTGCTTTTCCTGCGGCATTGCAGGGTTTACAATTTTATGTACTTTGATATGTTCTTTATCCCTTTTTGCGCTATAAATCAGTTTTGCTCCCTCCATGGGTGCAAAATTAATATGGCACAAATACATATATTCCATGGGATTTTTCTTCATATTTTCAATAGAAACAGAAATTTCAAAAACAGTGCCATCTTCATAAATCTTACATTCCGGTACAAATTGATAATGATGGGTAAATGCCAGATTATGATCCAAAACGCCACCTAAAATAATATATTTTCCTTTTTCATCCTGGTCACAAACAATATATGCATTTTGATATTCAATGTTCGGCAACTCTCCATGCTGGGGATGATTATCATCTGCTTGCGGAGCACCAAAAGCAGAAACGCCGCAATGCATCATAAAGCAACCATAGGTTTCCATCAAATTTTTGGTAGGAACAGGCTCTTTCACCGAGGTTACCATAGAAATTTCTCTTCCTCCAAAATTCACATGCCAAAGTTGTTGTCCCTGAAAGGGTAAAAAGATAAAATGTCCCTTTTTATTTTCTACCTTTAACGCCTCAACACCGGAGGAATAACGAAAAGCAGAAACAGTAAAACCACCATGGGTTAAAAGGGTAGTTTCTAAATTTCCAAAAATTTCCTTTTTTAGTTGTAATTTCATGTTTTTCTCTCCTTATATGGTTTTAAAAATCACTTTTTTCATTTCTTTAATACTACCACATTTTTTAAAAGGTGTCAATCAAAAAGACGGAGGAAAAACATCCTCCGTCTTTTTTTATTTTGAAATGGATAATATTTTTACCTGATAATCCCCATTTGGTGCGGAAACTGTTACGATTTCCTCTGGTTTTGCACCAAGCAGTGCACTTCCCAGGGGTGATTCATCCGAAATTTTGTTTTGACTGGGAGATGCTTCTGTCGATCCCACAATCTCATAAACAGTTTCTTCCTCAAAATCAATATCTAAAATTTTAACTTTTGTTCCCACAACCACCTTGCTGGTATCAATTTCATCTTCATCGATGACTTTTGCATTTTTCAGCATATTTTCCAGTTTTACAATTTTTACTTCCACTTCACCTTGTTCTTTTTTTGCTTCATCATATTCCGCATTTTCAGACAAATCCCCGAAACCGCGCGCAACCTTAATCTTCTCGGAAACCTCTTTTCTCTTTTCCGTTTTCAGATATTCCAGCTCAGCTTCTAATTCTTTCAACCTGTTATAGGTTAATATAATTTCTTTTTCCACTTTTTTCTGCCTTTCTTCCCACAAAATTTGTTGCATATTTATCTGTGGGCGGATAAAACTTTTCTACCACATTATAATTGATATATCTATATTTGTCAATCATTATTTTATAATATTCACAATTTTATAATGGTTTTTCTTTTGTTTTTCATTCATATTTTCCTCATTTTGCTTTATTTTTTTATAAAACTCTGTAAACGATAAATTTTTTTTAATTTTTTGCTCTTTTAAAATTCCATCCTCTTTCGTTTTGTAAGAAAAAATTACATCACGATACCCTCCAAGATAAACTCCATGAATATCAAGCAGTAAAACCGATTGAAAAAAATTTTCATCTAAAATATTTGTTACCTCACAGTTAACATATATTTTATGATATTTTTTGGGTTTTTCTTCTTTCTTTATTCCTATAAAAACACCATAAGAAGCTCGCATTTCATCCACTAACGAAACAAAATGTTCAGCCTGTTTCGTATAAACTGAAAATCCCTTAACGAGATGAATCGTGCTTTCGATTAATTTTTTTATTTCATTTGGATAATTTGAAATAAAAACAACCTCACATACCTGCAAAGAAAACCCCTTTTTTTCTGCAAAAGCAGTAATAATGTTTGGAAAATTTTCATAAAAAACTGAAATTCCGTTACATAAATAAAATTCTTTTCTTAAATGATAAAGAAATAAAGACTCATCTATCTGTTCTGCGCAAACATTTTTTACATTCATTTTATGAAAATAATTACATAACTTTTCATAATATTTTTGTTTTCTTTTTTCTTTCATTGTGAATAAAAAAGGAATTTTAACAATAAAAAAATCCTTTTCTTTTATAATATTTTTTTTAAAAATTCTTTTTATTCCTAAATAGTAAAATAAAAAAATGTTTAATTTTGACACATACTCTGCAGGTTTTATCAAACAATTCTCCATATAAAAACACCTCAATATACTGATTTACCTTAGTATATTGAGGCATTCTCAAAATCATTCTAAATCTTTTTTATCAAACAATAAATTCATCACATCTACAAGCATATTTGCAGATATTCTGGAGGGAAGCCCATGCTTTTTTAAAAATTCCTCCCGTTTTTGCCTGCTTTTTTCTTTTCCAAAAAAACCGGCACGATAAAGGTCTAATTTTGTAATTGCTTCATTCTTCCTCTGCTCTTTTTTAGAAAAATGAATACCGGATGCAGAAATGGCATTTAATAAAACCGCTTCTTCCATACCTTCCACTCCCAAAATTCCTTCTTTCCCCGGCTTTTCTTTTCGCCTTTCTTTGCCTTTTAATTCCGGTATAAAGGCGTGATAAACTCGTTCTCCCGCCGTACAGTTTTTTAAAAAATTACGAATTAAAAACCCGGCCCTGTCCGAATCGGTTAAAATCAAAATACCATCTTTTTTGGCAAGACGGCGAATGAGAGCCTGCATTTCCTTATCTTTAAAAATGCGAAATCCGCCTGTTACTAAAATATTAGCATCCAAAAAAGATTTAAGCTTTTTTTTGTCATATTCCCCTTCAACAATCACCGTTTCCTTTAAATGAATCATTTGATACGAACCGGCAGAACGATATAGGTGAACCTGTCTCCCTCAATCGGTCTAATTACAGTAGGTGTAACAGGGGTAGAGAAGCTGAATTTCACAACATCATCATCCACATTTTTAAAAGCATCAATTAAATATCTGGGATTAAAAGCAATCTGCATCGGCTCACCAATCATACTGATGCTAAACTTATCATTTACCTTTCCCATCACACTTTCGCAGTTGATAAAAACACTGTCATCTTCAATATTTAAAAGCACATAAGATTTTGCAGATTCACTGACAATCATGGCAGCTCTGTCAATTGAATTCAAAATCTTTCGTGTTTCCACTTCAATCACCAGATTATTTTTATGGTCTGCAACATGCTTATAATTCAAATACTCTCCGTCAATTAATCTGGAAACAAAGGTGCAGTTTTTCAGTTGCATTTTCACATGGTTGCGAGAAAGAGAAATTGTTACCACTTGGTCACTTTCTCCTATCACAGATAAAAGCTCTTTTGCATTTTTTCCTGGCAAAATAAATTGCATCGGCTTATTTGCTGTAATTTCTTCTTTTCTGATGGCAACACGGTATCCGTCACATCCAACCACATGAATCAGATCTTCTTCCACATCAAAATAAACACCTGTCAAAATGGGCTTATCTTCCTTTGTACTGATGGCATAAACCGTCTGTCGCACCATATTTTTTAAAGTTGCCTCTTTAATATCAACAGAAACAGTATCTTCAACCAAAGGCAAAAGCGGAAAATCCTCAGCAGAAGCTGTGGCAAAATCAAATTTAGCATTTCCGCAGCGTATATGAATCATTTCTTTTTCATCAACTTCTAAAAAAACCTCATCTTCAAAATCAGGCAGTTTTTTAATTGCAGTTGTAAATAAATTTGCTTTTACAACAACCATACCTTTTGCCTGAACTTCAGCAGGAATCATACATTCAAGTCCCAGTTCCATATTATTACCTACTAATTTTAAAGAATCGTCTTTTGCTTCAACATAAATACCCTCCATAATAGGAAGAGTTGTTTTCACAGGAACCGCCTTTTCAACAATACTTACAGCTTCCATTAAGTCAGTCCGTTTACATTTTAAATTCATAACAAATAAACCTCCGCTTTAAAAAATAATATTTATTAAAATTAGTAGTAATAGTAGTAGGGGATGTTAATTCTGTTAACAACCCATCCACTCAGCGCTCTTAACACAAAACCCGTTATGTATAACCATGTGGATAAAATGTAAAAATCCAAAACAATCCACAAAGAAAAATCAACGAAATGTAAAAAAAAGTAAGGGAAAAAATAATTAACAACTAAATTTTCCACAATTAACAACTTATAAACAACTTTTTGTTTATAAAATAAAAAAGTTCTACATAAATTATACCACAAATTCATTGAAAAGAAAAGAAAAATATGATAAAATAAGGAAAATTAATAGAAAAAAAGGAAAAAGAAATGCAAAGTAACGATATTATATTTTTTGATTTAGACGGCACTTTAACCGATTCCAAAGAGGGTATTTTTTTATCCCTTCGTTATGCACTAAACTACTTTGGAATACAAGAAGAGGATGATGAAAAACTAAAACTTTTCTTAGGGCCACCGCTTGTAGGTGCATTTATGCAGTATTATCAAATGACGGAACAACAAGCAAACACAGCTCTTGAAAAATACAGAGAAATCTTTGCGGTAAAAGGGATTTATGCTTTGTCTATGTACGATGGCGTTGGTCAAATGCTAAAGAATTTAAAAAAGAAAAACAAAACCTTGTGCCTTGCAACCGCAAAACCAATACTGTATGCAAAGGATATTGTGGAAAGACTCAAAATTGCGCAGTATTTTGACTTTTTAGAGGGAGCCACCATGGATGAATCACGGTCAGAAAAAACCCAGGTGATTGATCATTTAATCAAAACCTACGGACTTGATAAAGAAAGAATCATCATGGTGGGAGACAGAGACCATGATATTTATGGAGCAAAGGAAAATGGTATAGAGTCATTGGGTGTGTTATATGGATACGGCAGTAGGGAAGAACTCAAAAAAGCAGGGTGTAAAAATTTTGCAAAAACAGTAAAGGAAGTAGAAAAATTTCTTTCTATATAAAAATAAACGGTGTGGAAGAACACCGTTTATTTTTTTGCAAGGTTTATTAAAATATCTTTTTTGTTGTCACCAGGCACATCTAATACATGAGCAAGCAGGGAAGAAAGCATACTTCCGATTTCTTTTCCTTGGTAGCCCAATTTTATTAAATCCGTTCCGTTAATTTCCAAATCTTTTAAAGAAAAGGCTTCCTTATCTTTTTTTATTTGAAAATAAATGGATTCGATTTCATCATAAGTTTCCATACGATAGGCAGTTAATTCAAAATTCTGGGCAAGGCAGTCGGCTCTTTTGAGGTTTAATAAATCAAGAAAAATATCCTCACCAACTGTTAAAATTGCCCGCTTAATATATTTTTTCTCAGGAATAATCTGTCTGTCATGGTGCTTTATCAGACGCAAAATTTTATCTTTGTCCTGATTTGAAAATTTATATTGCTTCATAAATTTTTCTGCCAACACTACGCTTGACGCAGCATGATTTTGAAAATGAACCGATCCGTCGGGATGCGTTCCTTGCGCCTGCGGCTTTCCCCAGTCATGCATGAGTCCTGCAAAACGAAGATACGCTTTTTTTTCAAGATGCGATACCACCTTTAAAGAGTGCATACCAACATCATAAAGATGCCATTTAATGGGCTGTTCTGTTAAAAAGCAACGACATAGCTCCGGCATTATGTGTTGCAAAACACCGAAATCATATAAAAGTTTCATCGCTTCAGGACGGTCAGAAACCAAAATTTTTGTAATTTCCTCTATGATGCGCTCCTTGCTTAAATTATTTACCAAAGGCGCATTTTTTTGAATGGAATTGAAAGTTTCTTTTTCAATCAAAAATCCTTTTTGCGCCGAAAATCGCACCGCGCGCAACATCCGAAGAGCATCCTCACCAAACCGCACATCAGGAGCGCCAACACAGCGAATCAGACCGTTTTTTAAATCCTGAACGCCTCCAAAAGGGTCCACCAATCCGTCTGTTTCATTATATGCCATCGCGTTAATGGTGAAATCCCTGCGGGAAAGGTCTTCCGTGACAGAAGGGGTAAAGGTAACGGACAAAGGCCTGCGGTTGTCCAAATAATCTCCGTCTTTTCGAAAAGAGGTTACCTCAAAAATTTTATCATGCAACAAAACACCTACTGTTCCATGCTGAATACCCACATCAAAAGTTTTGGGAAAAAGTATCTTAATTTGTTCAGGCAGCGCAGAGGTGCAGATGCCCCAATCAGAAGGAGGAATACCTAAAAGAGAGTCCCGCACACAGGCGCCTACAATAAAAGCCGAAAAACCATGCGCCTTTAAAGTTTCAAGAATATTTTTCACATCCATAGGCAATGTAATTACCACACACCTCACCCCACTTTCGTT
>JAZPYM010000054.1:0-2261 GCA_045544215.1 Congzhengia sp.
GACCTCCACACAATATTACAATTTTATTTCATTATACATCATTTCCCGTGATTCGTCAACACATTTCTTTAAATTTGTTTGATTTTTTTGTTTTTTGTTTGTTTTTCTTTTGTTGGAGGCAAACAAAAACAAAAAAACACCAAAAAAACGCCCTTCCCATTTACAAGGAAAGGCGTTTTTGCATGTAGTATAATTCTTATTTTATTTCTTGTTCCAGTGCATCAAATTCGGGGGTAGAAAAGAATTCTCCCAGTGTCATATTGAGTCCGTCGCACAAAATTTTAATATTTCTGATGGTAGGATTTTTGCTTCTACCATACAGAATGGCTTTTAAAGAGGATGGCGGCATGCCACAACGCTCTGCAAGCCCGTTCACTGTCAGATGATTTTGCTCACACAATTGCAAAATCCGATTTTTTATCACAGAAATCACACGCATCACCCAGTTTCATTATATCCAAGTGTATTTGACTTTATAGGCGATTTGTGATACTATATAGGCGATATATTGCCTGTAAAGGAGTAATAAAAATGAAAGAAAAGATTAGAAAATTGTATCGGCTGAGCGGTTATTTAAATCTGTCATTTGCGCTGGGTGCGGTAAAAAACGAAAGAGCAGTCGGTGAATTAACAAAAATACAGAATTTGGCAAATGATATTATGGAAGAACTACAAAATACCGGTTCTGTGTCTGATAAATTATTTTTTAAAGAAGAATAAGTAAAAAATATCCCGCAGAAAAGCGGGATATTTTTTTATACAAAACTATGGAAAAATTGTTCTGTTTATGATATAATAATGATTAAATGGATGATAATGGGCGGAGGCGATGATTTGGACAAGCGGTTTAGTCGCAATGAAATGTTAATTGGAGAAGCGGGGCAGCGTGTGCTTGCGTCTGCGTCAGTGGTTGTGTTTGGCGTGGGCGGCGTTGGCAGCAGCGCGGCAGAAAGCCTTGCCCGCAGTGGCATTGGGCGCTTCACGCTGGTTGACAAGGATGTGGTGGATGTAACAAACATCAACCGTCAGCTTCTGGCGACCACACAAACGGTGGGAAAGCCAAAGACCAGTGTGCAAAAAGAACGCATCAAAGCCATCAACCCCGACGCGCAGGTAACGGAAATCCCCATGTTTTACCTGCCTGAAAACGCTGATAAAATTGACCTTTCAAAGTTTGACTACATCATCGACGCCATTGACACGGTCAGTGCAAAAATTGAGCTTGCCGTACGGGCGCAGGCGCTGGGCGTGCCAATTATCAGCTGCATGGGCACAGGCAACAAGCTGCACCCGGAAGTGCTTTTAGTTTCCGACATTTATAAAACCAAGGTTTGCCCCCTTTGCCGCGTGATGCGCAGGGAGCTGAAAAACCGCGGCGTTAAAAGCCTTAAGGTTGTTTATTCGGAGGAAATTCCCATTACGCCCACAAAACCTTTCCCAGACGAAATTAAACAGACTCCGGGCAGTATGCCCTTTGTTCCGCCGGCTGCCGGATTTTTAATGGCATCCCAGGTGGTTTTGGATTTATTAAGTAACACGGGAGGAAAACAATGAAACAATATTTTACAGATCAAAGTGTTGTCAGCGCGTTGGAAAACAACTACATGCCCTATGCCATGAGCGTTATTATTTCCCGCGCTATTCCTGAAATTGACGGGTTTAAGCCGTCCCACAGAAAGCTTTTGTACACCATGTATAAAATGGGACTTTTAACGGGAGAAAAAACAAAATCTGCCAATGTGGTGGGACAGACCATGAAATTAAACCCCCACGGCGACATGGCGATTTATGAAACCTTAGTGCGCCTCACCCGTGACAACGGCGCGCTTCTTTATCCCTTTGTGGATTCCAAAGGAAATTTTGGTATGCACCAGTCTCGCGACATGGCGTTTGCCGCCTCTCGTTATACCAATGTCAAGCTGGACCCAATTTGCGAACAGCTTTTTTGCGACATTGACAAAAACACCGTGGATTTTGTGGACAACTATGACGGTCTTTTAAAGGAGCCAACGCTTCTTCCTACGGCGTATCCCAACATTTTGGTGAATGCAAACCAGGGCATTGCGGTGGGTATGGCGTCTAACATCTGCAGCTTTAATCTAACCGAGGTGTGCGAGGCAGAAATTGCATATCTTCAAAACCAGCAGGCAGACCTTGCCACCTATTTAAAGGCGCCGGACTTTGCAACCGGCGGGTGCCTGCTTTATAAAGAAGAGGATATCCGCGCCATTTACGAAACCGGTCGCGGCAGCGTGCGGGTG
>JAZPYM010000055.1:0-15135 GCA_045544215.1 Congzhengia sp.
TAAATAGAAAGGATTTTGGATGATGAGCATTTATACAAAAACAGGAGATCTTGGCACTACTTCCCTGCTCAATCGCGCTCGCGTTCCCAAACACGATGCACGCATCGAGCTTTTGGGTAATATAGATGAACTCAACAGCCAGCTGGGGCTTGCAAAGGTGTTACTTTGCGACAACGGCAAGGAAAACATCACTGCCATTCAGCAGGATTTGATGAAGATTATGTCCGGTGTTGCCGACAGCGCAAACAAGGATTTTGCTGTTTCCAGCGACATGATAGATGCTTTAGAGAAAAAAATTGACAAAACCGAAGCGCAATTTTCACGAAAACCCGGTTTTGTGGTGTATGGGGCTTGCGAGGCGTCTGCCCGCATCGATATGGCAAGAGCCATTGCCCGCAGAGTAGAACGGCGGTTTTGTAAAGTCAGCCAGATTTACGGCGCAGATGCAAACGCCATCATCTATATCAATCGCTTGTCAGATTACCTTTATGTTTTGGCAAGGTATGTGGATGATAAAAACAACTAAATGATAAATCAGAAAAAGGGGCTGTAGCATTTTGCTACAGCCCCTTTTTGGGCTGGACGGAAAATAGCACAGATTGGACAAACTGAGCGAAAACAAGGTGACACCTTGTTTTCGGTTCCCCAAAGGCGTACGAGGGTACGCCAAGAGGCGAAGTTTGTTCAAAACACAAGGCAACAAAAATAGAAGGAATTCGCATTTTGCGAATTCCTTCCTTAAATTTCACAGTATTTTCTATTATCAATAAAGCAATATGACTTTGTAATGCACTTTTCTTTGCCTTGTGTGGTCTGCGCATTTTGCTACAGCCCTTTTTTTATACAAGGCTTGCGACAGCCTTGGTCAGCATGCAGAGTAAAACGCCTATCACAGTGGGCAAAACGGCTGCCACCACGGTCCATTTCATGCTGCCCGATTCCTTTTTGATGGTCATCAGCGTGGTGGAACAGGGCCAATGGAACAAGGAAAACAACAAAACATTTACGGCGGTCAGCGTGGTCCAGCCGTTTTCCACCAAAATGCTTTTCAGCGCCAGGCTATCCGGCACAGTGGTTAGATTTCCTTGGGCGAGGTATGCCATCAGCATAATAGGGATAACGGTTTCGTTAGCGGGAAATCCCAAAATAAACGCCATGAAAATGACGCCGTCCATGCCCAACAAATTTCCCAAAGGTTCAAAAAATGCACACAAGTGGGAAAGCAGCGTTTGTTCCCCAAAGGACACATTTGCCATCAGCCAGATTACAAGCCCCGCAGGCGCGGCAACTAAAATTGCCCGCCCCAAAACAAACAAGGTGCGGTCAAAGATGGAGCGCACCAGCACTTTTCCGATTTGGGGACGGCGGTATGGCGGCAGCTCTAACACAAAGGAGGATGGAACACCCTTTAATACAGTTGCAGAGAGCAGCTTTGACGCAAGAAATGTGGCAAGGATGCCCAGCATGATTAATAGCAACAGCACCATCGCGCTGCCCACCGATTGCAAAACACCTCCACCTATCACGACAAACATGGAAATGATGGAAATCAGCATGGGGAATCTGCCGTTGCAGGGAACAAAATTGTTGGTGAGCATGGCAATCAGTCGCTCTCTGGGAGAGTCAATGATTCTGCAGCCCACCACCCCTGCCGCGTTACACCCAAAGCCCATGCACATGGTTAGCGCTTGTTTTCCGCAGGCGCTGCAGGTTTGAAAACACTTATCCAAATTAAACGCCACCCGGGGAAGATAGCCCGCGTCCTCCAAAAGCGTGAACAACGGAAAGAAGATTGCCATAGGCGGCAGCATGACAGACACCACCCAAATCAGCATGCGGTAGACGCCATGCACCAGCATTTCGCAAAAAGAAAGGGGCACGCCAACAAATAAAAGCCCCTGATAGAGCCATTCCTCCGTTTGAAACAACATTTTCGAAAGCAGTTGGGACGGATAGTTAGAGCCTACAATGGTGAGCCAAAACACAAAAAGCAGCAAAAGGAGCATCACACCATAGCCCCATTTCCCCGCCAGAATTTTATCCAGCGTTCTGTCTCGTTTGTCATACTGCTTACTTAAAAAGGTAACGGTTTCGTTGGCAATTTCCTCCGCCCTTGCCACCAGAGCAGCCGAAACATCATCACGGGTGACTACGGATTGGTAGGGCGCAGCTTTTAGAATGCACTCGCCAAAATCTGCCGACAAATAGTCTTTCATAGCAGAAATTGCCTGTTCATCCCCCAAAAGCAGTTTTCTCGCTGCCCATGCGGGATTGATTTTTCCCTGCGTGATGGGCAAAAGAGACGGCATTAAGGCGTTTGTCCCCTGCTCTATTGTCTCGTTATAGCGCACAGGGGAAATAGGTGCAGGCGGATAGTTAATCACCTGCTCCACCGCATCTAAAAGTGCGTCCAGTCCTTTTTTGTCCCTGGCGCACACCGCCACTACCGGTACGCCCAAAAGCGCCTCTAATTTGGGCAAATCTATTTTGATTTGTTTCTTTTCCGCCTCGTCTATTAAATTAACACACACCACTGTTTTGGCAGTAATTTCAAGAATTTGCAACACCAGGTTTAAGTTGCGTTCAAGGCAAACCGCATCGCACACCACAATAACGGCATCCGGTTCTCCAAAGCAGATAAAATCCCGCGCCACCTCTTCTTCCTTGGATTGCGCCAGCAAAGAATAGCACCCCGGCAAATCCACCAGTGTGTAGGTTGTATCATGATATGTACAACTTCCCTTGGCGCCGGTAACTGTTTTGCCCGGCCAGTTGCCCGTGTGCTGATGCATACCCGTCAGACTATTAAACACCGTGCTTTTTCCTACATTTGGATTTCCTGCCAGGGCAAGCGTTAGCCCCTGCCCCGCTTGCTTTTCTGCTAAAAAGGTATCCTTTGCTGACGCGCCTGTTGAAGCGTTTGTTAAGCCCATCGCTTTACCTCCTGAATCTATGTAAAGGCAGCCATGCTGCCCCATTATTTATAAAATAACAATTTTTGATGCATCCTCATGTCGCAGGGCAATTACTGCGCCCCGAACAGAAAATGCCGTAGGGTCTCCCAAAGGGCTTTTCTGCAGGCATCGCACCTTTGTTCCCTCTATCATTCCCAAATCCTGCAAACGCCCGCGGATGCTGCTTTTGCACAAAAGTCCCTGCACCACGCCGCATTCCCCGGGGTGAAGCAAGGAAAGGCATCGCCGTACCATCGTCTTCACTCCTTTTTGCGTTAAGCTTTCTATCGAAAGTTGCTTCTCAATCTCACTATATGGCGTTTCCGTTTGTTTGGTGACGAAAGCAGGGAATCTTTTTTTATATTTCATATAAATGCATAAAAAAAAGAGCTGCGGTGTCGCAGCTCTTTTTAATCTACTGATTATGAAAACAGACCAAATCCGCCATATGTTACCACAACGGAGGCAAACACAATGGATACCATGGACAAAAGCTTAATCAAAATGTTAACCGAGGGACCTGCGGTGTCTTTAAAGGGGTCTCCAACGGTGTCGCCTACAACAGCCGCGTGATGCTGGGAAGAACCCTTGCCGCCAAAATTGCCTGCTTCTATATATTTTTTTGCATTGTCCCATGCACCGCCGGAATTTGCCATCATAACTGCCAGAACAAAACCGGATACAAGTGCGCCTGCAAGCATACCAACAACGCCGTTTGCACCCAACACCAAGCCCACCAAAATGGGAGCTAAAACGCCCAGCGCCGCAGGTGCAACCATTTCTCTTAAAGAGGATTTGGTGCAAATATCAATACAGGTTTCATAGTCTGCCTCACCAGTTCCGTCCAAAAGACCCTTGATTTCCCGGAACTGACGGCGTACTTCTACCACAACTTTTTGTGCCGCTCTGCCCACCGCCTGCATCGTCATTGCAGAGAACAAAAACGGAAGCATTGCGCCTACCAATAAGCCAATCAAAACTGCCGGGTTGGTGATTTCCAATTGCAGTTTGGATGCATCCAGCGCCATAATTTCATCGGTGTAAGAAACAATCAGCGCCAGTGCAGTAAGTGCCGCAGAACCAATGGCAAAGCCCTTGCCGGTAGCTGCGGTGGTGTTGCCCAAAGAATCCAGCGCATCTGTGCGCGCTCTTACATCTGCCGGAAGTCCGCTCATTTCAGCAATGCCGCCGGCATTGTCTGCAACCGGTCCATACGCGTCGGTTGCCAGCGTAATGCCCAGGGTTGCCAGCATACCAACCGCAGAAAGTCCCACACCGTAAAGTCCGCTGGCAAATGCGTTTTCTGCGCCGGAGAATCCACCGCCAAAGAAGTAGCTTGCAAGAACTGAAATGCCGATAATCACCACCGGAATGGCAGTAGAACGCATGCCAAGCGCAAGACCATCAATAATGATGGTTGCAGAACCGGTTTCAGAAGAAGCGGACAGCTTTTGTGTTGGGCGATAGGAATCGGATGTGTAATATTCCGTAAAATATCCAATCAAAACGCCTGCCAAAAGTCCGGACAAAACAGAACCAAACAAGCTCTTTGCATCAGGCATTATAAACCATATCAAAACAAAGCTTGCAATAGCCGAAAGAACAGATGCGGTATAAGTTCCCTTTCTTAAAGAGCCAAGCAGCATTTTCTGCGTTGCGCCCTCTTTTGTGGAAACAAAGAAAGTGGATATCAAGGATGCCAAAATGCCGATGCCCGCAATAAGCATTGGCAGCAGAACGCCCTTGATGCTGTGCCCTGCCGCAACCGCCAAAGCACCACATGAGATAATAGAGCCTACATAGGATTCGTACAAATCGGCACCCATGCCTGCAACATCGCCTACATTATCGCCTACATTGTCTGCAATAACTGCAGGATTTCTGGGGTCGTCTTCCGGAATGCCTGCCTCTACCTTACCCACCAAATCTGCACCTACATCTGCAGCTTTTGTGAAAATACCGCCACCCACTCTGGCAAAAAGCGCCATAGAGCTGGCACCCATACCAAAGGTAAGCATGGCAGACATAATTTTGTCAATGGGAAGTTGAAACACAAATTTTAAAAGGATAAACCAAATGCTGATATCAAGCAAGCCCAATCCCACAACGGTCATGCCCATAACTGTGCCGGAGGAAAACGCAAGCTTTAAACCTCTGTTCAGCCCCTGCTGCGCAGCATTTGCCGTTCTTGCGTTGGCATAGGTGGCAATCTTCATGCCCACAAAGCCTGACAAACCGGACAGAAAGCCTCCCGTTAAAAATGCAAAAGGCGCAAAGGGTGTTAAAAACCCAAAAGATGCCAAAATGCTCAGCAATACCACCATAACCAAGAAAAAGATACCAACGGTTTTATATTGCCGTTTTAAATACGCCATGGCACCCTTGCGGATTTTCGCAGAAATCGATGCCATACGCTCTGTGCCTTCCGGCATTTTTTTCACCGAATAAAATTGGTACGCTGCAAAGAGCAATGCAAGTATTGAGGCGCCCAGCACAAAAAAGGGTGCTACATATTCTGTCATTTTATATCCCCGTCCTTTGTTTAAATTTTTTCAATTATACCATATGTGTTCGCATTTGTAAATACCCGTAAATCATTTTTGGAAAAAACAACCATAAAACAGTTTTGATTTTTGTGAAAAATTATCGCAAGTCGTTCATGGCTTTATCCAAAGCGTCCAAATCCTGCCCCATTTTGTTCCAGTCGTTTCGACTGCTGGAAGCACGAAAGGCATCATATGCGTCTAACACCTTTTGAATTTCTGCCGCTACCCCGTCTATATCCACAGGCGGTGCTTGCGGTGCGGGAGCTGTATCAGACGGTGTTTGCTCCAGCTTTTCTGTATTGAGCCCATCAGATGTGGTAAGCACTTGAGACAGTGCCTCATCCAGCGTTGGTGCCATGGCAATGGCATCCTTATACGCCACGATAACCCGCTTTACCTCAGGAAGTGAGGCATTGTTCTGGGAAGTAATATACACCGGCTCTACATAGAAAATGGAATTTTCAAAAGGAATCACCAACAGATTTCCGCGGATAACCGAGGAGCCACCTTGTCCCCAAAGCGTCATTTCTCTTGAAATATCCGGGTCGTTGTCGATTTTATTTTCAATCTGCATGGGTCCGTAAACCGTTTCGCTCTTGGGGATGCGGTATAGGAACAGTTCCCCGTAATGCTCCGGCGTGCTGCGAAGCATTAAAATGCCCACCATGTTGTATTTATCCCCCAACACATAAGGAAGCGTCAGCACCAGTTCCGGTTTTTCTTCTCCCTCAATGGTAAACATGTTAAAGTATGGGGAAACGGTAATCTCATTGTTTTGATATTTTTCCGTAGATATGCGCCAAACATCCGACTGGTCATAAAACTGTCCCGCGTCGTCTAAATGATACCGCTGGTATACCTGTGCCTGCAACTGGAACAGTCCCTCGGGCACGGTTAAGTGATTTGCAATCGTTTCCGGAATGGGCTCATTTGTAAACAAAGAGGGATAAATTTTTTGATAGGTGCGTACAATGGGGTCATCCTGATCGATGATATAAAAAGTGATGTCCCCGGTATATGCATCCACAATTGCTTTTACAGAATTGCGGATATAATTCACACCGTTAAAGTTTTGAGCGTAGGGGTATTGGTTGGAATAGGTAAAACCGTCCACCACCCATTTGATTGCGCCGCTATCGTCCACCACAATGCAGGGGTCGTTTTCGTATTGGAAAAAGGGCGCTGCCATTTTCACACGCTCCAGCACATTGCGGTTTAACAAAATGCGGCTGTCTGCGTCAATGTTTCCGGAGAAGAACATTTTATAGTCGCCGTAATAAATAGAAAACAAAAGCTTTTTGAAAAAGCTCAAGTTTACGCCGGCGTCACCCTCGTAGGTATATTCCACATCGGTGTAGCCCTCTGAATAGTCAAGCTCGCGGTTTGCGCCGCCAACAATTACATAGTCGTTGGTGCTTTCCCCAAAATAGATGCGGGGTTGGGTCAGCTCCGGCATACCCTCTGTCGCTTTGGGGGGAATGTCCTTTAGCACAAAATCCGGCTGGCCGTCTGCCGTTGTGCGATTGATTGGACTTGCCACCGCACCAAAGCCGTGGGTGTAACGGAATTTTTCATTGGTATAAGACCGTGCCGACGGCTCTAAATTTTCTTTGCTTAACTCACGGGCAGACAAAAATACGCCCGTGTCTTCTCCATTGATTTTATAAGGTACCACATCAATATCGTTAAAGGTATAGTATTTTCTGAAATACTGCAGCTGGTTATACGCCGTTAAACTGGCTGAAAAGTCGATCACACGGGTGTTTAACAGTTCTTCCTTTTTGACGTTTAACACATCATCGGTTAAGGGCTTTGAAAAGTCAAACTGCACCTGGTGGATGTCATCAAGCCCAAATGCCTGTTTGGTGGCGTCCATGTTATGTGCAATATAAGGCGTCTGGCGGTTTCGCTCATCCGGTGAAACCACGAATTGCTGGGTCACAAAAGACACCAAAAGAACGCCTACATATAAAACGGGCACTGCCAAAACCGCGCCAACAGAAAGCTTGTAGTTTTTGCGCCACAAAAAGACGATTGCCAAAACCACAGCTAACAAAATGATGTACGGCGCAATGCGGTAATAAGGTAGAAAGATGTTTGCCTCGATAAAGCCGGCGCCGGCAATTTCTCCGTTGCCGCCAAAGCTTTTATACATTAAGTTTTCCGCGGTAAGCTGATAGGATAAAATCATGCTAACATAGTAAAGCAGCACATTAAAAAGCACATGGCAAAGACCGCCCCGCTCTCTTTTTACCATTTCCTTAACGCTTTTGATGCCGGCAGAAAAAAGCACCGCAAAATAGATAAGCGCCACCAAAATGGTCTGGATGATAAACACGCTTTTAAACGCCGTTACCATGGTGTTTAAAAAGGGACGGATAAAAATGTAATAGCCGATATCCTTTGAAAACAAGGGGTCCGAAACGCCAAAGCTTGTGGCATTTAGCGCCGACAAAAGCTCCACATAAGCGTTTTCGCCCAAAATGCCGCCAAAGATAAGGGCAAGCAGCGCCGAAACTGCAAGATATGGCCACTTTTTGCGGAAGAATGCTGCGTTTGTGTGTTTTAAAAACAGAAGTTTGCGCAGCAAAAACAAGTTGATGACCGACACCAAAAATACCAAAAGAAAGCCGGAGGCAGACACCGCCAACCGACAGAAAAAGTTTTTCCAGAAAATGTCGGTATAGCCGCTGCCGATTTCTTCAATCTGCCAAACCTGCATAATGAAATTTAAAATTTGTCCCGCAAACAAGCCCAGCAAAAGCAAAACAGCAACCACAATAAAAAGTGCTTTTTTGCCCCTGGACATTTTGCCCCGTTGCTTGTGAAACTTTTCTTTTAAATTTTCGCCGTCAGAAAAACCACCAAATCCCTCAAAGCCGTTTTGAAAATCCATGTGTGTTCCTCCTTAAAAAGCCGTTTCCTCGTCAGGAAGCAACGCTTTTGCAAATTCCGTTGGAGAAAATGCTTGCAAATCCTCCATACCCTCGCCTACGCCGATAAATTTTACGCCAATATTCTGTTCTCTTGACAGTGCAATCACAACACCGCCTTTTGCCGTGCCGTCAAGCTTGGTTAAAATCACGCCTGTAATGCCTGCACTGTTTGCAAACTCCCGCGCCTGCACCAAGGCATTTTGCCCTGTGGATGCGTCCAGCACCAAAAGCACCTCAGAGGCGGGCTTGCCCGTTTCCCGCTCAATCACGCGAGCGGTTTTTGCCAGCTCCTCCATCAGATTCTTTTTGTTATGAAGTCTGCCTGCTGTGTCGCAAATCACAAGGTCTGCGCCCCGCGCCTTTGCAGCAGAGATTGCATCAAACACCACTGCCGAGGGGTCTGACCCCTCCTGATGCTTCACAATTTCCACGCCTGCCCGCTGCGCCCAGATTTCCAGCTGGTCAATGGCTGCGGCGCGAAAAGTGTCTGCCGCTGCCAGAATCACTTTCTTCCCCTGCTGTTTGTAGAAATGTGCCATTTTGCCGATGGATGTGGTTTTGCCCACACCGTTAACGCCGATCACCATGATAACCGCAGGGCTTTCTTCTATATGACATGTGTTATCCTGTTTTGTTAATATGTCCGAAATAACGGTTTTTAATGTTTCCTTAAGTGCCTGAGGCTCTGTGATATGCTGCTCTTTTGCAGCTTTTCGCAAGGTTTCGATGATATATACCGAGGTGTCCACCCCGATGTCTGCCATAATCAGCGTTTCCTCAAGCTCTTCAAACAAGTCCTCGTCCACGGAGGAAAAGGCAGAAAACACGCCGTCTATCTTGCCGAAAATGGCAGTTCTTGTTTTAGAAAGTCCTGCCTTGAGTTTCGCAAAAAAGCCTTTGGATGCATCTTCCTGTGCTTCCAGCGCAGAACCTGTTTCCTCTGCCACAGGCTGCGGCACAGGCGCGCTATTTTCTTGTTCTTTTTTATGTTTATGAAACCACATTGCCATGATGCTTCTCTCCGCTTCTTTTACAGTTTAAAAACAAAGCCGTCGTCGGACTCGTGCTTTTTTTCTCTGGTCATCAGCCGCGCTACCGCTTCCCTGGGAGATGCTCCCTCAAACAAAACGCGGTACGCCTGCTCTGTTAAGGGCATTTCAACCCCTAAGCGTTTTGACAGGGTGTATGCCTCTTTTGTGGCATAAACGCCCTCCACCACCATATTGACCTCTTCCATTGCCTCGTCCTTTGACTTGCCCTGCCCGATTAAGATGCCTGCCCGTCTGTTGCGGGAGTGCATACTGGTGCAGGTTACAATCAAATCGCCCATGCCCGAAAGACCGCTAAAGGTGGATAAAGACGCCCCCATGGCAACACCAAGACGGGTAATCTCTTTCATGCCCCTTGTCATCAGCGCCGCCTTGGTATTATCCCCAAAGCCTAAACCGTCGGAAATTCCTGCGCACAGCGCCACAATATTTTTAAGCGCACCACCCAGCTCCACACCCAAAACATCGGTGCTGGTGTAGATGCGCAAATTATCTGTCATAAATAAATCCTGCAGCTGCTTGGCAACTTTTAAATCGCCGGCTGCTGCCACCAACATGGTTGGCATTTTTTTTGCCACCTCTTCTGCATGAGAAGGACCGGAAAGCGCCGCAACCTTTGCATTGGGAACGGCATCCTGGATGGTTTCTGTCAGGGTTTTTTGTGTTTTGGAGTCAAACCCTTTTGATGCGCAAACCACCACCGCGCCATCTAAAACATATGGTGCCATTGCCTCTGCCGTTGCGCCGATCACAGAAGACGGCGTTACCATCACAATGACAGGACAGCCCGAAACCGCCGTTTTTAAATCGGAGGTGTAAGTAACATTTTCCGGCAAAATCAGTCCCGGAAGGTTTTGCTTATTTTCTCTATGTTTTTTTAGGCTTTCACTTTCCTGCGCAAAATAAGACCACAACCGCACGCTGTTGCCTTTTTCCGCCAAAACGGAAGCAAGGGCACAGCCCCAGCTGCCTGAACCGATGACTGCAATGTTCATATCCGTTCCTTTCTGCCCGCTATTTTCGGGCGCATCACATATGTTTATGATTTTGCCTTTTCGCCGATTTTGGATTCTGTCCCGCGAATCAGTTTTTTAATATTGCTTCTGTGGCGCCAGATGCCAAGGGCACCTAAAATCAGCGCCAGCACAAGATGCATTTTTTCATGTAGCAGCATGTTGCCGCGGGAAAATACAAACACAAACACAGGGTACATCACACAGCCCGTCATAGAGCCTAACGACACATACCGCGTCAGTACAATCACCAAGATGCCCAAAAGCAGCGCGATGGTTGCAACCCGCCAGTCCAGCATATACATAACCGCAACGGAGGTTACAATGCCCTTTCCGCCGCGAAAGCCAAAAAACACGGGGAAATTGTGACCTAAAACGACAAACAGTGCCGCTAAGTATTTACTGTATGCAATGCCATCGGGGCCAAGCCGCAACAAAGATGCCACCCACCATGCCAAAAGGATGGAGATAACCGCTTTCAGACCGTCCCCCAAAAGCACCAGTGCCGCTGCGCCTTTTCCCATAACTCTGAGGGTGTTGGTTGCGCCTGCATTGCCGCTGCCGTGCTTTCGGATGTCATTTTTCTTCAGTTTCGAAACCACAATTGAGGTGTTGATGCTGCCGATTACATACCCCAAAATGCTGCTGATAATCAGTGATAAAGCCATATCGTTTGCCTCCGCTATTCCTTACTGCCTGAATCTTTTTCGTTCTTTCGTTCCCGCACAATAAACCGCACAGGCGTTCCCTCTAAACCAAACACACCGCGAATCTGATTTTCTAAGTATCGTAGGTAGGAAAAGTGCATTAGTTCCTTGTTGTTTACAAACACCACAAAGGTTGGCGGGCAAGTAGACGCCTGGGTCATGTAATAAATTTTCAGCCGCTTGCCCTTGTCTGACGGGGGCTGCACCTTCATGGTTGCCTCTGCCAAAACATCGTTTAGCATACCCGTTTTGATGCGCATGGAATTTTGTGCGTGAACATAATTAATCAGCTCAAACAGCTTGCCCACGCGCTGCCCTGTTAATGCAGAAATGTAAATCTGGGGGGCATAAAGCATAAAGCCCAGCTCCAAATTTACCTTTTCCCGAAAGGTGTTCATGGTGTTTGTGTCTTTTTCTATTAAATCCCACTTGTTGATGGCAATGATGGATGCCTTGCCTTTTTCGTGGGCGTAGCCTGCAATTTTGGAATCCTGCTCGGAAATGCCCTCGTTTGCGTCCACCACAATGATGCACACATCGCAATTATCCACAGCAGACAGAGAACGCAAAACGCTGTAGCGCTCGATGCCCTCGTCCACCTTGCCGCGCTTGCGCATGCCTGCGGTGTCAACTAATGTATAGGTTTTGCCGTCTTTTGTAAAGGTGGTGTCCACCGCGTCTCTTGTGGTGCCTGCCACATCGCTGACGATTACGCGTTCTTCTCCTAAAATCTTGTTTACCAAAGAGGATTTGCCTGCGTTGGGCTTGCCCACAATGGCAACCCGCAAAGAGTCGTCCTCCTCTTCGCTGTTTTCCAAAAGCTCCTTGGGAATGTTTGCAAACACCTCGTCTAATAAATCACCCACGCCCATGCCGTGCACCGAGGAAATAGCAATGGGGTCGCCCAGTCCTAAATTATAAAATTCGTAAAAATCCATAGGGGGCTGACCGCCGCTATCCACCTTGTTTACCGCTAAAACCGTAGGCTTGCCCGATTTTATCAGCATGGCAGCCACATCTTTGTCCGCTGCGGTAAGTCCGTCGTGGATGTTGGTAAGCAGTACCACACAATCGGCACGCTCGATGGCAATTTCTGCCTGTCTGCGCATGCCCTTTAAAATTTCGTTGTCGGTGGCAGGCTCAATACCGCCGGTGTCAATCAGCATAAAATTCCGTCCCAGCCACTCTGCCTCCATATAAATGCGATCGCGGGTAACACCGGGGGTGTCGTCCACAATGGACACCCGCTGCCCCACAATTTTATTAAACAGCGTCGATTTGCCCACATTGGGGCGACCTACAATGGCAACTGTCGCTTTTCTCATTGGTCAATCCTTTCTTCTCTGCCCAAAATTGCACAAAGCAGAGCCTCTCCATCGTTTTCCACGGGAATAATTTTCATACCCAGCTCCTGCTCTGCCTGCAAAAGAGAAATATCGTCTAAAAAAATGTCCTCATCTGCCTTTAGCATGGATCTGGTAATCAGCACCCGTCTGTAGCCTTTGCCGGCAAGTGCGCGAATTAAATCGGCGCCGCCCAAAAGGCCAGACACGGTAACCTTGCCGCCGAACAGTTGATTTTTTACCATCACAACATCGGTATCAATTCTATTATACCGCATTTTTACCATATTTACCAGTTTTTTTATAAATTCATAGGAAATTTCTCCCGTAGCAATGGCAGTTTTTTCTGTTTCTTGCACCAAGTAGTCTTTCGTCAGCGCCTCTTGAAACTCTGCCTCCATGGATGCCAGCATACCTACCCCGTTTTCAATCTGGGGGAAATCCTCGTATTCCTCTTCCTTGGGAATGGGAAGCCCCGCGGTAACAAAAAATTCGTCCGAGGCGTAAACAAATCGGGTGCCATGTTCCTTTAAAAACCGTTCTTGCCATGCGCTGATTTGTGCAATGACCGCTTTTGCATCTTCCTGCCCAAAAGGCTCCAGCGGGTAAAGTCCCTGGCGGCAGCGGGTAAGCCCAACAGGCACGACTGATACCGAGCATGCCTGCGGGATAAACTCTGATAGGTCGGAAAGCGTGCGGTCAAGCTCCGCCCCGTCGTTAATGCCCTTGCACAGCACGATTTGCATGTTCATAAAAATGCCGTTTTCATAAAGCAGGCGAATGTGGTCTAAAATTTGGTCTGCCCGCTTGTTTTGAAGCATACGAACGCGCAACGCGGGGTTTGTGGTGTGCACCGAAATGTTCACAGGAGAGATGCGGTAGGCAATCAGCCGTTTTAAGTCTTCCTCTTTCATGTTGGTCAGCGTCACATAGTTGCCGTAGAGAAAAGAAAGACGAGAGTCGTCGTCTTTAAAATATAAGGTGTCCCGCATGCCCTTTGGCATCTGGTCGATGAAACAGAAAATACACTTGTTCTGGCAGCTCTTTGGGCTGTCAAACAGCATAGTTTCAAAGTTAATGCCCAAATCCTCCATGCCCTCATTTTCAATTTCAAACAGAATTTCCTCGCCGTTTTCTTTTAAAATGGTGAGTGTAATTTCCTCGTTGGTGGACAAAAATTTGTAATCCAAATAGTCTAAAATCGGTGTATTATCAATTTCCTTTACCAAGTCACCGGGGCAAATTCCCAGCTCCTGTGCAATGCTGCCATCGTCCACCGATTTTACATATGCGCCTTGTTTCATAGACCATCTCACCTCGTTTCCCATGTTTTATCTTCAAAAAGCAAAAATAGAGAAGACGAAAAACGCCTCCTCTACCCTCATTTTTGCATGAATTACGCTTCTTTTTTCACAACTTCTTTGCCGTTGTAGTATCCGCATGCCTTGCACACTCTGTGTCCCATAATGGGCTCGCCGCATTTCGGGCAAGCTACAAAGCCCGGAATGGAAAGTTTCCAGTTTGCTCTTCTTTTATCGCGTCTTGCCTTTGAGGTTTTTCTCTTAGGTACTGCCATGCTTAACACCTCCTGAATTTATCACTTAAAATTTTTTAACTTTTCCCATCTTGGGTCGATTTCGTCACGCTCGCAGCCGCAGTCGCCTTGATTTAAATCGGCGCCGCAAATCTGACACAATCCGCGGCAGCTGTCACTGCAAACATATTTTGAGGACAGATTTAAAAGCAGATTGCTCAAAACAATATCGGACAAATCAACCGTTGTGCCTGAAAAAACAATGACAGAATCTCTGTCAGGAATGTCTGTACCCTCTTGCACCAGCGTTTCTTCAAAGTCGAAAGAAACGGGAATGGAAAGGGGTTTTAGGCACCTTGCGCAACTGGTGGTCATCTCCCCTGCCACATGGGCGGAAAGAGCAAGCACATTATTGCGGCACACAAGCGCCCCCGTAACCGAAACGGGAGCAGAAAAGCAAATGCCAAGTCCCTCTGTTTCCTGCGCTACATCCAAAGCGCAAGATATGGAAAGGGATGCGCCGTCGTTATTTAAAACTGTGGTTAAATCGCATTTCACTCGGTAGTTGCCGCCTTTCTGTTTCCTTGTGCCATGCACCCATTACACAATTACTAATTTATTATACCTATTTTTTCATAAATTGTCAAGCGTTTTTTAAAAATTCCCTTCCATCTTTGGGCAATGAAAAACGCACCGGCTGTTTGCCGATGCGCAAATTCATGAATTTCACATTCCGGTTTGCAATCAAACGCTTCTTTCCACTTTGTTAGAACGAAGACATCTTGAGCAAACATGCACGGTTTTGGGTGTTCCGTTCACAATCGCCTTCACCGTTCTGATGTTGGGCTTCCAAGCACGGTTATTTCTTCTGTGAGAGTGACTCACCTTAATGCCGAATGTAACACCTTTTCCGCAAATTTCACACTTTGCCATCTATAAGCACCTCCAATTATAAACAATCCAATCTGTTTTTCTAAACAGCAAGTAATATTATACCAAACATTTTTTTAAAATGCAAGCTTTTTTTTAAAAATATTGCAGCATTCTGCAATA
>JAZPYM010000056.1:0-5811 GCA_045544215.1 Congzhengia sp.
ATATTTCACTGCCAGGGTGGCAATATCCATGAGGTTAATGGGTTTTGTTCTGCCAAGTTCTGCGCGAACAGATAAGTATTTACGATAAGCATCCTCTAAAAGTGCATCTTCAAACTTCACGCTGTCAATCGTGGTTAAAAATGTGGTATGACGGCAATGGTCCGACCAGTAGGTGTCAATCATTTTGATTTCCGTAATGGTAGGGTCACGATGCTCCGACTTAAAATATTCCTGACAAAAGGCAATATCGTCTAAATCCATTGCCAAGCCCTGGGTTTTCACAAAATCCGCCAACGCGTCTTTGGAAAATTCGCAAAATCCGTCAATGGTTGCAACCTGGGTGGGAATTTCATAGTCTGCTACAAGTGTTTCCGGCTTTTCAAAGGAAGCCTCACGGCTTTCTACCGGGTTAATTACATATTTTTTCACTGCCGCAATATCTTCTTTCGAGAGTGCGCCATACAGAAGGTACACCTTTGCGGTGCGAATCAGCGGACGCTCTTTTTGCGAAATCAGCTGAATACACTGGGCAGCAGAATCTGCGCGCTGGTCAAACTGACCTGGCAAAAATTCCACTGCAAAGGAAACTGCGCTATCTTGGGGCAACTCCTGTGTCACAATATCAAGCTGCGGCTCCGAGAATACAGTTGTCTTGCAGGATTCAAACAGCGCTTCGTCTATGTTTTCCACATCGTAGCGATTAAAAATTCGTACCTTTTCAATCCCTCTTATTAAAAGAAGCTTTTTTAAATCGCCGCAAAGTGCTTTTGCCTCGTTTGCAAGCGCTTCTTTCTTTTCAACAAAAATTCTGTATACCATGTTTATACCTCCAACGCTTTCTTGCCGATATCATTACGCTTGTATGCGTTTTCAAACTGCACCTTTTCTGTCAGCTGATACGCCTTGTCAATCGCGGCTTTTAAATTCTCTGCCACGGCGGTTACGCCCAAAACGCGTCCTCCGGAAGTGACAAGCTTTCCATCTTGCAGCGCAGCACCTGCCACATAAATCAGCTCACCCTTTGGCATGGTAATGGGGAAGCCCTTTTCGTAATGCTCGGGGTACCCATTAGATGCCATAATCACACAGCATGCTGCCCCGTCTGCAAAAGAAAATTCACAATCTGCCAGTGTGCCGTTTCGCACACTCTGCATAATTTCTAACAAATCACCTTTTAAAAGAGGCAGTACCACCTGGGTTTCGGGGTCACCAAAACGGCAGTTATACTCAATCACCTTCGGGCCGTCTTTTGTCAGCATCAAGCCGAAATATAAGCAGCCGCGGAAAGTTCTGTCTTCCTTGTTCATTGCATCAATCGTTGGCAGGAAAATAGTCTTCATGCAAACATCTGCAATTTCTTTTGTATAGTAAGGGTTGGGGGCAATGGTACCCATGCCGCCGGTGTTTAATCCCTTATCTCCGTCTTTTGCACGCTTGTGGTCCATAGAGGACACCATAGGAACAACCGTTTTTCCGTCAGTAAATGCTAAAACCGAAACCTCGGGACCGGTTAAGAACTCTTCAATTACGATATTAGAGCCGCTTTCACCAAACACCTTGTCTTCCATCATGGAACGGACCGCCGCTTTAGCATCATCTTTTGTTTCTGCAATTATCACACCTTTCCCCAGTGCCAGACCATCTGCTTTAATAACGGTTGGAATGGGGGCAGTTTCTAAATAAGAAAGCGCCGCATCCATATCGGAAAAGACCTCGTATTTCGCCGTTGGAATATTATATTTTTTCATCAGGTTTTTGGAAAATACTTTACTTCCCTCAATGATTGCCGCCTTTGCCTCCGGTCCAAAACAGGGAACACCTGCTGCCTCTAAGGCATCAACCGCACCTAAAACCAGTGGGTCATCCGGTGCAACAACTGCAAAATCAATCAGATTTTTCTTAGCAAATTCCACTTGTTTTTCAATATCCTTTGCACCGATATCCACACAGGTTGCATCCTGCGCAATTCCACCATTGCCGGGGAGTGCAAAAATTTCTGTTACATGCTTGCTTTCTGCAAGTTTTTTAATAATGGCGTGTTCTCTGCCGCCGCCACCAATTACCATAACCTTCATAAATTTTCCGCCTTTCTATATGCAAGATAAGGTCACTCTGCAGCAAGCTGCAAAGTGACCATATATATCAATGATGGAACAGGCGCATACCGGTAAACGCCATTGCCATGTTATATTTGTTGCACACTTCAATCACATTGTCATCACGAATGGAGCCACCAGGCTCAGCAATGTAGGAAACGCCGCTTTTGCGCGCGCGCTCAATGTTATCTCCAAAGGGGAAGAATGCATCACTGCCCAGGGATACGCCTGTGATGGTATCCAGATATGTCCGTTTTTCTTCCTTTGTAAATGGTTCAGGCTTACAAGAGAACAAATGCTCCCATGCGCCATCTGTCAATAAATCTTCATATTCATCTGAAATATAAACATCAATTGCATTGTCACGGTCAGGACGCTTTACGCCGGGCAAAAACGGCAGATTCAGCACCTTATCATGCTGGCGCAAATGCCAGTTGTCAGCCTTATTGCCTGCTAAGCGTGTGCAATGAATTCTGGACTGTTGTCCTGCACCAACACCGATTGCCTGGCCGTCCTTTGCGTAGCAAACAGAATTGGACTGGGTATATTTTAGCGTGATAAGAGAAACGATTAAATCTCGCACAGCATCTTCCGGAATGTTTTTATTTTCCGTTACAATTTCCTTGAGTAAATCACGGTTAATTTTAAATTCATTTCTGCCCTGCTCAAAGGTAATGCCGTAAACTTGTTTCTTCTCTACAGGATGCGGCACAAAGCTTGGGTCAATCTCTATAATGTTATAGTTACCATTCCGCTTGCCCTTTAAAATCTCAAGTGCCTCCGGTTCATAGCCTGGCGCGATAACTCCGTCTGACACTTCTCGCGCAATCAGTTTGGCGCAAGTTACATCACACACATCGCTGAGTGCAATAAAATCGCCAAAGGAGGACATTCTGTCAGTACCCCTTGCTCTTGCATAAGCAGTTGCTAACGGGGATTCATCAAGCCCCTCTACATCATCTACAAAGCAAGCCTTTTTCAGTTTATCAGACATTGGAATGCCCACTGCAGCAGAAGTGGGGCTAACATGTTTAAAGGAGGTTGCAGCACACATCCCCAATGTTTCCTTAATTTCCTTTACAAGCTGATAGCTGTTAAACGCATCTAAAAAGTTAATATAGCCCGGTCTGCCCGAAAGAATCTTAATGGGAAGTTCGCTTCCGTCTTCCATATAAATTTTTGCCGGCTTTTGATTAGGGTTACATCCATATTTCAGTTCAAATTCCGTCATTTACTCGCCCTCCTACTTGTTCTTATTTATCATACGATTCTCTGTTTTGCCCGTTTCAATGTCAATATAGCGCACATACAGAGAAATTTTGTTGTCTTCGTTTAAGTTGTTCCAGATGGTTTCCGTCAGCTCATCAATGCTATTGGGAATCTTCACGCGTTCCGGCTCACCGCAGAAGGTGGGAATTGGGTTTCCATCACACATATAGGTGTGGATAAAATGACCTAAGCCCTCGTCCGGCTCATAGGAAAAAGTGAAACGATTGCAGCCGGCACCGTCCGGTGTGCTGCTTTTTAAAATACTCATTTCATAAGTAAACTCGCCTTCTTCAATGGTGACAATGCCGCTGATTCTGGGTGTAAAGTTGGGACAATCCGGCTCAAATTCACGAATTTGAAGCGCCTCGGAGAATGTTGCACCCTCCGCCAAAAAATCGTAAATAGTATCAGTCTGGTCGCCATTTGTCACAATGGTGTGATTGTCACACACGCGAATGGGGGAATAAATAATCAAGGACGGGTCTTCAACCTTTGATTCGTCAAAGGGATAAATGGTAACCTCTTCTCCCTCTTCCCGGAACACGCGGTTGCGGCTGTTTTCGCTTCTACCCATAATAAAATATGCAATGGCAGCTTTTTTGCCGTCTTCGCTCTTTCCAATCACAATACCGCGTCCCACATAGGAGTTATCACAAATTAATTCACCAATGTCGTTAATTTTATAAATGTTCATGAAATGAGTCCTTTCTGTTTTAAGATTTCTTTTGAAACCATTTCTGTTGCAAGGGGTAAGATTTTCCATTCCGCCTGCTCCATCACGCGCTTTTGCAGGATTTCGGGCGTATCTCCCTCTTGAATTTCTACCGCCTTTTGCAAGATAATTTTTCCGCCATCCGGAATTTCGTTCACATAGTGCACTGTGGCACCTGTCACCTTAACGCCATAAGAAAGCGCCGCTTCATGAACGCGAAGTCCATAAAAGCCTTTCCCGCAAAAAGAGGGAATGAGGGACGGATGCACATTTATAATTCTGTCCGCAAAATGCTTGGTAAAGCGCTCGCTTAAAATGCACATAAAGCCCGCCAGCACAATAAAATCAATCTGGTTTTCTTCCAAAACGGCAATCAGCTTGTCCTCAAAAATCTCCTGTGTCAAGCATTCCTTTTTTGATACAACAAAGGTGGCAATTCCGTTTTTATTTGCTCTTTCCAGGGCATATGCCCCTGCATTGTTGGAAATCACCGCACAAATCTCGCCACTTTTGATAATACCACTTTTTTGGGCGTCAATCAGCGCCTGCAAATTTGTGCCTCCGCCTGATACAAAAACCGCAATGCGTGCTTTTTCTAGCATATGGTCACGCTTTCGTCGGATTTCACGATTTCTCCGATGATGTATGCATCTTCACCATTTTGTTTTAAAATCTCAAGAGCGCGATTCGCGTCATTTTTAGAAACAACAACGCTCATGCCAACCCCCATGTTGTAGGTGTTAAACATATCGCGTTCCGGTACATTGCCTGTTTTCGCCAAAAGGTCAAAAATGGGGAGAATACGAATCGCTGCTTTTTCAATCTTTGCACCAAAGCCCTGGGGAATACTTCTGGGAATGTTCTCATAGAAGCCACCGCCGGTAATGTGAGAAACTGCCTTAACAGTCACTTCATCAAACAGCGCCAGCATAGGTTTTACATAAATTCTGGTAGGTGTTAAAAGCGTGTCGCCTAAGGATGCTCCACCAAGCTCTGCAACAGGCTTTGTTAAGTCCGCATGTTCTACATCAAACACGCGGCGCACCAAAGAGAACCCGTTAGAATGCACACCCGAGGAGGGAAGTGCAATCATCACATCGCCTGCTTCAATGGTTTTGTTGTTCAAGATTTTTTCTTTATCAACAACACCAACAGAAAAGCCTGCCAAATCATACTCATCCACGGGATAAAAACCGGGCATTTCCGCTGTTTCGCCGCCGATTAGCGCGCATCCGGACTGCACACAGCCCTCAGCCACACCCTCTACAATCTGGGCAATTTTTTCAGGATAATTTTTGCCACATGCAATATAGTCTAAGAAAAATAACGGTTTTGCGCCACAGCAAATAATGTCATTAACACACATTGCCACACAGTCAATACCCACGGTATTATGCTTGTCCATCAAAAACGCCATTTTCAGTTTTGTGCCAACGCCGTCCGTTCCGCTGACCAAAACAGGCTTTTTCATTCCTGTGATGTCCAGCTCAAACAGACCTCCGAATCCGCCTACATCGGAGCAGACACCACTGGTCATTGTTCTTGCAATATGCTGTTTCATGAGTTCTACTGCTCTGTAGCCTGCGGTAATGTCTACGCCCGCTGCTGCATAGCTATCTGATTTTGAATTGTTATGCATTCTCCTCGTTCCTTTCAAAACTCGTATTAAACGAAATATTATTCTTTACCGTTCCAACAATAAGTGCAAAGCTTGCAGGGCTCCAGTCCAATGGC
>JAZPYM010000057.1:0-1608 GCA_045544215.1 Congzhengia sp.
ATTTGTTATGGACTCCAAATTTATGATGGGAAGCATGGGAACTGTTGTTGGAGAAAAGATAACAAGACTTTTTGAAAAGGCAACAAAGGAACACCTTCCTGTTGTCGGCTTTACTACTTCCGGCGGTGCAAGAATGCAAGAGGGTATTTTCTCTCTTATGCAGATGGCAAAGGTAAGTGGAGCTGCAAAAAAACACTCTGACAGCGGTAATCTTTACATTACAGTTATTACCGATCCTACAACCGGCGGTGTTACTGCAAGCTTTGCTATGCAGGGAGATATTATTATTTCCGAGCCAAAAGCACTTATCGGTTTTGCCGGCGCAAGAGTTATTGAACAAACCACAGGCAAGAAATTACCTGAAGGATTCCAAAGAGCTGAATTTATGTTGGAGCACGGTTTTATTGATATGATTGAGGACAGAAAGCGTCTTAAATATACAATCGGAAAGCTACTTAAAATTCATTCAGCAAAAGCTATTTGAGATTGGATGTGAAATTTATGGATGCAAAAATAAATGCTTATGATAGAGTTTTAGCAGCAAGAGCTAATGACAGAAATATGGGTGGATATTATCTTTCAAGAATGATAGATGATTTTGTTGAGCTTCACGGAGATCGTAGATTTGGCGATGACGGAGCTATAGTCGGCGGTGTTGGTATGCTTAACGGCACTCCTGTAACTGCTATTGCAATGGAGCGTGGTGCAACTATTGAGGAAAGAATACAAAGACATTTTGGTTGCCCTACTCCTGAAGGCTACAGAAAAGCACTTAGACTTATGAAAGAAGCTGAAAAATTCAAAAGACCGATAATTTGTTTTATTGGAAGCTCCGGCGCTTACTGCGGTATTGATGCTGAAGAAAGAGGTCAGGGCGAAGCTATAGCAGAAAATCTTTTTGAAATGATGGGACTTAAAACTCCAATTATTTCCGTTGTAGTTGGCGAAGGTGGTTCAGGCGGTGCGTTGGCACTCGGTGTTTGTGATACAACTGTAATGCTTGAAAACTCTGTATATTCTGTTATATCACCCGAAGGATGTGCAAGTATTTTGTGGAAGGATTCTTCAAAAGCATCTGATGCTGCTGACGCCTTAAAACTTACCGCAGGCGATTTGTATTCTTTTGATATTGTAGAAAAAGTAATTGATGAAAAGGATAAATCACCTGAAGAAATTTGTTCTGATTTAAAAAATTATCTTGTAGAGGAATTGAAAAATAAGCTGTCCCTCACGACTGAAAAGCTTCTCGAAGAACGCTATAACAAGTTCAGGAAAATCGGTGCTTGTTGATTGTTAAGTACTTCAAATTTGGTAAAGAAAAGAGAGAGGGTTATGTTTTTTATTAAAAAAATATGGTGCCGTATATTTCAAATTGGATTTCGGACAGCACTGCCGGTTTTGCCATACAGAGAACCTAAAATAATTGATTCTTGTTTGAAACTTGATAATGTGTTAAAAAAAGAAGAAATAAAATCGGTTCTTATTGTAACGGATAAAGGAATTGTGAGCAACGGTCTTGTGGCTCCTGTTGAAGATGTGCTTAAAAAGAATAATATAAAATATGTCATCTTTGATAAAACACAGCCGAACCCAACTGTAAAGAATGTT
>JAZPYM010000058.1:0-2131 GCA_045544215.1 Congzhengia sp.
CATACGATACTGCGACATGGTATGGGAAAAACGCCATTGATTGCCCGTATTTTAAGCCAAGTAAAGCAGAGGAGAGCAAGTGATGAACTGCGACAAATGCAAGCACTATCATTGGTATTATGATTGGTGTGATAAATGGAAATGTGAAGTTGATGCACAATCAGTACATAGCTGTTTTGAAGAAGCAGAGGAGGGCGAGACATGAATTTTGCTATGGTCTTCTATTCAGACCGACTTGAAATAGAACGAGCGTTTAATGAATGGGCAGATAAAAACAAGGTTGCTAAAGTGCCAAATGCACTTGTCGCTTTTCTTGAAATTGAAGGGCTGTTAAACACGAGAAAAACGATTAAATGGTGCAGAGCGCGGCGGCAGAAAAAGCAGACTGAGGAGGGCAAGTGATGACAGTTGAAGAATGGAAGCGAAAAAATCCACCAATTCAAAGAAAGCCCATCACCAACGCTGACCGCATTAGAGCAATGAGCGATGATGAATTAGATGGATTTATATCTCGAATAAAACTTCCAAATGGTAAAACTTACGGGCTAAAATGCGAAATAGTAGAAGCACGTCCAATAACTTGTAAGAAATGCGGAGCATCTTTCCAATTAAAATATGGGGAAGGGCAATGTGAGCATTGCGGTACATATTATACCACACATTTTTATATTGAAGAGCGTGATTAATTATGCTTTTCATGCCGAAGGAGAAAACATGAGCAACCTTGAACATTACTTTGAAAACCTACTGTTTGACGGACGGGATTGCACGGGCGAACCGAACAAACGAACTTTAACCGAAGAGGAACAAAGCGCAGTTGAGGCTTGCGCCGACTATATCATCTACACCGTATTTGCAAACCGAGCCGAGTTTTTATCGTGGGTGAGAGGGGGAGTTGGTGTGAGCGTTTTAATTAAGGGCATGGAGATGCCGAAGAACTGCAAAGATTGTATATTTTGCGTTAACAATTGGTGCGTAATTAACAGTAGATTACACCATATCAAAGGAGCGGAAGAAACAACACAATATTGTCCTCTCATCCCCGTCCCGTCGCATGGAATACTAATAAATGCGGATGTAGCGGCGAAGTTAGGATGGACAATAAGCAGAACTTATTCCGCTACACCGACTGAGATGATGTATGAAATTAAAACAGATGAAATATTGCCCACCATCATTAAAGCAGAGGTAAGGACAGATAATGAAGAAGAACAACAAAAATCAAACTAAATACCAAAGCATATGCACCCATCCCGATAACGCGGGCAGTTGGTGTCGATATTGCTGTCAAGACTGCTCTGACAATTGGGGGTGCATGACCACGTGCAGAATATGGAATAAAAACCCCAAAGTCGATTGCAGATATAAGACCATCGAAGTGAAAGAATAACACATCAAAACGTGTAAAATCCCACGCCAAAAAATACCACATTTTACCACATTTTACTGTGTGAACGGTATACATAAGTATATATTTATGTAAACCTACAAGAGAAAAATAAAAGTGCCTCAAACCTTGATGTACCAATGGTTTGAAGCACTTTTTATAAAAACAGGCAAAAACATATGCGGTCGGCTTGGGAAGCCGAAGTTCTACCGATGAACTATATCCGCGTACCAATGGTTTGCGAGTTTTTTATTTTTTTGTCCCACGCGATTTCCCACGGGCTGTATTTTGGGTGTGCGTGGATTACACAGAGAGATTACCTCATTTTGGGGTCAATGTCAACAAAAATCATACGCTGTCAACATATTCGGAAGCATCGTCCGCATCCCCGAAGTGGTTATATATATCTGCGGTCATAGTGATGCTTGAGTGACCCAAAAATGTCTTAGCCACATCTATCGGTATTTTATTACGCGCCAAATCCGTGGCATAGGTGTGGCGCAAATCATATAAGGTGAGAGATTGGTCTAATTTGTGACCGTTAATCGGGTTTCCGTCCTTGTCGGGATATTTCGGCGTACCATCGGGGAGCACATCCTTTGGGTCATAAATATGCCCATGCACAGTAGTGAGCGCACCCATCTCCAAATCCATCTGCCTTGCAAACTTAGCCCAATTATTATCAATACACGCCGATGTCATCATTGATGTGCCATCCGTCTGCGGGAAAACGTAGTCGGATGG
>JAZPYM010000059.1:0-11731 GCA_045544215.1 Congzhengia sp.
GTCAGCTTTATATTTGCAGGACCAACCGGTGTGGGAAAAACAGAACTTGCAAAAACACTTGCAAAAGTGATGTTCCACAATGAAGAAGCGATGATTCGTATTGATATGTCTGAATATATGGAAAAACACACTGTTTCAAAGCTAATTGGTGCACCCCCGGGATATGTTGGGTATGACGATGCGGGACAGTTGACAGAGCGTGTTCGCAGAAAACCATATTCAATTATTTTATTAGATGAAATTGAAAAGGCGCACGCGGATGTATTCAATATTTTGCTGCAAATTTTAGATGATGGAAGAGTTGCAGACAGTCATGGAAGAATTGTCAATTTTGAAAATACAATTATTATCATGACATCCAATGCTGGCTCTGAATCTCGTTTTGCATCTTATGGTTTTAATAAGACAGACGATGACACCAGCACTTTACGAACAAATACTGCATTGAAGGAGATTTTCCGCCCGGAATTTTTAAATCGTATTGACGATGTGATAACCTTCCATGCGCTTAGTCAGGATAATTTAGAAAAAATCGTAGAACTGATGATATTTGAATTAGCCGAGGAACTGTTTAAAAAGGATATGGTGCTTGATGTAACATCTGCAGCAAAAAAACTGGTTTTGAAAAAGGGCTATGAACCTCGATTTGGTGCAAGACCTTTAAGACGCACCATAGAAAAGCATATCCAGAATCAAATTGCATCTTTAGTTATCCGTGGAGAAGCAAAAAAACATTGTAAGATTCATGTTGATGCAAACGAGGATTCTTTTGTTGTGACATGTCAAAATCTTGACTGAAAAAAGCGGGATTGAAGTAATCTTCAATCCCGCTTTTTATTTTATTAAACTGTTTCAACTTCTTCGGCGCTTTCTACATTGCAAGGAGTTGCCTCCGAGGGCTTGTCCTTTTTCTTTTTAAATGCACGAATCACTTTGTCCACCAATGTGGGAACACTTTCAATAATATCCTCTACAGGAGAAGTGTTTTTTTCAATGGGCATTAATTTGATTTGTTCATTTCCGACAACCATAAAAGCAACCGGTTCAATGGTTGCACCACCACCGGAACCACCACCGAAATTTGCATCAGCCGTACCCAGCGTTTTTTGACCAAAATCAGAACCACCTGCACCAAATCCAAAAGAAACTTTTGAAATTGGGATAATAACCGTACCATCTTTTGACTCAACTGCCTCGCCAACAATGGTGTTTACATCCACCATATCTTTGATGCTTTGCATTGCTGTTTCCATTAATCCGTTTATCGGATGCTCTGCCATAAATCACACCGCCTTTATTAATATTTATTATTTTAATTTAGATTGTATAAATGCGATTGTAGCCATTACTTTCTTTACTATTATTATAAAACGAAATGGCTGCATAATCAAGATGGTTTTTACATAAATTTCAAATTTTTTTCCATTAAAATCTGGATTCACATCCATTTTTATTTTCTTGATACCAATCAAGGAGTCAATAATCTTCAAAAGAATTGTACCTGATGTCCATATAGCACCTGTTAAATATCCGGTGGTCGCGGCATTATCTGTTCCGTAACAAATACGAAAATCCATTTCCTTGCATGACAAATGCTTTCGAACGTACGAAATCATAGACGATAGTTCTGCCTTTGATACCTGATATATTTCACTGATTGCATCAATATTTTGCTGAAAGGTTTGTAGTGAAAATGTCTTTGCAGGAGGCCTTTCAGCTTGCGATTTTTGAATTTTCTCTTTCCTCTTATTATGAAACGGAATCCGGAGTAACATACCAAAAATACTGACATATATGTGTATTTTTTCCCCGGAGGATGTTTTATAGTATCGAACACCAAACTGCATCGGTATAAACGCAAAAGCAAGGAGAATAAAAATTAAGCCGATTATAATATATCCAACGATCAAAGGATTATCACCTGCCTAAAACAATGTTTATGTATCATTTAATTCTTGCTGCTGGGGGAATTGGCTTGTTTGCTCTTCCAGCACTTCCATATCCGGCAAGTCTGTTAGGGAATTTAACCCAAAGCTTCGTAAGAATTCTTTCGTGGTTACATATAAAATTGGACGCCCGGGGGCATCTAATCTCCCATGTTCTTCGATTAGTCCCCGTTCCAGCAGTTTGCCCATCGGGCCATCACAATTCACACCGCGAATAAATTCAATACTTGAGCGTGTAACAGGCTGATGATATGCCACAATTGATAATGTTTCCAATGCGGCAGGGGAGAGGGGCAATTTCCTTTTTGATTCTGCCAATTGCGCTACATACGAAAAATTCTCTTCAACTGTTTTTAACTGCACATATGCATCATATTGCGCAACTGTAATGCCACGGTTATTCGTTTCATAAAATTCTTTTAATTTCTGAATTTGTTCCTGCACTTCATCTGCAGAAATGTTTAAAATCTCCGAAAGTTGTGTAATCGTAATACCATCTCCGGATACGAACAGCAAGCTTTCTAAGATAGCATCAGTATTCATCAATAATGTCCCCGTCTTTCAATTTCTCTATGTATAAATCTTCTCCAACAAAATTTGTTTGAATGATTTCCAGCTTTATCATTTCCAGCAGCGCCAAAAAAGTTGCAATCAGTGATGGTCGTGAATCAATATCTGCAAATAATGACACAAAGGAAACGCGTTTTTTGCTTTTTAATTTGTTTTTGATAAAATCGGCTCTTGATTTCACAGAAACAGTTTCTCTTCCTACAATGCCGCCAAAGGACTTTTTAGGAGGAGGTTCTTTTCGTGCCTTTTTGTCCAGAACCGTCAAAAATGCATTCCACAAATCTTCCACATCAAATGATTGGTTGGAATAGTCAGGTGCAAGCTTTGGGAGAGGTTCTGGGTTTTTGTAAAAGGAATGATAATCAGAAAATTCTTTTGTTTTTAAAACCTCTGATACAATTTTCATTTTCTGGTATTCCAAGAGTTTTTTTGCTAAATCTGCACGAGGGTCCTCTTCTTCTGTGTCTTCACGCTTTGGCAAGAGCATCTTGGATTTGATATACAACAATTCTGCCGCCATCACAACAAATTCGCTGGAATATTCAATGTCGAATTTTTTGCATGTTTCCATATATTCAAAATATTGCTTTGTGATTTCAACAATGGGAATGTCATATATGCTGACTTTATTTTTTTTCAAAAGATGCAGTAGCAGTTCCAAAGGCCCTTCAAAGACAGGAAGTTTTACGGCGTGCCGGTCAACTTCATATAGTTCTTCCATCGCTTATATGCCACCTCCGGCTAAAAAGAATAACACATTCGAGATTAAATTCGTGCATATTCTTAAAATTGGGTCTAAAATTCCTAAAGAGAGTGCAACTGCTAAAATTAAAAAACCATATCTTTCAAAACGCATGATTGTATAATAAATCCTACGAGGGAACATTGTCAAAAATATTTTAGATCCATCCAAGGGAGGTATGGGAATTAGATTAAAAATTGCCAAACCCGTATTAATGGAAAAAAATAACTGGAAAAACAGATGAAAGTATATATTGTTGACAATCGGACTTAAGTGGATTAAAATCAACATTGCAAAATATGCAAGAATGATGTTTGAAACAGGTCCGGCTAATGCCGTTAGTGCTGTATCCTTTTTCTGATTTTTAAAATAATATGGATTTATCATCACGGGTTTTGCCCAGCCAAAACCAAAAACAAACATGCATAAAGCTCCTATCGGATCGATGTGTTTTAAAGGGTTTAAAGAAAGACGGCCATCGTGTTTTGCTGTAGGATCTCCTAATTTGTATGCCATAAATCCATGGGCTGTCTCATGTACGCCGATGGCAAGTAATACGGTTACTGCTCTTATGAGAATATATATAACATTTTGCAAATTAAATCCGGAATACATGAATTGTCTTAACAACCTATGACACGCTCCTTAATTATTACTAACTTTATTATAATTCATTTTATTTCTACTGTAAATAGAAAAAGAGGATATTTTACACCAAATTCATATTTTTTTAAAAGAAAAAACAAAAAAAGCTTTCATTTCTTTTGTTTATTTGCTATAATAGAATATGAAAATGAAATGGGGGTTGATAGTATGACAGAACAGGTAAAACAGATTGCACAAAGGTTGGTGGGCTTGCGTGAATCGGAAGATATGACAAGTCGTCAATTAGCAGAAATCATTGGTGTGCCTTTTGAATTATACGAAAAATACGAAAACGGCGAAGATGATATTCCTGTCAGCGTTTTATACGATGTTGCTGAACATTTCGGATTGGAACTAACGGAACTTTTGTCCGGTTCTACACCGAAATTAAAGGATTTTTGTTTCGTAAAAAATGGCAAGGGGCTCAATGTTACACGCAAAAAAGAATATGCATATCAAAGCTTGTCCTATAATTTTGCCCGTGCACATTCAGAGGCGCTTTTGGTTACAGTTCCCGCATCAGGTAAAGATGAACCGATGGCAGAAACCATTCATGCCGGTCAGGAATTCAATTATATGCTTGAGGGAAGACTTGAAATTATGATTAATAAAAAAAGCGTTATTTTAGAGCCAGGCGATAGCTTATATTTTGATTCAAGTTACCCTCACGGAATGAAGGCATTAGATGGCAAACCAGCAAAATTTGTGTGTGTTATTATGCGATAAACTCAAAAAATCGGCTCCCTTTTATGGTAGCCGGTTTTTTCGATTTAATATAAAGAAATTTATATAAAAATGGCAAATATCTATAGACAAACGGAAGTTTTTCTGCTATAATATATGTTTAGTCGCAGATGTTTGACTTTTTTTTAACAAAGTATTTTATGAAACATATATGAAGGGGGTAAATCTTTTGAACGAAAAAACAAAAATAGCATTTTCCGGGACAAAAGAACAAGAGGAACAGCTTTTGCAGGTTATTGCTAAACACAAAGGACAAGAGGGTGCACTGATTCCTGTTCTTCATGAGGCGCAAGCTATCTATGGATATCTACCCATTGAGGTTCAGGAAATTGTTTCAGATCAACTGGGCATTCCTATGAGTGAGATTTATGGCGTAGTGACTTTCTACACGCAATTTACCACGAATCCGAAAGGAAAGTACAATATTGCTGTATGCTTAGGAACTGCATGCTATGTTAAGGGTTCTGGGTTGATTTTAGACAAAATCAAAGAAAAATTGGGTATTGATGTAGGTGAATGTACGCCTGATGGGAAATACTCTATTGATGCAACTCGTTGCATAGGAGCGTGTGGATTGGCGCCTGTCTTAACAGTAAATGATGATGTTTATGGACGACTTACCGTAGATGATGTCGAGGGCATTTTAGAGAAATATCAATAATTTGCATTGAGGGATTATTATGCTGGAACTTTCGTTGCACATTTTGGATATTGTCAATAATTCCATTAAAGCGAATGCTGATTTGATACATATATCTGTTAAAGAAGAAATTGCACAAAACAGGTTGTACATATCGATTTCAGACAATGGATGTGGAATGGATGAAGCATTTTTATCAACGGTATTAGACCCATTTCAAACAACAAGAACCACGCGCAAGGTGGGGATGGGTTTATCGTTGTTTAAAGCGGCGGCAGAAAATGCCGGCGGTGACATGACCATTCAATCGCAAAAGGGTGTTGGAACGACGGTTAAGGCTTGGTTTGTTTATGATCATATAGATAGACAACCTATGGGAAATATCATTGAGACGATCTTAACGCTTATCAGTGCAAATGATTCGATTCGCTTTGTGTATACACACTCTGTTGATCAAAAAACATTTCAACTGGATACGCGAGAGATCAAAGATATTTTAGGGCCCGATGTCAGCATGGGGAATCCTGAGATCATTTTATGGCTAAGAGAATATATTGGTGATGCGCTAGATAAGATTTCATCATAGTTTATTATTTATTGAGAGGGGAAACGATTGTATGAAAAGTTTGGCAGAACTTGAGGCAATTAAAAACAAAATTAAAAATCAAGTGGATTTGCGCAAAGATGTGGACCACGAGAATATTAGAATTGTTGTTGGAATGGCTACTTGCGGAATTGCAGCGGGAGCAAGACCTGTATTATCCGCTTTGGTAGACGAGGTTGGCAAAAGAGGACTGTCTGATGTTACAGTTACACAGACCGGTTGTATCGGCATGTGTCGCTTAGAGCCAATTGTTGAAGTGATGATGCCCGGCAATGAAAAAGTTACATATGTTAAAATGACAGAAGAAAAAGCAAGAAAAATCATAGCTGAACACATCGTGAATGGTAATGTTGTTACCGATTATACGATTGGTGCAGCTAAAGAATAATCGGGAGGGGAAACAGATGGATTTTGCAAGAGCACATGTGCTGGTCTGCGGCGGTACCGGATGTACCTCTTCAGGCAGTACAGCGATTATCAAGGAATTTGAAAAAAAGTTAAAAGAAGCGTCCTTAGAGAAAGAAGTAAAGGTTATTAAAACCGGTTGCTTTGGTCTTTGCGCACTGGGTCCGGTAGTAGTAGTTTATCCCGAAGGCGCATTTTATAGCATGGTAACCACAGAAGATGTGGAAGAAATTGTAAACGAACACTTGTTAAAGGGTAGAATTGTAAAACGGCTTTTATATGATGAAACCGTTGAAGAGGATACCATTAAATCTTTGAATGAGGTTGATTTCTATAAAAAACAGATGCGAATTGCGCTTAGAAATTGTGGCGTGATTGACCCGGAAAATATCGAGGAATACATTGCTACAGACGGTTATCAGGCGCTTTGCAAGGTTTTGACAGAAATGACCCCGGCTGAAGTAATTGAAACCATTAAAGCGTCCGGTCTTCGCGGTCGTGGTGGTGCTGGTTTTTCAACCGGTATGAAATGGATGTTTACAGCAAATGCAGAAGGTCCCAACGGAAAGTATGTTGCTTGTAATGCAGACGAGGGTGACCCGGGTGCATTTATGGATCGTTCCGTATTAGAGGGTGATCCTCACACAATTATTGAAGCGATGGCAATTGCTGCTTATGCAGTTGGTGCAGATCAGGGTTACATATATATTCGCGCAGAATATCCTATTGCTGTGCAGCGCCTTCAAATTGCGATTGATCAGGCAAAAGAATACGGACTTTTAGGAAAAAATATTTTTGGAACAGATTTTAATTTTGAATTAGAACTGCGCCTTGGTGCAGGTGCATTTGTTTGCGGTGAGGAGACTGCTTTGATGACTTCTATCGAAGGACATCGTGGAGAACCAAGACCGCGTCCTCCTTTCCCTGCAGTAAAGGGACTTTGGCAAAAACCAACACTTTTGAACAATGTTGAAACCTATGCAAACATTACGCAAATTATATTAAATGGCCCTGAATGGTTCCAGAGTATCGGCACGGAAAAAAGTAAGGGAACCAAAGTATTTGCACTTGGTGGAAAAATCAAAAATACAGGTCTTGTTGAAATTCCTATGGGAACAACGCTTCGTGAAATCGTAGAAGAAATCGGTGGAGGCATTCCCAACGGCAAAAAATTTAAGGCAGCACAAACAGGTGGACCGTCCGGCGGTTGTATTCCTGCTTCACTGATTGACACACCCATTGATTATGATTCCTTAATTTCAATTGGTTCTATGATGGGATCCGGTGGACTTATTGTTATGGATGAAGATACCTGTATGGTTGACATTGCAAAATTTTTCTTGGAATTTACAGTAGATGAATCTTGCGGAAAATGTACACCTTGCCGTGTAGGTACAAAAAGAATGCTTGAGATTCTGAACAGAATTACAGAAGGCAAAGGAACGCTTGCTGATATTGACAAGTTGGAAGAACTGGCTGAAGCGATTAAGACAACAGCACTTTGCGGTTTAGGACAAACAGCGCCGAACCCTGTATTAAGTACATTGCAATATTTCAGAGATGAATATATTGCCCATGTTACAGAAAAGAAATGTCCTGCAGGCGTATGTAAGGCTCTTTTATCCTATAAAATTGATGCAGATAAGTGTAAAGGATGCAGCATCTGTGCGAAAAATTGTCCTGTGGGTGCTATTTCCGGTCAGGTAAAAAATCCGTTCACAATTGATCCTGCAAAATGTATCAAATGTGGTGTTTGTGAGTCTAAATGTCCGTTCCATGCCATCAGCAAGCAATAATTAGGGGAGGAAACGAAAAATGGATAATGTAAATATTAAAATTAACGGAATTGATTTAAGCGTTCCGAAAAACTATACAATTTTACAAGCGGCAAGAGATGCCGGAATTAACATTCCTACCCTTTGCTTTTTAAAGGATATTAATGAAATTGGTGCATGCAGAATGTGTTTAGTTGAGGTAAAAGGCGCTAAGGGTTTGGTTACTGCATGCGTATATCCCGTTAACGAGGGAATGGAAGTGTTTACGAACACAGAAAAAGTAAGAAAAGCAAGAAAAACTGTACTTGAACTTACGCTTTCCAATCATGACAAAAAATGTTTAACCTGTACCAGAAATCAAAACTGTGAATTGCAAAAACTCTGCGACGATTTAGGCGTAACAGATATTGCGTTCGAAGGCGAAATTACACATCATGAAATTGATGATTTATCTCCATCCATTGTTCGGGATAATAATAAATGTATTCTTTGTCGTCGTTGCGTTTCTGTTTGTAAAAAAATTCAGACGGTTGGTGCGATTGATGCACAAGGCAGAGGATTTACAACAAAAATTGGTTCAACCTTTGAACTGCCTCTTTCTGCTACAGATTGTGTAAATTGCGGTCAATGTATTGCAGCTTGCCCGGTTGGTGCGTTGTATGAAAAGGATAGTGTAAAGGATGTATGGACAGCAATTTCTGATGAATCAAAACATGTAGTTGTGCAGACAGCTCCTGCGGTTCGTGCAGCATTGGGAGAAGCCTTTGGAATGCCTATCGGAAGTCGTGTAACAGGTAAAATGGTTACAGCATTAAAGTATTTAGGTTTTGATAAAGTTTTCGATACAGATTTTGGCGCAGATGTCACAATCATGGAAGAGGGAACAGAATTCATCAATCGTTTGCAGAATGGTGGAAAACTCCCCTTAATCACTTCCTGCAGTCCTGGTTGGGTAAAATTCTGCGAACATAATTTCCCGGATTTCCTTGATAATTTATCATCAGCAAAGTCTCCGCATGAAATGTTTGGCGCGATATTAAAATCTTACTATGCTGAAAAAACAGGAATTGCGCCCAAGGATATTTATGTTGTATCCGTTATGCCGTGTACAGCAAAGAAGTTTGAAGCGCAACGAGATGAACTGAGCAACAACAGTTATGCAGATGTTGATGCTGTTTTAACAACACGCGAACTTGCTAAAATGATTAAAGAAGCGGGAATCGAATTTGATAAATTGCCGGATTCTGTCTTTGACAGTCCGTTCGGAGATGCAGCAACCGGTGCAGCAGTTATTTTTGGTGCAACCGGTGGCGTTATGGAAGCAGCACTTCGCACCGTTTCAGAGGTTTTGACAGGAAAAACTCTTGAAAAAGTAGACTTCTCCCAGGTTAGAGGAACAACCGGCATTAAAGAAGCTACAGTAAAAGTTGGCGACTTGGATGTAAAAGTAGCGGTTGCACATGGGTTGGGTAATGCAAGAACATTACTTGAAAAAATCAGAAATGGAGAAGCAGAGTATCATTTCATTGAAATTATGGGATGCCCCGGCGGTTGCGTTACCGGCGGTGGTCAACCGATTGTTTCTTCAAAAACGATGTGTGAAATTGATGTAAAAGCAGAACGCGCAAAGGCGCTTTATGATGAAGATGCATCTCTTCCTTTACGCAAATCTCATGAAAATCCATATGTTAAGGCGTTATACGATGAATTTCTAGGAGAACCTTGCGGACACAAGGCGCATGAACTTTTACATACCCATTATGTATCAAGAAATAAACTGAACAAATAAAATAAAAGAGCTGCCATAAAAGGCAGCTCTTTTATTTTACAAATGATTTCTATTGTAATTTTTCTTAATTAACTTCATAAAGCACATACCAAGAATTCCGCATGAAATAATTTCGCCAATTCCGATGGTTATCATAAAGTAAAATATACTTTTTGGTATCCCGTATGCAAAGCGTAGAACAAAAGGAAGAATCAGCGTGTTTGTAGCGATAGGGGGGATAGAAGCATATTTTATTTGCTTACGCAAAAGATATGTTCCAATGGCACCCAAAAGCGTTGCCAGGCTTCCAAACATCACATCCCAAATGACACAACCTGCTAAAATATTGGAAAGAATGCATCCGATAAACAAACCGGGGATTGCTGCGGATGTAAACGCCGGAAGAATTGTCAGTGCTTCGGAAAAGCGAACCTGTATTGCGCCAGAGGATAAACCCATCATCGTGGAAATTTGTGTCAATACTACATACAGTGCAGCAATCATGGCGGCGTGCGTGAGAAATCTTGTTCTTTTTTGATTCATGTTTTAGGCTCCTTTAGTTTTGTTTAAGGTGAGGAAGGTTTCGAACTCACCAATTTCGTATCATACCATATCAACATATAAATGTCAACATGAATAAAGTGTAAATGAATGCCTGAATGAATTGACTTTGCAAGTTGGAACATGTATAATAAATTAAAAGGATGTGAAAAAATGGCAGAGAAAATTAATAAACCAAAAAAATATACAAAGGAATGGTTTCATTATCTTTGGGATTACTATAAGATTCATTTTTTTGTGATTTGTGCATTAATCATTTTGATGATTGTTACAGTTGTTGATGTTTTAAACACGGTGCATTATGATATGAATATAAATTACATTGCAACAGATGTTTTTCCTGTTCAATTTGAGCAAAACATGATTGATTATTCCGTGGAGACAATCGTTGATATCCATGACGATGGAGAAAAAAATACATCCTTTTCACAACTCAATTACACAAATGATGTTATGCAGGACGGAAATCAAATTTCGGCGCTTGAAAATAAGCGGATGGCACTGCTTGTATCAGACGACCAGATGCTTTATATTTTCGATGAGTATATGTTGCGTGATTCTCTTTCTATGCCTATGGCAGAGGGAATTTTTATTCCAGCCAATGAATGGCTTTCTGATGAAAACAGAGGTGCAAAATTGTATGAATATGGTGACGGCATTTATGCTGCATCTCTTAAAAACAGCAAGTTCTTAAAGGAGATAGGAGTTGATTCCTCCAATATGTATATTGCCATCCGAATTAATTTATCTCCCGAAGATGCTGAATTGGAAAAGCATTTTCAAAACTGTGTTACATTTGCTAATAAACTATTATTAAAATAAAAATCTTGATTTAGGTATTGACAACGGCAATAAAATGTGGTAAAATATTCAAGTAGCGCTCGAGTGGCGGAACTGGCAGACGCCCGGGACTTAAAATCCCGTGGGAAGTGATTCCCGTACCGGTTCGATTCCGGTTTCGAGCACCAAAAAAGCAGTTTGGATTATTCCAAACTGCTTTTTTATTTTATAAAAAAGCAAAAAATATTTTTTAAAATGCTTATAATGTAAAGCTTTTTGCAATTACAAGCCAAAAAACACTTGAAATCCAGATAATTTTACATCTCTTCTGTAAAGTGTTTTAGCTTTAAATGTGCACATCATAAATGAATATATTAAATCATTTTTGTTTTCTGTAATATTTGTGTTAAAATCTTAAAAAACATTAAAAAACTATTGATTTTTTGGATAAATTGTATTATAATTTATTTGTAGTATAATAAACCAAAGTGGACTTGCAAAAATCAACATCCTACATTGACACAACAAGTTTTAACCTTGGCAGAAAGGAG
>JAZPYM010000060.1:0-17239 GCA_045544215.1 Congzhengia sp.
TTTTCCTTTTACCTCTGCTGCAAGGGTGTAGACAAAATCCACTCTCCCATGTCTTGCATCAATCGCCCGTCTTAAAATTCGAAAATGACCTATTTTATCCGGCGAAACACCTACTTTTTTTCTTGCAGCCTCAAAAACTTCATCTGTTTCTGCGTCAATGGGCATTTTTAAATTGCTGATTTTTACAAACATAAAATCCCTCACATCAATTCACACAAAACTGTATTGGACACATAAATTCCTTCCTGCGTAAATCGCAGATAGTCCCCTTTTGATTCCAAAAGACCACAATCTATAAACCGATGTATTACATCTCCAAATATTGTGTCCAGTTCTTCTGAAAATCGGTCAAAAAACGCCTTTTTCGACACGCCGCAGCACTTTCGCAAGCCTAAAATCATAAATTCCCGCATCTGTTCTTCTTTTGAAATGACAGTTTCCTCACAGCGCAAAAGCGGATTGTCAATATAGGTATCTATGGACGCAGCGTGGCAAAACCGCACCCCTTTATAATAGGAATGTGCCCCAGCACCGCAGCCGATATACTCTGTGGCGTCCCAATACTTTTGGTTGTGGCGGGATTCGCAGCCCGGTTTTGCAAAGTTTGAAATTTCATATTGCAAAAATCCTGCTTTTTGCAATTCCTCTGAAATGGTTTGATACATCAAAAACTCCGTATCCTCATCCGGCAGAGTAAATTTCCCTTCCTCCACCCAACGCCTAAGAGGCGTTTGCTCTTCTAAAATCAAGCCATAACAGGAAATGTGACAAACCGGCAATTTTGTCACAGTTGCAACACTTTTTTGTACCATCTCCAAGCTTTGTCCCGGAAGACCAAACATGAGGTCTACGCTTAAATTGTTAAAGCCGGCATTTGCCGCATCTTGAATACATTTTTTTGCGTCCTCTGCCGTATGGATGCGCCCGATTGTATGTAAAACCGTATCCTCAAAAGACTGCACCCCTATGCTCAAGCGATTGGCGCCATGCGCCAAAAGAGCAGAAAATTTTTCAAAATCCGCCGTTTTGGGATTACATTCCACGGTCACCTCGGCTTTTTCTGCAACAGAAAAACAGCGATAAACCCCATCCAAAAGCATTGTTAAATGCTTTGTTTGCAGGGATGTTGGTGTACCGCCGCCAAAATAAACCGTATCAATTTTTTCGCCCCGATAGGCGTTAAATTCCGTTAAAAGCGCCTCTACATAGGCGCTTTCATAGGAAAAACAATTTTCATAAGAAACAAAATCACAATAGCTGCATTTTTTGAAACAAAAAGGCAGGTGCACATAAAGTCCGCGCATAAAAACCCTCTATTCATCCAGCTTTAATACAGACATAAACGCCTCTTGCGGCACTTCCACCGAGCCCACCTGGCGCATTCTCTTTTTACCCTCTTTCTGCTTTTCAAGCAGCTTTTTCTTACGGGTAATGTCACCGCCGTAGCACTTTGCCAAAACATCCTTGCGCATAGCTTTTACGGTTTCTCTTGCAATAATTTTTGAGCCGATTGCTGCCTGGATGGGAATTTCAAACAGCTGTCTTGGGATGCTGCCTTTCAGCTTTTCAGCAATCTTTCTGCCCCGTCCGTATGCCTTGGTGGCGTGGACGATAAAGGAAAGGGCGTCTACCATTTCGCCGTTTAATAAAATATCCAGTTTCACAAGTTCTGATTTTTGATATCCCGACAGTTCATAATCAAAGGATGCATAGCCTTTTGTACGGGATTTTAAGGTATCAAAAAAGTCGTAAATAATTTCGTTTAGCGGCAGCTCATAGTGCAGCTGCGCACGGGTAGAATCAATATAAGTGGTATTTTTATAAACGCCGCGTCTGTCCTGGCAAAGCTCCATAATGTTGCCGATAAATTCCGTGGGGCACATAATGTCTGCACGGACCATTGGCTCTTCCATATAGTCAATTTCGCTGCCGTCTGGCAGATTGGAGGGGTTGGAGATTTCAAGCCATTCCCCGTTTGTTTTTTTGACTTTATAAATAACGCCGGGCGCAGTGGTTACCAAGTCCAGATTATACTCTCGCTCTAATCGCTCCTGAATGATTTCCATGTGCAAAAGCCCCAAAAAGCCGCAACGAAAACCAAAACCTAAAGCTGCTGATGTCTCCGGCTCAAAGGAAAGGGATGCGTCATTTAACTGTAATTTAAAAAGTGCTTCTTTTAAATCTTCATACTTTGCGCCATCTGCAGGATACACACCACAGTAAACCATGGGATTGACCTGCTTATAGCCGGCAAGCGCCTCGTTTGCCGGTTTTTTTGCGTTGGTAATGGTGTCACCCACACGGGTGTCGGACACACTTTTGATAGAGGCGGTCAAATACCCAACCTCGCCGGCAGAAACTTTGCCGCTGTTTAAAAAGCCATTGGGGTTTAAATATCCCGTTTCCACCACTTCAAATTCTGCACCGGTTGCCATCAGACGAATGGTATCCCCAGTTTTCACGCTACCGTCCATCACACGAAAATATATGATAACACCTTTATAGGCATCATACACACTGTCAAAAATCAGTGCCTTTAAGGGTGCGTTTTCGTCTCCTTTTGGCGGAGGAACAATTTTTACAATTTGCTCCAGCACATCCTCAATACCAATTCCGTTTTTGGCAGAAATCCGTGGCGCATCTTCGGCAGGAATTCCAATGACATTTTCAATTTCTTCAATCACCAGCTCCGGCTGGGCAGCAGGCAAATCAATTTTGTTCACAACAGGCATAATCTCTAAATCATGGTCCAGTGCAAGATAAGTATTTGCCAGGGTTTGCGCCTCAATGCCCTGAGATGCATCCACAACCAAAATAGCTCCCTCACATGCAGCTAAAGAACGGGAAACCTCATAGTTAAAATCCACATGTCCTGGGGTGTCAATCAGGTTCAGCACATACTCCTCCCCATCCTGCGCTTTGTATAAAAGGCGCACGGCACGAGCCTTTATGGTAATGCCCCGTTCCTTTTCCAGATCCATATTGTCCAGCACCTGACTTTCCATTTCCCGCTCGGTCATGGCGCCGGTTTTTTCTAAAAGACGGTCTGCCAGGGTGGATTTTCCGTGGTCGATATGTGCAATAATTGAAAAATTGCGGATGTTGTTCTGTCTGTCCATTGTGTTCTCCATTCAAAATCAGTATTTATCTGCCGCAGCACTTTTTATATTTTTTGCCGCTGCCGCAGGGGCAGGGGTCATTTCTGCCCACTGTTTTTAGTACCTGAGGCGCAGAAAGTTTCAGCCGCGCCGCCTCAACAGGCGTAAATCCTTTGTTTTTCCAGATACGACTGGCATTTTTTGCCTCTACCACCAAGGTAAAAAGCTGCTGCTCTGCCGCTTCACTTTCGCCACCAAACACGGCAGAAAACTCATGTATGGGATAATCAAGCCGCAGCATTTGCAAAAACTCTTTTGTAGCAAGCGTTACAGTTGTCTCATCATGATAAAGCCCAAACAAATACTTTTTGATTTTTTCTGTAATTTCGGGCGTATCTGTATAATCGATGTCCAGATATTTCAAAAAAGCGGCACGGTCGCCAGGAACATACCGCGGTTTCCCGTGTGCCTCCGACAACAAATCCTTTAAAAGTGCTGCAGAATCCTGACCTGCGGGAAACACCAAAAAGCCGTTATGAACCACATATTCCTCTCCGCTGCGAGCGGCAAGATATTGCTCTGTTTCTAAGGTATGAATCTGTGCTTCGTTGTGCCCATTAAAGATTTTGCAGAAAGTGGATAGGGACACAAAGCCGTATAAATTTACCGCTGCACTTGCATAAAGATGCACCAGCTCCCATTTATCTTGAGGCAACGGGTGTTCCTTTTGACGCGGCGTCTCGCCGTATATTCCTTTTACCTGGCGGTCGCCTAAGAAGAATTCTCCCTTGCTGCGGATCAAAAGAGGTGCTTTTGTTTCCTCATCCGAAACAGAAAGCAGCTTAACAGAAAAGCGTCGCTCTCTGCCAAAATCATAAATATAGAGGAAGCGGGAACCTTTTTCCAGCGAAAAATCACACAACCGCACTTCATCTGTGGCAGGATTTTTGCTGTCTTGAAAACCCGTACAATAGTAGCCGCAGGTGTTGTCCCAGGCGCAATTGTTCATAAAAAACACATGCATCCGCCCGTCTGTTAAGCCAAAAGCATCTGCAATTGCACCATGCAGCGTAGAAAGCTTTGCCTCGTCAGAAATTCTGATATGCCGATAACATCCTGTCTGATAAGAAATGCTAAAGGTATAAGAATGTGCCATACGGCTCCCCCCTTATCTTATAGTGTATATAAAAATCGTTTTCGTTTGATATAATATGCCCCGGTTTCAAAGCCGATTTGCTTTAAAATCACTATTGCCTCATCAATGCCTGCCCCCACCGCTTCTTTTTTGTGGGCATCGCTGCCGATAGAAATCACTCTGCCGCCCATATTAAAATAGTTTGTTAAAATTTCCTGATTGGGCATCAGCTGACCCCAATCGGTCAAAAGCCCTGAGGTGTTAACCTCCAGCGCCTTGTCAGTTTTAATAATGGCAGCTAAAATCGCATCAATCTGCGGGTAATAGTCCCGAATATCAATTCCCCGCTTTGCCCGTCCGTTGATATAGCGGAGCGGAAAGGTCAGGTGCGTCATCACATCCACATCCGCTTTTTCTGCTACCTTTAAAAGTTCCAGATAATAAATCTCCAAAAACCGTTTTAAAAAATCAATATCCGCTATGTCCACCGTGTTTTTTAAGTCACTTCCATAGGGACAATCAGGAAAATATTTTTCAAAAAGAGGCGTAGAATGAATGGAGCCTAAAATGCAATCCAAATCCATGTGATAAAAAGGCTCTGCATCATAATCCATTATGAGATGGTCCGCCAGCTCCACGCCTGCAAATACGCGGAGACGCCCTGCTAAGCGTTCGTCCATTTCCCGTGCTGCACAGGCAGACTTTCGAATATTGTCATAGTGTGAAAATCGGTCTGCAACAGGGATGTTGTGGTCGGTTACGGCAATGCCTGAAAGTCCCCGTTTGATTGCAACCCGGCACATTTCCTCCACCGTTGATGTTCCGTCAATGGAATAGGTGGTATGCAAATGGCCATCGTATCGTTCCATGGGTAAACCCCTCCATTTTAATTGTTTTATTATTATATCACAACAAGCGCAATAAAATCAAGCATGCGTCAAAGATATTTTCAAAAACAAAAGGAGCTCCCAAAGCAGACAAAACCTTTGCATTTGGGTAGCTCCTTCACTTGCGACGCGTCCTTTTTTGTGTTTTTCCGTATCCAATATTTCTTACTACGATAACAATGTTAGAAATTGACTGTCCCTCTGTGTCCTAAAAATCTTCAAAACAGAATGGATGCCGCATTCTCGGGCGCAATGTCGCAATTTATATCAGCAACGAAACACTAAGATATGTTGCAAGCGACAATACATCTCCCGCAAAATGCATCACATCTTCGCCTCGTTACAATCCTATTATGTGTCGCCCGACAAGGATTATAGCAAGAAATTTTTGTAAATTTTTTAAATGGTTAAAATACCGTTTTCCGATTCTATCAGCAGCAGAATTTTTTCAACCCCACCGGTTTTGGCGTTGACATAAATTAAGAAATTGCGATTCCCCAGTGTGCCGGAAAGCTCATAGCAGCAAACCTCCCGCTTGCTCTCCAGCGGAATAAATGCCATCTGCACCTTTTCTACCGAAAGGTGCTCTCCCGCTTTTTTTCGTGCCGTTTCCTCGCCGATAACATCAGTGGGGATTTCCCGCTCTTTGTGGCACATCAGATATCCCTGCGATTCAAAGCCCACCACCTCACAGTTATCCAACGCGATTTTTACCTTGATTAAATCGGGATACATAATCACGCCGTCCTGCTGATAGGCATAGTTGATGGTGGCAATGTTATCTGCCACTTCATAATAGCTGCTTTTCATAGACGGATATCCCCGGCGGGACAAGAAAACTGCCCCTGCCGTCATGGCTTGCTCGATGCTGATATGGGTTCTGGTTACTTCTCTTGCATCCAGCATCCAAAGCACCATACCACCCTGCTTGGTAACCTCCATGGAAATGCTGCCGTTTTCGCCGCTATCAGAAAACAGATATGTTGCTAAGGCGCCACTGCCTTCCCCTGCATAGCTTGTCCTTTTTGCGCGCTCTTCTCCTAAAAACAGTTTTACCACACTTTCTGCCGTGCGCTTAGATACCATTTGCTTATCCTTTAAAAATTGAGGCTCTGCATCTTCTAAATGCTCAGAAAACGGGCCGTCATAGATTAATGATGGATATTTCTGGGGCATGGATTCAATCCGCTGCATGCCATCTTTAAAGTTGTCACTATCCGCATAGGCAACAAACGGATTTGCACTTTTCAACGATTCCACCGACATTGTATTTTTATAAACGGCATCCTCCATTTTGGAAAATTCCGCGTAAACCGCCTCCGCGTAATCGGACAAATGGCTGAGGTTTTGATATTCTTCCTCTGTGACTGCTTCGTTTTGTATGATTTTGCGAGAAAGATAAGCAGCATAATCGCCCGCCTGGGACAAAAATTTTGAGGTGTTGTCAAAGCTTGCATCCTCCACCGGCATTTGCGCAAGGCAGCTTTTTGCCGCCTCTGCCTGTTGATATAACTGTGCAGAGAGTACCGAAAGCTGCGTAACATCCTGGGTAAGCATGGTCTTTTTTAAGCCAATGTCAATATCGTTTAAATAATCTGCCATATCGTGAAACGCGCGCATATAGGTATTATGCAGCTCCCCCTTGTAACCCTCTGCCTGCCTGTAGTAATATACGCCGCCTACTGCTGCAATGCCAACGGCAATCAATGCGATTGTTATCACAATATATGCGCTTTTGGGAAAGCGACTTTCTTGTTTTGTCATACAAATTCCTCCTATTTTGCGAATCGATGATTGCCAATAACCTTAACAACCTCACGGGAATATATCCATTGATTTGTCGTCTTTGCCGGATTATAATAATAGACGGCGCCGCCGGTTGGATCCCATCCGTTCATGGCGTCACGACAAGCCTTATACACCGTGGAAGATTCGCTGATGGGCACATTGATTTGTCCATCCACCGTGGCAGTAAATGCCCCTTTTTGATAAATCACACCGGCAATGGTGTTGGGAAAAGACGGGTGCTTTACACGATTTAACACCACCGCTGCCACTGCCACCTGACCTGTGTAGGGCTCCCCGCGTGCCTCGCCGTTGACACACCTTGCCAAAAGCTGCAAATCATTTTGATAAGTACTCGCTGCATAGACTTGTTCTTGTCTGTTAATGCCTAAAAAAGCAAGTTGCAATGCAAAAACAAGAAACACGGCACCTGCAGACAATAAAATTTTTTTCATAAAACCGTCCCTTTCGTAATGGAATTACTGCTATTTTCTGCAAATTTAGTAAAACTATACATGTTTTAGAAAAAAAGGGTTGTAGCATAACTGCTACAACCCCTGCAGGTCAATATGAAAATGTTAAATGCGCGCTTATGGTTCCCGACATAACAGCACACAGCACTCCACATGATGTGTGTGGGGAAACATGTCCACAGGAACAACCTGCTTTAACTTGTATCCACCCTCTGCTAAAAACCTCAAATCACGAGCAAGGGTGGCAGGATTACAGGACACATACACAATCCGCTGCGGTTTTGCCGCTAAAATTGCTGCCAAGGTTTTCTCGTCACTGCCTTTTCGAGGCGGGTCTAAAATCACCACATCCGGCGTCTTACCCTCTGCAATCAGCTTTGGCACAAGTTGTTCTGCCGCGCCACAATAAAATGTAGCATTTGTCACACCATTTTGTATCGCATTTTCCTTGGCGTCTGCAATGGCGCTTTCCACAATTTCCACACCAATCACTTTTTTAGCATACTTTGCTGCAAAAAGGGATATGGTACCAATGCCGCAATATACATCCAAAACCGTCTGCTCGCCATTAAGCTGTGCCAAATCAATGGCAGTCTGATACAGAACCTGGGTCTGCACCGGATTAACCTGGAAAAAGCTATGTGGCGAAATGGAAAACGTCAGCCCCATCAGCGTATCATAAATCACATCTGTTCCCCAAAGCGTTCGATTTATTGCACCAAGCACCAGGTTATTGCCTTTTTCGTTAATATTTAACACAATACTTTTTAATTGATATTCTCCCAAATCTATTTTTAAAAGCGCTTCTGTAAGCGTGTCCAAATGAGGTATGTTTGCTTTAAAAGAGGATAATACTACCATCATCTCCTTGGTGTGATAGCCCGTTCTTATAAATACACGCCGCAGCGTTCCCTGCTTTGTTTTTTCGTCATATGGCGCGATGTTTTTCTCATTCATCCATCGCACAACGCACCGCATTACAGCAGAACAAGCTTCCTCCCCCACATGGCAAGTTTCCAAAGGAATTATGTTATGGCTTTTGGGGGCATAAAATCCACCCACGCATTTGCCGTTTTTCATACCCAACGGAAAAACCATTTTGTTGCGATACCCAAAGGGGCAAGCCATCCCCAGGGTGTCCTGTAGGGCCACCGTCTGTAAATCAAAGCCCCCAATGCGAGCAAGTGCGTCCGCAACCGTTTGCTTTTTGATTTCCAGCTGTTTTTCATACTGAATATGCATAAAAGGACATCCGCCACAAGCAACAGACGCCTTGCAGGGAGCTTCCTGCCGAAAGGGCGAAGAAGACAAAATGCGCAACACCCCTGCGGTTGCATAGGACTTGTGCACGGTATAAATTTCTGCCAAAACCACATCGCCACAAACGGCATTATGAACAAAGACAACAAAATTGTCTATTTTCCCAATTCCGCGACCGTCCGATGCAGTTCCTACGATATTCAGTTCTATCCGCTCTCCCGACTTCACAAAACCGCCCCTAAACAAAATTTTGGTTTTCCTTTTCTTTGCAATTATCATACCACAGCCGCAGAAAAATTGCAATAGATATGTATTGACAAAATTGGCTTTTCGTTATATAATTTTAGTCAATAAAATAGGTTAGATTTGTAATAAAATAGATCGAATTCTTAGGGCTTTTATTTACATACATTTTGCAGGCTTTTGCCCGAATTGAAACGGAGATTACTATGATGGAACAAAACGGACTTTTTATCGTTTTTGCCTTTGTTGTAGCGCTGATTGTGGCATATACCACAACGCCGCTTTCCATTAAGCTGGCGTTTAAAATCGGTGCACTTGATATTCCCAAGGATAACCGACGGATGCATAAAAAACCTATTCCCCGCATCGGTGGTGTTGCCATTGTTTACGGGTTTTTAATCAGCGTTTGCTGTTTTTCCAGCTTTATGGTGGATGGCGCGCTAAACAAGCCTCTTTTGGGCGTTTTAATCGGTGCAATTATCATTTCCACTTTGGGATTTTTGGATGACTTAAAACCAAAACCGGCACTTTTGAAATTTTTTATTCAGATTGCCGCTGCTGCCATCCCGGTTCTGATGGGCGTTCGCGTGATTGCAGTTGCAAACCCCATTAACAACCTTTTAATTCGCATTCCCGACTGGCTTTCTATCGGCGGCAGTATTTTATTTATTGTTGGCGTTACCAACGCCGTAAACCTGATTGACGGGCTGGACGGCTTGGCAGCCGGTGTATCCTCCATTGCTGCTGTTGCGCTTTTGTCCATTTTAATTATGCAGCACAACGCCAACGCCACTATGCTAATTTTGGCAGCCGCTTTGGCTGGTGCTTGTTTTGGGTTTTTGCCCTTTAATTTCAACCCCGCAAAAACCTTTATGGGCGACACCGGAGCAACTTTCTTGGGTTTTGTGCTGGCGTGTATTTCTATTCAGGGACCTTTTAAAACCTATGTGGCGTTTGCTCTGCCCTTTTTGATTTTGGGTCTGCCCATTTTTGACACCTTGTTTGCCATTGTAAGACGCTTGGTCAAAGGACAAGGCATTATGACGCCGGACCGGGGGCATCTGCACCATCGTTTGATTGATATGGGTTTTTCCCAACGCTCCGCCGTGATTATTCTGTACGGGCTTAGTGCGATTTTGGCAATCAGTGCCATTGTAATGTTTGTTTCCAATTTTACAAGAGCATCCATTCTGTTTTTATCCATTGTACTGTTTGCGGTCTTTCTCCTGATCGGGCGCAACAACAATGCCGAAAAAACCGATGAAACCGAGGAAAATGAAAAAGAATGATTTGATAAAAAAAGAAGGTATGCCGTATCATATCTTCTTTTTCCATATTGGCAGTTTGATACAAAAGGAGGAGAAAGTATGAAAAAAATAAAGGTAATGACCGTATTCGGCACACGGCCGGAGGCAATTAAAATGGCGCCACTGGTAAAGGTGCTGGAGCAAAGAGCGGAAATCGAATCCATTGTGTGTGTTACTGCGCAGCATCGGCAAATGCTGGACCAGGTGCTGCATATTTTTGACATCCATGCCGACTATGACCTGGATATTATGCAGCCGGGGCAATCTCTGTCTGAAATTACTGCCCGGGCAATGAAGGGAATCGAAGAAACCATTCGCGCAGCAAAGCCAGACATTGTTTTGGTTCATGGCGACACCACCACAACCTTTGCAGGCGCCCTGGCATCCTTCTATTGTCAGACAAAGATTGGTCATGTGGAGGCAGGACTTCGCACTTACGACAAATTTTCTCCCTATCCGGAGGAAATGAATCGCTGCCTGACAACTTATTTAGCTGACCTTTATTTTGCTCCCACCAAAAACAACGAGAACAACTTGTTAAAAGAGCATATAGATCCGTCAAAAATCTTTGTGACAGGAAACACTGTAATTGACGCCTTAAAGCATACCGTAAAGCCGGACTATTGCTTTGCAGACGAAACATTAAAAACACTGGATTATGAAAATAAACGGGTCATTCTGGTAACTGCGCACAGACGGGAAAATTTAGGAAAGCCTCTGGAAAACATTTGTCGTGCAATTTTAAATGTTGCAAATTTTGCAGAAGACATCGAGGTTGTCTATCCCATTCATATGAATCCTTTGGTACGCAAAACTGCAAACGAAATACTGGGCGGACACAGCCGCATTCATATTATCGAGCCTTTAGAGGTAACAGAGCTTCATAACTTAATGAGCCGTTGCTACCTTGTTATGACGGACTCCGGTGGTCTGCAGGAAGAGGCACCCTCTTTGGGCAAGCCGGTGCTTGTTTTGCGAAATGAAACCGAACGACCAGAGGCGGTTACTGCCGGTACCGTAAAAATCGCAGGCGTGGAGGAAGCAACCATTACCGCCATGGCAAGAGAACTGCTGTTTGATGAAGCAGCATATCAGAAAATGTCTATGGCAGTGAATCCATACGGTGACGGATTGGCATCCCAGCGGATTGCAGATGCAATTTTGTACGCCTTTGGAGTAAAAAATGAAGCACCCACAGATTTTAGTGACAAATAACACACATATAACATCAAGCCGATGGCGGCAATAGCCGTCGGCTTTTTCTGAATTTGTGTGATAGATGTTTTATTATATCACTCGCACTACTTTTAGCTATTAAGGAGGTCATATCATGCCACTTCAGTTTGTTTTTGGCGAAGCCGGAAGCGGAAAAAGTGAATACTGTATCCAAAAGGCTCTTCGTTGCGAGCAGGAAAAAAAGCGCGTGATTATGATTGTTCCGGAGCAATACTCCCATCAGGGAGAATCCGCATTTCTAAAAAAGCGGGGCTACATTCACGACGATTTTCTTGTAACCTCTTTCGGCCGTTTAGCAAAGAAACTGATTGGAAACAGCGGCATTGTCCACAATCCCTTAGATCTTGCAGGAAAAGCAATGTTAACCTTAAAAGCGATCAATCATTGCAAGGGAAAACTGCAGTTTTTCCACGCGCCTTTAGAAAGCCACGGATATCTTGAATTGTTTTCCGATGCAATTTCTGAATTTAAAAAAGGGCAAATTACACCTGAAATGCTATCCGCTGCCGCAACAAAAACCAAAGATGCTTCCTTTGCTGCGCGTCTTTCAGACCTGGGGCTGATTTATGAGTCCTACAACAAACTGTTATCTGACACCGCAGCAGACAGTGACGATGATTTGACATTGGCTGCCTCCTTATGCTTTGACAGTGACTATATAAAACATGCGGAAATTTTAATTGATGAATTTTATCGGTTTACCCAAAATGAGCTTGGCTTTATCGGCGCATGCTTAGCAGCAGGCGCATCTGTGACTATATCACTATGTATGCCAAAGTCAATTGCCGCAACCTCTGTTTTTCAAAGTGTCGCTGCTACCAAAAAGGCGTTGGAGCAAACGGCAACAGATGCAGGTGCAAAGCTATTTCCACCGGTTGTATTAACAAATTCAGCGCGATATTTATCAAAAGAATTATCGCACCTATCACAAACGCTTGCAGGAAAAAAATCTTGCTGGGAAGCGCCCCCTGCCGACATTACACTCTCCATTTCCAAAGGAAAATATGAAGAGGTAGTAGCTGCAGCAGCAACCCTTAAGCGCTATGTGGCAGAAACAGGCGCATCTTACCGCGACATTGCGGTCGTCACCGGAGATTATGACGGTTATTCCGACCTGGTACAAACCATATTTCCCCTGTACGACATTCCGGTTTTTGCAGACACACGCCAGGACTTTTTAAGCCATCCCATTGTGCTTTATCTGTTTTCTATCTTTGATCTGCTAAATGGCTTTACCACCAAACGCGTGGTGACCTATATGAAGTCTGGCTTTGCCGAAATTACGGATAACGAAGCCTTTCGTTTGGAAAACTACGCGCTCTCCACTGCTTTAGAGTACGGCGACTGGCTGAACGACAACCGCTTTTTACAAAAGGCGGACAGTGTATTTTCGCATCAGGATGACAAGCCTTGGGATAACGGCGAAATGCTGGATGTTAAAAACCGTCTTCTGGCGCCTATCCTATCCTTAAAAGAGCGGATGATGTCTTCCAAAACCATTGCTGACCGCATTGCTTCTCTGGTCTGGTTTTTAGAGGAAACGCACCTGCGGGAAAAAATTGACCAACGCATTTTGGGCTTTCGTGCAGAAAACCAACTTCGTCTGGCAGACGATTTTGCCGAAGTTTATAATATTTTAATTGAAACACTGCAAACCATGGTGCAGCTGTTAGGAAACGAAAATGCGGGAATTATTGCAATTCGCTCCATTTTAGAGGCGGGGCTGTCGCAAAAAAGCATTGGCGTGATTCCCTCTGTTTGCGACCATGTGGCGTTTGGGGATTTGAATCGTTCCGTCATTAAAAATGTGCGCGCCTTGTTTGTTTTAGGTGCAAACGACGGACTGTTTCCGCCCATGCCTGCCACCAACCAACTGCTCTCGGACAGCGAACGGGAATTTTTGCTAAGCCAGAATATATTTGTGACACCTGACACAAAAAAGCGGATTGCAGACGGAGAATTTTCTATCTACAGCGCGGTAACCCTAAGTCGTGAGAAATTGTATATTTCCTATCCCATCGCAGACGATAACGGCGGCGGCTTGCGTCCTGCTATGTTCGTATCAAAGCTAAAGCGAATATTTCCCGAGCTTTCTCCCGTTTGCGATTTGTCGTCAGAAGAACCGCTGCCCCAGCTGACAGTTGCCTCCAGGCAATCTGCCTATACCTATGTATTGACGCACATGCGGGAGCTTTCAGAAAACAAGCTTGCCAATGCACTATATGAAGCGCTGCAAAAGGACGAACGCTACGGCGCGCGTTTATGCCGCGCAAAGCAATTTTTAAGCTACAAAAACATCCCCGGGAACCTTTCAAAAGACACCGTTTCCCGTCTTTATGGCGATAACCTGTACGGAAGCGTATCCCGGTTTGAGCGTTTTTCCGCCTGCCCCTTTTCCTTTTTTGTAGAATATGGATTAAAGGCAAAAGAGCGGAAAGTACTAAAGGTGGAAGCACCTGATATCGGCAGTTTGCTCCACGAGATCATCGAGCGTTTTTCTGCCGAGATGAAACAACAAGAAAAATCCTTTAAAACGATTACACAAGAAGAGCAAAAAGCCATTACAGACGAAATCATTGACAACATGTTTCGCGGGATGTTTATAAAGAATATGTATAGCGCTGGTCGTTTGGAATCGCTAAAAAAACGGCTGAAAAGCCTGGTAGCAAAATCAGTTTGGGCAATTTGCTGCCATGTGGCAATGGGCAAGTTCGAGCCTGCTGCCTTTGAGGTTGCTTTTGATAAAAATGGGGAACTTCCTCCCGTGACAGTACCCCTGCCCAATGGCGGGACCGTGACAATGCGAGGCCGCATCGACAGGATTGACACTTTTTCTCACAATGGCGTGCTGTACCTAAAGGTCATTGACTATAAGTCCGGCTCTAAGGGCTATTCTCTTGCAGATATTGTAAACGGCACCACGCTGCAGCTGGCAGTCTATATGGTGGCAGCCACAGAGGGTCTTTCTAAAAATAATCAAAACACCGATTTTGGCGGCATGTTCTATTTCCGTCTGGATGACCCGGTGGCAGAACAGATGCCAGATGCGAAAACGCAGGAGGCAGACGCCTTAAAGGTGTTTAAAATGAGCGGTCTTTCCTGTGATAATCCCTCGGTTATTCGCGCCATGGATGGAGAATTTAGCGGATGGTCTTTTGTCATTCCTGTGTATGCAAAAACAGACGGCACCATCTCAAAAACACAATCCAAAACAGCAAGTTCTGCGCAATTTAACGCTCTAAAACAGCACATTAAGCGCACACTTTCTAAAATTGGTCAGGAAATTATGGACGGAAATGTTGCGATCTCTCCCATTAAAAATGGGAAATCCACGCCCTGCTCTTATTGCAAATACATAACAATTTGTGGCTTTGATCCCGACATACACCGTTGCCGCAAGGCAGAGCGTTTCTCCTCTGACGAGGAAATCTGGGAAAAAATACAAGAAGATGAAAATGAATAAAAACACCAAATGAAAGGTGGCGTAAGGTATGAAAAAAGGTTTTGCAATGTTTTTGATTTTTTTGCTGGTTTGCACAAACTGTATCAGCTGTTTTGCAGCATCTGACAAATTAATAGCAAGCCAGGAAAACAGTACTTTTTCAGTCATTCACATTCCTTTTAAAGACGACGCGGAATATAACTGGAAACGGGTTGTGCGGGCAAGATATGCGGACACAAAAGAGCCCATTACCCTTTCTATGCCCTACGACGGCAGACTGTATGCAACCGTGCCAAGGGATTGTGCAGGAAGAGAAATTGAAGCCTTTGAAACGGAGTATATCACCTTTGCCGACAACAATGACCGGTACTATGAATTCCATGTTTTTGAAGAGCTATCAAGAACAGGCGTTGTAAAGGGAAATGAAAGAGGGGAAGCACTTCCTTTTGACAATATTACAAGAGCGGAAGCCTCGGCAATGCTGTTGCGGTTTTTAGGGCTTAATCCCCTTGCCATGCAGGGCACCATCCGCATCTTCGACGATGTAACCAGCGACAAATGGTATTATCGCGAGGTGCTTTCTGCTTATCATTATGGATTGGTAAAGGGTGATTCTGAAAAAACATTTTCACCGCAAAGAAATGTAACACGAGAGGAATTTACCGTTATGGCAGCCCGCGCAGTAGCACTTGCCGGTCTTGGTTATCCGGGCGATGATAATATGAATGGCATAGATACAGACAACATATCAGACTGGGCAAACGATGCATACGCAAAGCTTGGCAATTACGCAGAAACCGATGTGGACAATACCGATCCGGAAAACCCGAAAAGGATTATCAACCCACAAAAAAGTGCAACCAGATATGATGTAGCAAGTCTTTTATACAATTTGGCGCTTCGTTGTCAGGTGTATCCGTCACGGTTGGCAGAGCAATTCGGTTTTGATAAGAGCATGCCGGTGATTGACGGTTCTACATCAACCTATCCGTTTACCGAGGCGGTTTATGGTCAATTGTTCCACAGTGGCGATTTACATCCTTTAAAACCCGGTAAACACTCAAAAAGTCATGCATCATACCAAAGACTGATAAACGGCGAAATCGATATGATCTTTGCCTCGGTTTATCCCGCCAGCGACATTTTAAAAATGGCCGAAGAAAAAGGCGTGGAGCTGGAGTTGATTCCCATTGCCTATGACGCCATGATTTTCTTTACCAACAAAGAAAATTCGGCAGAGGGCTTAACAAGCGAGCAAATTACAAATATCTATGTAAATGACGCGTACGAAAACTGGAGTGAGGTGGGCGGTCCGGATAGCTTACTTTATCCCTACTGCAGAAACAACGACAGTGGCAGCCACGCGCAAATGGAAAAGCATTTTCTAAACGGAAACAACATTCATCCGGATGTGCAGAGAGAAACCTCCAGAACAATGTCAGACATTTTAACAGATGTTATGGCAGCAAAAACGGATGATCCCGTTGGCTACGGGCTGGGTTACAGTATTTATTATTACTATCACAATATGAATATGTTCTATGATGTGCATGATAACCTAAAGCTTTTGGCAATCGACGGTGTGCATCCCAATGACGAAACCATTGCAAACGGCACCTATCCCCTTTCCAACAACACCTATATTGTGATAAGAAAGGATACACCAAAAGACAGTCCTGCGCGAAAAATGGCAGAATTTATGCTGACAGAGGCAGGGCAACAATGCGTTGCACAAGCAGGTTTTGGAAGATTAAAAAGATAGACAAAGAGGCTGCATAAAAATACACAGTATCAAAAAAGAGGCTGCGATTCGGCAGCCTCTTTTTTGATTTATTCTTTTTTACACAATTCTAAAAGCATTTTTGCGGCACTTTCCCGCCGGGCAGCAGTCTGTTCCGTCTGTCCCTCCGGCACAAACATAATCCCTGCATATACATCGTCAATGATAAACTGCATATCCTTTAAAATCTTACTGTCCTGCAAACGAACTGCAACCGCTTTTCCGTCACGGTATATAAGATTTTCAGTTTCCAATTGGGATACATCCACATAATCCTCTAAAGGCGCAAGAAAATCCTTTGACCGATACTTTTCAAAATTCCCGCCGTCCAGCAGCATCAAATCCCCTTCTCCATACGCCATAGCGTTGTCGATTTCGCTGGTGGAGACAATGTCTGTGTCGGTTTTCCCGCTTTCTGAAAGATACAGCGTCTTTGTTTGAATGCGAACTGTCCCGTTGCCATCGGAATCGGAAACCAAATGCGCAAGCTGAGGCTCAAAGGTCATTTCCTGGGTAGTTAACGGACGGGCAAAAATAGTGGTAATTGTCACATCCGACGGCTCTTCGGTGCCTGTGAAATTCAGCATAAAGAA
>JAZPYM010000061.1:0-16713 GCA_045544215.1 Congzhengia sp.
TTTTATCCCGCATCAGATACACGCCGGGGTCCTCCGGTAAGGATTGGAGCTTTTTTTCATCAACCATATCAGACACCTCCTTTTTCTTTGGTTAAAAAAAGGGATATGCGATGTCATCACATATCCCTTGATTGTAAGCTCTTTTTTAGTCGCTGAAATTTGATTCTATCAATGCTTCAAGTGCTTCAATCGCTTCCTTTTCATCTGTGCCGTCAGTAATAATTGTAATTTCCATTCCCTTGGTAATGCCCAAAGAAAGCACGCCCAAAAGACTCTTTGCATTTACACGACGTTCGTCTTTCTCAACCCAGATGCTGGACTTGAACTCATTAGACTTCTGTATAAAAAATGTAGCCGGTCTTGCATGCAGACCTACCTGATTTCGAACAACAATTGTTTTTGATAACATAAAAATTCCAGCTCCTTAAAAGATAATTCTTTACAGCTTTCTACTATTTAGAATACTAAATATTTTGCCCATTGTCAATAAACAAAATGATTTTTGTGCATAATTAGTATATTTTTTGATAATATATGGTTTGTTTTTATAAATAATATATACTTAAAAATCAAATTTATCCGCCAAATATGCATCCAGTTCATCAATTGCAATGGTTACCTGCTGCATGGAATCACGGTCACGAACTGTAACAGTTCCTTTTTCTGCAGAATCAAAATCGTAAGTTACGCAGAAAGGCGTTCCGATTTCATCCTGTCTTCTGTAGCGTTTACCAATACTGCCTGCGTCATCATATTCGCACATATATTTTTTGGAAAGTTTCTGATAAAGCTCTGTTGCACCTTCAGCAAGTTTTTTAGAAAGCGGAAGAACTGCAACCTTAATCGGTGCCAGTGCAGGATGCAAACGAAGCACTGTTCTGGTGTCATTCTCTCCCTCTTCTTCATCATATGCCTCAACTAAAAATGCCAAGGTTACGCGATCTGCACCCAAAGAGGGCTCGATGCAATAGGGAATATATTTTTCGTTGGTAATGGGGTCTGTATATTCAAAATTTTCTCCGGAATGCATTGCATGCTGCTTTAAGTCAAAATCAGTTCTGTCTGCAATGCCCCAAAGCTCACCCCAACCAAATGGGAACATAAACTCAATATCCGTTGTCGCGTTGCTATAGTGAGAAAGTTCTTCCGGACTATGGTCACGCATCTTGATGTTTTCTTCCTTAATATTCAAAGAAATAAGCCAATTTTTGCAGAAATCTTTCCAATATTTGAACCATTCTAAATCTTCTCCCGGTTTGCAGAAGAACTCCAGCTCCATCTGCTCAAATTCGCGGGTTCTGAAAATAAAGTTACCGGGTGTGATTTCGTTACGGAAAGACTTACCTACCTGACCAATGCCAAAGGGAACCTTTTTGCGCGTGGTACGCTGCACATTTTTAAAGTTAACAAAGATACCCTGTGCGGTTTCCGGACGGAGGAACAGTTCAGAGGAATTGTCCTCTGTAACGCCCTGGAAGGTTTTAAACATTAAATTAAATTTACGAATGTCTGTAAAGTTTTTCTTGCCGCATTTGGGGCAAACAATACCGTTATCGTTTACAAACGCCAGCATCTTTTCATCAGACCAACCATCCACTACGATGGTTTCGCCTTTGTCATGCATAAAATCTTCAATCAGCTTGTCTGCACGATAACGCGCCTTACATTCCTTACAATCCATTAGCGGGTCAGAAAAACCGCCAACATGACCGGAAGCTACCCAGGTTTTCGGATTCATCAAAATCGCTGCATCAAGTCCAACATTGTAGGGACTTTCCTGAATAAATTTTCTCCACCATGCGCGTTTAATATTATTTTTCAGCTCAACACCCAACGGACCATAATCCCATGCGTTTGCAAGGCCGCCATAGATGTCAGAGCCGGGATAAACAAATCCTCTGCCTTTACAAAGGGCAACAATTTTTTCCATTGTTTTATCAGTATTTTTCATGTCAAAACCTCCATATTCTTTCCTATACATCATATTTACATATCATATCTCAAATAAGGCTATCTTGTCAAGATTTTTTCCTAAAATTCTTCAAAATTGCCCCTTTTCCTCGCCATGAAAACGGATATTTTTGATATTTGAGTCGAAATTCACGGTTGCTCATAGCAGAAAGCGTTTCTTTTTCCAGTTTCTGCAGTAAAGAAACCTGAAATTCCGTGATAGGCGTCATCGGTATATTTGCATTGTGCGGGCATACCTCCTGGCAAATATCACAGCCATAGACAGAGGCTTGCTTTTCCAAAATTGTTTCTTGCTGCGCGGATATGGTTTTTAACTGTGTAATATAAGATACACACGCCTGGGGACAAAGCCCCTCCCCTTCGTGCAGTGCGCCTCCCGGGCAATTGCGGATACAGGCATCGCATTGACCGCAGGCACTCTCTAAAGGAACATCAGGGGAAAGTTCTAAATCCGTAATAATATACCCCACAAACACATAAGAACCATATTTTTCGTTAATTAGCAATGTATTTTTTCCAAAAAAACCAAGACCTGCCTGATAGGCTAAGTACTTGTCTGCCAACGGCCCTGAATCGACAAAAGGCATCAGGTTTGCATCTGGTTTTTCTTTTAAAATAAAGGCACAAATTTTTTGGAGTCGTTCCATAACCACAACATGATAGTCCGGTATCTGCGCATATGCGGAAAGATTGCCTTGCAAATTTTTCCCATGAAAATAGGGAAACAGACATACAATGATGCTTGTTGCATTTGGAAGCGTCCGGGATGGGATGGTGCGTTTTGATATATCCTCTTCTTCAAATCCCGTTTTTCCATATTGCATACGGCGCTTCGTTAGGGTTTTTGCAAGCTCCTCCATGGGTTCTGCTGAAGCAATGCCCAGATATTCAATCTGAAGTGTTTTTGCAAATTGCTTAATTTTCTCTTTCATGTCTACTCCTATGTAAAATGGCTGTGCCCGTTGGCACAGCCACTTTCATTTATGCATTTTTATCTACATAATACTTTACAAGCGCTTCTAAAATTTCATCCCGCTCCACTTTCATAATCAAAGCACGGGCATTTTTATGGCCGGTAATGTAAGTAGGGTCTCCGGAAAGAATATATCCAACCATCTGACTAATGGGGTTGTAGCCCTTTTCCAAAAGCGCCGCATAAACCTCTGTCACAATATGCTTAATATATTCATCCTTGCTTGCACCAAACTGAAACTTTTGTGTTGCATTTAAATCCATCATACACGCCTGCCTTTCAATTACATAATTTCACGCAATTGTTTACAATTACATTATACATCAAATAATCTGTATATGCAAGTTTTATTTTTGATTTGCCCAAAAACATTTAAAAACCGTTCATACTATCGCCTTTTACGCTTTTTCTTTAAGTATTTTACAGTTTGTACACGGGTATGTTTTCTGCGTGCATCCATGGTTTCTTTTTTCTTGATAAAACTCTGCTTTTTATGCGCCTTTATATCATTTCCGTCATCAAGAACAAAGTCAATTTTGCCAGTAGAGGCATCTGCACTTGCCACACAGATACGGATTTTGTCTCCTATCTGATAGCGTTTGTTGTGTTCTCCACAAATAGACTTTGTTTGTTCATCGTACAGATAGTAATCATCCTGCATGTCCGCCAGACGAATCAAACCCTCAATGGTATTCTCCAGTGTCGCAAACATGCCAAATTGTGTGACACTTGTAACAATCGCCCATTCTTTAGCACCAACACGCGACTGCATAAATTCCGCTTTTTTCATATCCTCCACAAAGCGTTCGGTCTCCACCGCCTCTAATTCACGCTCGCTTGCATGTTTTGCCGTTTGTTCTACATACGCCTCCAGCCGTTTTGTGTTCAAACGCCCACGAATACAATCCTTAATAATGCGGTGAATGGCAAGGTCCGGATACCGTCTGATCGGCGATGTAAAGTGGCAATAATAGCTGGATGCCAAACCAAAGTGTCCTAAATTTTCATGGCTGTAACGAGCTTTCATAAGCGAACGAAGCGCAACCTGACTAATAATGATTTCTTCTTTTTTACCGGAAATTCTGCGAATTAATTCTGCAAGCTCTCTGGGGTGCACCTTGCCGCTTGAATGTTTGATTTGGTATCCCATAGGCGCAATGAATTTTACAAATTCGCAAATAGCGTCCGGCTCCGGTTCTTCATGCACACGATAAATTAAGGGTATATTCAGCCAAAACATATGTTCTGCCACTGTTTCGTTGCAAACCAGCATAAATGACTCGATGATTTGATTAGAAACGCTCCGTTCCCGCTTTACGATGTCAATGGGTTTTCCGCTTTCGTCTAAAACAATTCTTGCCTCATCAAAATTAAAATCAATGCTGCCCCGCAGCATGCGCCTTTTTTGTAGCAAAAGATGTAGTTTTTCCATAGCTTTCAGCATCGGAACAAGGTTTTTAAAGCAATCCTGTTTCTCTGCGTTTTCTGAAAGAATCGCCGTGACATCGGAGTATGTCATCCGTTTTTGCGAGCAAATAATACTCTCTGTAATCTCGTGGTCAACCACTGCTCCGCTTTGGTCAATTTCCATGATAACCGAAAGTGTCAATCGTTCCTCGCCTTCGTTTAAACTGCAAACGCCGTTAGAGAGCGCCTCAGGGAGCATAGGCACAACCCGGTCTGCAAGATAAATACTGGTACCCCGTCGATATGCCTCTTGATCGATTACACTGTTTTCTGTCACATAATGTCCCACATCTGCAATATGAACACCAAGCTGAAAATTTCCGTTAGGGAGCATCTTTACATGAACAGCATCATCCAGATCCTTTGCATCATCGCCGTCAATTGTGATGATTTGTTCGCGTCTATAATCGGCCCTTTCTGCAAACTGAGCAGAAATATCCTGACGCGCTAAAAAGTCTGCATGTTCCAATACTGCTCTTTCAAAAACATGGGGAATATTACGGCTTTCCAAAACAGACAAAATATCAACACCAGGAGCAGAGAAATTTCCGATAACATCTGTAATTTCTGCCTCAGGTAACCCCTGGCCTGTGCTACGCCTTGTAAGCCTTGCAATAACCATATCATTATGCTTTGCCCCATTTGCATCAACTGCCTTTACAAAAAAGTCCCTTCCATATCGTCGGTTAACAGGTGTAATCGTTCCGCCGTACTTTTCTTTACTGTATCGTCCAACGATTTTGTGTTCGCATGGGGTGACAATTCTGATAATTTCTCCTTCGCGCTTTTTTGTGCCATCTGGGGATGCCGTAATTTTTGCCATAACCACATCACCGTGAAGCGCGCCTGAAACATACTCCGCTGGAATAAATACATCCTCTTCATGCTCGGATACCAAAAAACCAAAACCGCGCTCATGTCCCACAAATGTGCCAACTGTCACACCCATAAGCGCAAGCGATGCATAACGATTTTTCTTTGTCTTTACAATTTCTCCTGCCTGTTCTAATTCTGTAAGCAATGCAAAAGCACTGCTTTCTTCCTCTTTTGGAACACGCAGCATTGCAAAAATTCCCTCTGCAGTCATGGGAATTTGCATATCTTCGTTTATAAATTTTCGTATTATTTCTTTATGAAGCAACAAACACACCTCCCTTGCTTATGGTTTGTATTTTCGTATCTTTTATGTTAAAAAAGAAAAGCCATCCCTAAAGGAATGGCTTTTTCATGCGTATAACAATTTTTTACATCGGTATTAAGACAAGAAAAACAGCACAATGGAGGTTACTAAAAATGCAATAGCAACAACCGATGTCCATTTCTCCAATATTGCGTCTATTGTTCTGCCTTTGTTCTTGCCAAAGAATGTTTCAGAACCGCCTGCAATCGCACCGGACAAGCCCTGTGCTTTGCCGGATTGCAGTAATACAACCGCAACCAAAATTAACGACAATATCAAATGTATTATACGAACTATTGTAAGCCATACCATAACCTACACACCTCCAAACAAGCTGAATTTCTGCAAATTATTCGGATTTCATACCAAATTTCTTTCTGAACTTCTCAACACGACCACCTGTATCAACAAGCTTCTGCTTTCCTGTGAAGAACGGATGGCACTTTGAACAAATTTCGACTGTGATATCTTCCTTTGTTGAACCTGTTTCAATTACTTCACCGCAAGCACACTTAATTGTGGTCTGTTTATATTCCGGATGGATTCCTTCTTTCATGTATTTCACCTCTTTCAACCAAGTAAATAAACCATTTCATCTTCAAAACGGACATCACAATAACTCCATTTTGAAATACAACGCTATGATTATAGCACATTTATTTCACATTTGCAACACTTTTTTCAAAATTTTCTCAAAAAATCAATTTCTTTTTAAATTTTGGTAGGGATTTGTTGATATGCAACCACTTCATCCGGAAAAACTCTGCAACCAAGTGCTAAAATCGTTACACCGTCGTCCTTTGCTTTTTTCAATTCTTCTGCAAAAGCAGAATGGGTCCGACTGTTGGGACAAAAAAGCGTTGCACCATCCATTTGGACAACAAATACAACCATAGCAGCATAACCGTCCTGCACAGCTTTTCTCAGGCCTTTCAAATGCTTGATACCACGCTGCGTGGGTGCATCCGGAAACATTACAATGCCGTCTTGCTCCAAAGTAACACCTTTAACCTCAACAAACATGCAGTTATCTTCTTTTTCGATATAAAAATCAAATCTTGAATCACCGCGGGTTACTTCTGCTTTTATCTGTTTTAAACCAGGGATATTTGTTTTTGCCCATTCTGCAAATATCAGGTTCGGGGCTTGAGCATCCATGTTAATCAGCAAATCGCCCTTTCGTACTGCAACCAAATCAAATTTTGTTTTACGGTTGGGGTTTTCGCTTTCCTCTAAAAAAACCAATGCACGCTCCGTTAAAAGTTCTTTGCATCTACCCGTGTTCTTTACATGAACCGTTTCTGTTTTTCCGTCTATTTCAACCAGGGCAATAAAACGATTGGGACGGGACAAAAACAGACCTTGTCTAATACGATGATACTTCATATTTTTTCTCTCTTTTAAGCACTTTATAGATCAACATTTTTTTTGCTCAACCGTTTTTCAATAAACTCATCATAAAAAACAAGCTTTACAACCGCAACCAAAGGTACGCCGATGAACATACCAATCACGCCACCAAAGGTACCACCGATTGCAACACCTGCAATCACCAAAAGTGGACTGATACCAACACGGTCTGACATGATTTTCGGCCCGATAAACAGATTATCCACCAGCTGCATGCCAATGATAAACAAAAGCACAATTAAACCTTTGACAGGATTGAACAAAACCGCCATCAAAACGCTTGGAACACCGCCAAGCCATGGTCCGATATAAGGAATCATATTGGTAATTGCCAAAAGCAAGCTGATAAGCGCCGCCAAAGGAATATCAAAGGGAACCAAGATAATCAGACCTAAGATAAAAATAACAAACGCCTGCAGAATTTTACTGATAATAAAATCGAAGAATATCCGGTTGATTGCCGTTCCGTAACGCAGAAGCGTATCTGCTTTTTCCGTGCTGAAAGCTGCATATATAAAGCGTTTGAGTTGTTTGGTAAGCGTTTCCTTTCCAAACAAAAAGTAAACGGAAATAACAATGCCAAAAAATATACGAACGAGTGTCTTTGCAGAACCGCTGACAGCGCTTGTAACCGTTTTGCCTACATGCATCATATCCATTTCTTTTTCAACCCAGCCATAGATATTCGCAGAAAAATCAGACAAATATCCACCTAGATTGTTGGCAAGTTCAGGACTGAAACGGCGAATGGTGTCTGTCGCCCATGTATGAAAATTACTGAAATAGGTTGGCAGTTCATTTACAAAGTCGTTTAGTCCGTTGACAATGGTGGGGACAATGTTCAGCAAAAATATGGTAATAAACCCAAGCACAACCAAATACACAATTGCAATAAACAACCCTCGTTTTACATTTTTCGTTTTGCTACTGTCCGTCTTTTTTACAAATTTTTGTTCCATAAAAACCAGCAAGGGATTTAAAAAATATGCAATTGCCAAGCCGTAAACAAAATATGCGATACAAGAATAAATGGTCGTAAGTAACCCGTCAAATGAGATGTTGGTTGTGAAAATCAATTTACCCAACAACAACGCAATGATTAATACGGGAAGTACCTCTAAATATCGAATTCTCCATTTTTTCAATTGTATCATCTCCTCATTCTTCGTTAAAGTATTTGATAATACCACAGTAAATTGACCACGCAATTTGCTTTTGATATTGTGTATCTAAAAGTTTTTTTTGCTCTATCTCATTGGACAAAAATCCACATTCCACTAAAATGGCAGGCAGCGTAGCATGTTCAAGCAGATAAATATTGCTGTCTGCTTTTTTAATTTCCCTCACAGAAGGTGGTGTGAGTGCTTCAACCATGCTTTCCTGTACACACTTTGCCAGTCGTTCACTGTCTTTATCGTTTCTTGAAAAGAATACCTGCGGACCGCTATACCGCCCATCAGGAAATTTGTTCATGTGAATACTGACAAACGCATCCGCATCTGCATCCCGCATCATTTTTTCGCGATTTTTCATATCCGAATTTTTCTTGGATTTGATGTTACCTGACAAATCATAAATGCCATTATCATCCGAGCGGGTTACAATCACATTGGTGCCACCCTGCTCTAAAAATTGCTGCAGATTCTTTGCAATCAAAAGGTTTAAGTCCTTTTCCTGCACACCGCTGCTGCCTACTGCACCACCATCCGGTGCACCATGTGCTGCATACAATTAATACGACAAAAAGCTAAAATTTCCAGCAAATTGTAATGCTGCGAGAGTCATCTTCCGGCTTGCCGATGAGAATTTTATCCACCAACGCGGAAACAGTGGCGTTATCGGGCGCAATATTTTGCAGAAGTGCATCCACCTTTTTTTCTGCATCACATGTATGTGTTTTTTCTGTTTTCGTTTGTAAGGCTAAGCGTTGCGCTTGCAGAAAAGAAATATCCCGCTTGATATCTTGATACAGATCACAGTATATCTCATAATCTATTATACCATCTAATTTATCTTTGTAAAGTTGTTTTATGTTAAGATTTTGTTTCAATATTTTTTGTTCTATCTGTTGCAAGGTATCATTCGGTACAATTTTGCGGCAATTATTTCGTATTTTTTTACAAAAAAGCTCTTTCTCAAAATACTGCTCTACCATATGCTTCATTTGGGCTCGAACACTTTCGTAAACTGCATCAAATCGAATGCTTGGTGTGTTTTCGCAAATCGACACACCGCATTTTGTTGCTTTGCATTTTAAATATTCATACCGCCCCTCTTTCATGCGATGACTCATTTTCCACATACTACTTCCGCACACTGCACAAAAAATTTTTCCCGCAAAAACATGGCTGCTTCCGCTTTGCTTTTCTGGCCGTCTGTGCGAGCCAATTATGTATTGGACCTTTTCCCAGATTGTCTTTTCCACAATTGCATCATGTGTATGATTGACTACAATGTAATCCTTTGGATTTACATGCCTTCTTTTTTGATTTTTATAACTGATGGTTTCCGTTTTTCCCTGCACCAGATTGCCAATATACACAGGATTTGTCAAGATTTGCCGTATTGTAGATGCACTCCAAATGCTGGATGTGGGCATATCTTTATGGGTATAAAATCGGCTCCCCTGCAACCTCTTATACTCTGACGGGCAGGGAATCCCGTTTCTGTTCAGTTCCTGCGCAATTTTAATATACCCTTGTCCCGCAAGATAGCGTCTATAAATATCCCGAACAATCGGTGCTGCTATTTCGTCAACAAAAAGCTTTCCGCGTTTCTCTTTGTCCAGCCGATAACCGTATGGCGCAAAGGCTCCCGTAAAAATTCCTTTTTCTTTTTTATGTCTCAATGTTTTTTTAATATTTTCTGACAAATCCTCCAAATACCATTCATTAACCAGTCCATGAATTTGTCGCGATTTTTTGTTGGCAGTATCCTGGGTGTCTGTATGGTCTAAAACACCAACAAACCGTACGCCCCATTCGAAAAAACGGTTATGGATGTAATGCTCAACAACCTCAATATCACGACTAAAGCGCGACAATGTTTTGCACAAGACAACATCTATCAACCCGTTTTGACAGGCAGAGAGCATTTTTTGAAATTGCGGTCTGTCCCTATCTGCGCCGGACATATCCTCATCACAATAAATCCCCACGACCTCCCAGTTTTGCTTAAGACAATATTCTAATAAAAGGGATTTTTGATTTTGAATGCTCTCGCTTTCCTCTTCCTTGCTTATTTTGTTTCTGTCCTCATCTGACAAACGGCAATAGATTGCTGCCCTCATCCCTCGTCCTCGCTTTCCTCTAAGCCTTTTTTCAGCAACTGTTCCATCAAAACCTGAAATGCCTGTTTTCGTTCTTCCTCTGTCTCATGTTGAAATTGATGAATGATTACAAACTCCATACAACATATCCTCCTGAAAAAGTATGCTGCATGATATGAGTATCACATAAAAATTATGACAAAAAAATAATCCGCTATTGGCGGATTATTATGAGTCATATATAATATAGTTTTCTTTATGGGTTTTGATAGGCGCTTCCTGGGATGCATATCCCAAGATGCAATTCCCAATGCCTACATATCGCTCAGGCAGTCCCCATTTTTGCATCAGTTCCTTTCCTCGCGGGGTTAAAAACATCTCCCGTGCGCGATGAATCCAGCAGCTACCAAGTCCCAAAGCGTATGCTGCATTTAAAAGATTTCCCATAACAAGACTGCCATCTTCTAAATGTGTTGGAATTGCAGAATCTGCAAATACAATCACTACAACGGGCGCGCCGTAAAACGCATCATGGGTTACGCCCAAAATCTGCGCATTTAATTGTCCCAGTTCCCGTACAAGTGTCGCATCTGTAACAACCACCATCACCGGAGATTGCAAGTTTCGTCCCGTAGGCGCATTAACACCCGCTGCTAAAACCTCATCCAGTAATTCCCTGGGGACAGGGGTGTTTTGATAGCTTTTGATACTTCTTCTTGTCTTTAACGCTTTGATGCATTCGTTCATAATCAATTCCCCATCATATGTTTCTTAATTCTTCCACATTCAGTTCTCTTGCCTGATATGCTTCAATATAATCCAAAATCGCATCTGCATCGTCCATTACCTGATACAAATCCATTGTGGGTGCAGATATGAATCCCTCTGAAACACCCTGCTCCATCATGTTGCTTAAAGCATCATAATAATGGTTAATGTTAAAAATTGTCATTGCTTTATTATGACGGTTTAGTTGTTTCAGCGTTAAGATTTCAAAAAACTCATCAAATGTTCCCACGCCACCGGGCACCATAATAAATGCGTCTGCTCTGTCTTCCATAATTTGTTTTCTCTCGCGCATGGTCTCTGTGCTGATTAATTCTGTGCAGTGCTCAAAAAGCACACCATCCACATTAAAAAAGGTTGGCGCAACACCGATAATGGTACCATTTTCGCGATGAACACCCCGCGCCACAGCACCCATTAAACCACTGGCACCGGCACCATACACAAGCGCATGTCCTCTCTTTGCCATCTTTTCTCCAAGGGTTTCCACCATCTTCATATAATGCGAATCAATATGATCGCTCGCTGCTCCATATACACAAATTGTCATAACTATCTCCCCTTTACATTGTATTATCATTATATCATAAGTATATGAAAATAATACCTTGATTGTAGAATCATCAAAAATTCTAACTCAAAGAATTAAATTTTATGACACCTTTCATTATAGCACCTCTCATTTTATTTTTCAACAAATTACCATTTATTTTTTAATTTCTTTTTATGTGGTATTGACAAAATGTGTCAATAATAGTACAATTTTATTAGGTAAAATTTCATATATTTTATCAAAAATAAAAACACGAGAGGGGAACCACTAATGAAACTTATCTATGGCGTAAAAGACAAACCAAAATTTGGTCAGCTGATCGTTTTTGCTATCCAGCAATTGCTTGCAATTATGACAGCAACGCTCGTTGTTCCGGTTATCATCGGCAACGGCATGAGCCCTGCTGCTGCTCTTGTTGGCGCAGGCGTAGGTACTTTGTTCTATGTACTTTGCACAAAAGCAAAAAGCCCTGTTTTCCTTGGCTCTTCATTCGCATTTATCGGTTCAATGTTTGCAGCATTTGCAGGCGGCGTGTCAATGAGTCTTGGTTACTTAGGCCTCATCATTGGTGCACTTTTTGCAGGTCTTGTTTATGTGGTAATCGCAATTATCGTTAAATTTGCAGGCGTTAGCTGGATTAACAAATTAATGCCCGCAGCAGTTATTGGACCTACCGTTGCAATCATAGGTCTTTCTCTTGCAGGCAACGCAATCGGAGATCTTACAAAAGGCAGCATTCCCGATGTTCAGGCTTCACCTTTAATCACCGTGCTTTGCGGTCTTGTTACACTTATTATTACAATTATCTGCTCCGTTTACGGCAAAAAAACCGGTAAACTTATTCCCTTCATTTTTGGTATCCTGGGTGGATATGCAACATCTCTTGTATTTACATTAATCGGTAATGCAACCGGCGTTGATGCAATCAGAGTTCTTAACTTAGAGCCTCTTAAAGCACTTTTTGCTGACGGTGTTACAATTAACACATTCTTCTCCATTCCTGACTTCACATTCCTTACAGCAGCTGGTGGATTTGGTGAATTAAGCGGTGCATATATCAGCACAATAGCAGTGGCTTACATTCCTGTTGCATTCGTTGTATTTGCAGAGCATATTGCAGACCACAAAAATATATCTTCCATCATTGAAACAGACCTTTTAGAAGAACCCGGTCTCCACAGAACACTTCTTGGTGACGGCATTGGTTCCTTCCTCGGTGCTATTTTTGGTGGTTGCCCCAACACAACATACGGCGAATCAGTAGGTTGCGTTGCGATCACAAAGAATGCTTCAATTTACACAATCATTACTGCAGCAATTTTGGCAATCATTATTGCATTTATTTCACCCTTTATTGCATTTGTTAACTCTATTCCCTCTTGTGTAATGGGTGGCGTATGTATGGCACTTTACGGCTTTATCGCTGTATCCGGTCTTAAGATGGTACAGGGTGTTAACCTAAACCTCAATAAAAACTTGTTTGTTGTTTCCACAATTCTTATTGCAGGTATCGGTGGGCTTACATTAAACTTCGGACAGATTACAATCACCTCTATCGCATGTGCACTGATTCTTGGTATTATTGTGAACCTTATCGTTTCAAAAGGTTCTGACCAGGAATAATTGTTCATTAAAATTGTATACAAAAAAGGATGTAAATGAATTTACATCCTTTTTTCATGTCTTAAATGAAAACATTTTTTCTGTGTTAACTATATTTTATTGTCCTGTAACCGATATAAGCGTAAAACACAATAGATTATTGTAAAACAATGCTTGCAAAGGGCGTTTGTTTGTGATATACTCATTTTATACTCAAACTGAAAGGAAGCGGCTTAAGAGTGAATCATTTTGATATCAAAACGCAAATATATTTTGGAGAGAAGTCTCTCGACCGTATCTCTGATCTTCCTTATAAAAAAGCGCTTATCATTTCTGACCCTTATGTTGTAAAAAGCGGCATGATACATCTTATCACCTCGCGTCTGCAGCAGGCAAAGATCGAATGGCAAATTTTTGATGATGTAATTCCTGACCCGCCCATAGAGAAAATCTCTGCGGGTGTTTCCGCCGTTCTTTCTTTCCAGTCAGATGTTTTGATTGCCATTGGCGGAGGTTCTGCAATTGATTCTGCAAAGGCAATTCGCGAGGTTGCAGTTCAAGCAGACTCCTCGTATCTGCGTCCTGCCCTTGTTGCGATTCCTACAACAAGCGGTACTGGTAGCGAAGTTACATCCTTCTCCGTTATCAGCGACACAAAAAACCATACAAAAATTCCTCTTGCAAACGATTCATTGCTTCCCGATGAGGCAATTCTTGATGCAGAGCTCGTGAAAAGTGTTCCGCCCTCAATAACAGCAGACACAGGTATGGATGTATTTACACACGCGCTTGAATCATATGTCAGCACGGATAGTAACGATTTTTCTGCCGCCCTTGCAGAAAAGGCGATAGAAATTACAGGCTCGTATTTGCTTCGTTCTTACCTTGACAACAACGACACGCACGCACGCCAGAAAATGCATGTTGCCTCTTGCTTGGCAGGCCTTGCATTCAACACCGCTTCTTTGGGAATCAATCACAGTATGGCACACCAGCTCGGAGCGGCATTTCATATTCCCCACGGCAGGGCAAATGCGATGCTTCTTCCGCACATTATTGAATATAATAGCGAAATCGACAAATATTCGCGGCTCAAGACCGATTATCCCAAACATGTTCGAAAATACGCTACAGTTGCCAGAACACTTGGGTTGCAGAACTTTAACATCGTAACCACTGTAAGGGCCCTTTCCAACTGGTGCCAGTTCATGATGAAAGAGATGGATATGCCCCTCTCTGTTTCCGAAACAGGCGTATGTACTGAATCTGAGTATTTTGCACAGATTCCTACAATGGCAGAAGCTGCTATTGCCGACACATGCACAAGGACAAATCCCAAGGTTCCTTCTTTAAAGGATATTGAAATGCTATATGCACAACTCTGGTAAATTTGAATATGTGAAATTAAAAAGCACGCCGAAGGCGTGCTTTTTGTTATTGCTATCTAAGTGCTGTATCGTGGTTAAAAACATATGCTGTCACCGTTCTATCTTGAATATAGCCTGTTTAATTCTCTGAATCTGTTTTTGTCAATACTTTCAAGCTGGTCACGGGTGATGCGGTACTGCCAGTTTGTTCCCCTACTGCCAGGGGTGTTCATCCTTGTATCAGAACCATAGCCCAGTAAATCCTGAATAGGCATTATAACAAGTCCTGCGTGGCTTGCCAACATTGTTCTGATTATACTCTCACAACCATTTCCCGAATCCCGCGTATGACAGCAATATCGGAGTACATTATTGCGTGCATTCTCGTCAAGTTCGCACAAATATCCAAAAAGTGTATTGTTGTCATGTGTTCCCGTATATGCTACGCAATTCTCCGGATAGTTATGTGGCCTGTGAATATTATCATATTCAGATAAAAATCCAAACTGAAACACGCGCATCCCCGGAAATCCGCTTTTCTTTACAAGTTCACAAACTTCAGGCGTGATATCACCCAAGTCCTCGGCAATTATCAGAGCATCACCCGCCGCCTCTTTTATTACATCAATCAGCTCCATCCCCGGACCTTTTCTCCATTCACCATACTTTGCGGTTTCAGCCGTTGCGGGCACTGCCCAGTATGATTCAATTCCCCTGAAATGGTCAATCCGCAGAGCATCAAACATATTCGCCATATGTGAAATACGCTCTCTCCACCATTGATAGCCATCCTTTTTCATTTCATCCCAATTATAAATGGGATTGCCCCAAAGCTGACCGTTCTCACAAAAGTAATCAGGCGGAACACCAGCAACATAAGAGGGGTGTCCGTCCTTATCCAGATAATACTGTTCTTGGTTACACCACACATCACAGCTTTCATGTGAAACATAAATCGGAATATCGCCTATAATTTTTATATTTTTGCTGTTCGCATACCTCTTAATCTCTTCCCATTGATGAAAAAACTCGTACTGTATAAATTTCCATGCAAACAAAATCTTATCATCAAACGCATCCGTTTCCCATTGAAACCAAGGCGCATAGTTATTAGCATCTTTAAGAGCCATAAACTCACAAACCCTTGCAAGATGCGTTTTTTTCTCAATATACCTTTCAATTTCAGCTCTGTTTTTAACTCGTAAAGATGCTTTGATAAGAAGACTTATTCGCATCTTAAAAAGTCTATCAAACTCACATGCATAAGGGGTCATCTGACGATTTTCTTCAAGCTCCGTTTTTGTGATTAATCCTTTTTTATGAAGCTTATTTAAATCAATAAAATATGGATTCCCTCCAAATGTAGAAAATGATTTGTAGGGCGAATTATATTCATCCGTCATACAAAGGGGCAGAACCTGCCAGTATGAAAACCCGCAGTCTGCAAGAAAATCCACAAAATGCTTTGCCTCATCACCGAAACTCCCCACTGAATAATCGCCATATAACGATGAAATATGCATCAAAACACCACTTTTGCGTTCCATGGTTTCTCCTTTTTCTCATCATTATTTATTAGCTTGTTGACTGCCAACATATCCTCAATTATCTTTAGATAACTTCACTTGCCATCGGACTAACTTTATTGTGATTGATATACAATAGAATATAAAGGAAATAAAGTTTGGATACAAAACTTTCTTAGCGATCGTCATGTAATATAGAAAACAATTTCCCTTTATTTCTTGACATCTTCATATGTATATTCATTCTCTTCTGCTCCGCAATATTTACAAATATGACGAATATTATAGTACAATCTTTCACCAGGCACAAAACGATTAAGTGCCGTTTCCAATCCACCCTTTGGATTGTGCTTATACAGCCTTTCCAAAATCTTAATTTCATCCTTTTGGACAAGCGTTTTCTCCTGCATTTTCATAGCAAACCACCTTTTGCAATGGTTGCATTTTCTAATAATCCTCATTTCAACTTCTCCTTGTTCTTTTGTGATGTACAACAAATATAATTTGGATAAGAAAAACGAGTAAGGATTCAAACACAATCAACTGATTAGGCAAAAAAGGCTTAAAGTAGTATTCCCATTTTTCTGTTTGAAAATGCCAGGCAAAAATA
>JAZPYM010000062.1:0-5432 GCA_045544215.1 Congzhengia sp.
CTTTGAAACAGTGTGTTTTTCCATATATTCAGACATATCAATACGAATCATCGCTTCTTCATTGTGGAACATCACTTTTGCAAGTGTTTTTGCAAGTTCTGTTTTTCCCACACCGGTTGGTCCTGCAAATATAAAGCTGACCGGTCGACGATTTTTTGTCAGGTGTGCCCTATTTCTGCGAATTGCCTCACAGACAACCTCTACTGCATGATCCTGCCCTATTACATGATGTTTTATCCTGTTTTCCAAATCCAAAAGTTTGGCACTTTCTTTTTCCGTCAAATTCTTAACAGGAATTTTTGTCCATTCCTCAATGACTTCTGCGATGTTCTCAATTGTAATAGGTGTATCAATGCCGGAATGATTCAGTGCATCAATTTCTTGTATTAAGGCGCACTCTTTTGCCTTTAATTCCGCAGCTTCTTTATATGCCTCTGTGGAATCGCTGGAGATTGCGTTATCCTTTTTCTCCTGAATATGTTTTAATTCATCCGTTAATTTTTTTAATTCCAACAATTTTGTGTTACATAAATTTGCTTTTGAGCCTGCTTCATCAATTACATCGATGGCTTTGTCCGGCAAAAAGCGGTCTGTAATATACCGTTCTGACAAATAAACCGCCTGCTCTATCACATCATCTGAAATGGTAACACGGTGAAATTTTTCAAAATAGTCTTTGATGCCTTTTAAAATTTCAATAGTATCAGTAATCGTAGGTTCATCCACAATAACAGGCTGGAAACGGCGTTCTAATGCAGAATCCTTTTCAATATGTTTTCGATATTCATCTAATGTTGTTGCGCCTAAAATCTGAATGTCACCTCGTGCAAGAGATGGTTTTAAAATATTCGCAGCACTCATAGCGCCTTCTGCATCACCTGCACCAACAATATTGTGAATTTCATCAATTACTAAAATAATATTTCCTAAACTTTTCGCTTCTTCTAAAATCTTTTTTAGTCGCGCTTCAAACTGACCGCGAAATTGTGTTCCGGCAACAATTGCAGTAAAGTCCAAAAGATACACTTCTTTGTCAAAGAGTTTTGCAGGAACGCGTCGTTCTGCAATCCGAACCGCTAATCCTTCAGCAACAGCTGTTTTACCAACACCCGGTTCTCCTAATAAAATCGGATTGTTTTTAGAGCGACGGTTCAAAATCTGAATAACGCGGTCAATTTCTTTGTTTCTGCCAATAATTCTGTCAATTAATTTATCTTTTGCTTTCGCAGTTAAATTTGTTCCAAAACTATCTAAAATGCGTTTTTCTTTTTTTTGTGTGCGCTTTGCAGTCTTTACAGTCTTACCGCTTTCCTGCTCAGCTGAATTGCCATCCTGCATGCCGCCAAATAAATTTCCAAAACCGTTCATCATGGCAAGAGGAGAATTTTCCGCATCAAACACCAATTCCTCCCCATCCGCATCATATTCATTCATAGAGCTGAACATTTCGTTCATTCCATTATTAATTTCCTCAAATTGTTCCGGCGTAATACCCATGCTCTTTAAAATATCGTCAACGGGACCAATATTCATTTCACGGGCACAGCTCAAACAATACCCCTCGTTCACCTGTTTGTTGGTGGCGGGATCAAGTCGGTTTACAAACATTACAGCCGGATTTTTTTTACATCTAGTACATAGCATTATTATCATCTCGTTTCACATTCTAAAAATTCATACCTATTATAGCACATAAAGTCTGTTTTAAAAAGACAAAATTGAAAAAATTAACATCTTGGAAATAATTATTTTCAGTTGAATAGTTCAAATTATATTTGGCAATACTGATTTTACAATCCAAGAGAGGCAGGTTATGTTTTATGACAAACAAGGTAGAAATATGTGGTGTAAATACAGCGAATTTACCCCTTTTGACCAATAAAGAAAAAATGGAATTGTTTGAAAAAATAAAAAAAGGTGATATGCTCGCCCGGGAAAAATTTATCGGCGGTAATCTTCGTCTTGTATTAAGCGTTATTCAGCGTTTTAACAACCGTGGCGAAAATGTTGATGATTTATTTCAAATCGGATGCATCGGTTTGATTAAGGCCGTAGATAATTTTGACACATCCCACAATGTAAAATTTTCGACCTATGCAGTCCCAATGAATGTCTAATGTCAAACTACATATATCCCTATTAGATATTGAGCTTAATTTCAATTTGATTATCCTCATAAAACACAATTTCTTTTACTAAAATCCGAATAACCGTTTGTTTTTCCTGATTTGTCATTGTGTCCCATTGATCACCAAGGGTATCAATAATTTTTTTGAAATTGCGATTGTTTTGTTTATTCTCCAACGCCTCAGTTTCTTGTTTGATTTTGTTTTCAATCCGATTAAAATCGCTTTTCAGTTCATTGATTGTCTCAAGCAGGATCTCATCGTCAGATGCAGCATAAACATTGTACAACCTTTTCATTTTTCTTTGTATCTCTTTTTTTTGATCTTCTAATAGATTCAACACTGAATTTTGTAGTTCCGTCTCGCTCCAATCCTTTTTTTCCTCTTTCAGCGAAAACAGAACTTTCAACACTTCCTTTTCCACTTCTGAATCATCATACATCTTTTGATTGCATTCCGGATCTTTAATCAAATATTTTTTAGAAGTTTGCTGGGAATAACATTTAATTTTTTTATACTTTCCACTCCCCCATGATTGGTAGTACATCTTTGCGCCGCATTTTCCACAGACCATTAACCCTGACAACAGTGATTTAGATGTATTGGTTCCTTTTTTTCGTGTCTCCATGACTCGCATTGCTTCATCATATGTTTCCTTTGATATGATAGGTTCGTGTCTCCCTTGATATACCTCACCGTTATATTCAATCATACCATAATTACTTTTTCGACATAAAATCTGAATCGCAAGCTTATCATACTTTAAACCTAACAAATCCGCAATCACCTGTCCGGAATAGCCTTGAATATATAAATCATATATCCTGCGAACGGTATCTGCATCCTTGTTTGGAACTAAAATTCCCTGGTTTTTGTCATAATCGTAACCATATGGAATTCTTCCCCCGCCCATCCAATATCCATCCTTAACGCGTTCCTTCATTCCCATTCTTGTACGCATTCGAATATTCTCTCGTTCAAGTTGTGCAAAAGCAGCTAAAATACCAATCATTGCTCTTCCCATCGGGGTGGATGTGTCTAATGACTCTGTTAGTGATACAAAATCTACGCCATTGGGCATGAAAAGGTCCTCGATTAGATATAGCGTATCTTTTTGTGAGCGCGACAGTCGATCTAATTTGTAAACAACAACATGACTTATTTTTCCATTTTTTATGTCTTCTACCAGTTGTTCCATGCATGGTCTTTCGATGGTACTACCCGACCATCCGCCGTCTGTATAATGCTTAAACTTTTGAATTCCTTTTGATATGCAGTATGCCTCAAGTTGTTTTTTTTGAGCATCTATGGAATATCCCTCTTCAAACTGTGCATCTGTAGATACTCTTTCATATAAAGCAGCGTGTTTCATTTCTTTTGTTTTTATCAACTCCAATCCTCCTTAAAACAAAACACACTCATCTCCAAGTATGTTTATTATAACACAAGACATTTTCTCGAACAAGACATTCAAAATAAAATATATATTGTAATATTTTCCTGCAAATTCCGTATCTAATGCTCTTCGTATTTCATTGTTTCATTAAATTTTTCTCTTAATGGAATTACATTTTTATAATATTCACTTAAGGTTATAAGTTTATCGCCTAATTCCTCCATAGGTATATTTTTATCATCCTTATCTTTAATGGTAATCTGAATCAAAATCACACACCCTTTCTTCTCTATTCACAATGTGATTATTGACAGTTTTTCCCGTGATATACCTTTTTTACGAAACATATGTACCTTATTTTTACATAAAAAACCCGCCAATTTTTTTGGCGGGTTTAAAAAGATACTTCTTATTATTTTTTCTTTAAAACATATCTTTCAGAACATTTCGCATCCGATATGCATGACATATCGAACTTTTCTTGTTCGATACCATATTTTTTTAATTGACGAGAATACAGAATTTTACAATGTCCACAGTAATCATGATATGGTTCCATATAAGTCAGCTCATTTAACATTCCTTTCGATGGACACCAAAGCGTGTCTATCGAAAATACACCGGCCTCATCGTCAATTTCCATAACAAAGTCGCAAGCTTCCTCATTGAGTGACTTTGCCCAGTAGTTCCAGCATCCTCTGCTTTTTCTTTTTTATAAACTTCTTTTATATTCTTTTCCAAAGCAGATAAACCAACTTTTTTGATTTCTTCAATAAGTGGTTTATAATATGCAACCGCAAACTGTTCCAGATAATCTTTTACCGCATCATCACCAAAGTTATCACCTACATATCTTACACCTTAGTCAGCAGAAATATGAAAATCTCGATGGAAATACTCGTTATCTGATGCTTTGCGCTCCATTCTTTCTTTCATGCTTAGTTTTCGCTCCCATCAATCTTGTAAAAATTTAACTACAACTTTTTTTACAAACTTATTTTCATTTTCTGCGATTGCAGGCATATGGGGTTCCTGAGCAAATACGATTGCAAAGTCTCCGGGCAATAATTTTACAAAGTTACCGCCCTCTTTATTATAAATATAATCTCCGTTTTCGTTGTAGACAATAGAATCTTGTTCACCATTGCGATAGTCGTACCCAAAAGTTTCTTCGCCATCAACAATAAAATGAATGTCTCCATATGATTTGTGCACTTCCCAAACACCATCTTGAATCGGTGCCTTTTCAATTGTATTACACCAAGCATATATTTTTTTGCCATCTATTTCGAAATTAGTACCATCAGAAATCGTACGAAAATCGGTTGACTTCAAAAAATCTAATGCTTTTTTTATTGTGTCGTTTAAACCAACATAAGTTTCGTAATTACAAATATTATCAACTATCATTATATTTCTCCTATTCTCTTCATTTCTTCTCTAATAATCTCTTCACAATTATCACCTGCAGGCAACTCATAGTCAAATCCATACATCCCTTCAAGACCTAAGAGATTCATTGCTTTTGTGAAGCCCTGCCATACGCCAGTTGTAATTAAGGTATCTCTTAATGCAACGATATTATCAAGAGCAGCGCCTGCTCCTGCTACATCTCCCTTTGCATAACATTTCTGGAACTCAGCAGAATTCTTTGGAGTGCAGCTAAATACACCGTCGAGCACATTAGGTAATTCATATGCACATGCAATATCAAAAATGTCAAGACCACTAAACATCAGGTTGAAATTCGGGAAATTTCTCTTTACAAGACGACACAAATAAATATCTCCTGTTTTCATTCCGGCAATGTTTGGATGCTTAACAAGCTCAGTTACCATTTCAAATGTAATCTTGTGCTTTGTAATAACAGCAAGATCATACAAATAGATTGGATGTGGTGCGACATCTGC
>JAZPYM010000063.1:0-13096 GCA_045544215.1 Congzhengia sp.
TATGTAGAATAAGACAACATTGCAATACAGGGGTCTGCTTCAATCAAGGTTTTAAAAGAATGTGCGGATGAAATTGCAATTTCTGAAACTGCATCTGCATCCGGATTTTCATTGAGTCCGCTGTCTGCATAGATAAATGTGCCATTGTGTCCATACTCACAATCGGGAACAACCATAACAAAAAATGCGCTAACAAGCTTTGTTCCAGGTGCAGTTTTTAAAATCTGCAAGCAGGGACGAAGTACATTGGATGTGGAATTTACCGCACCTGCAACCTGTCCGTCTGCCAAACCAAGCTTTACCATCATAACACCGAAATATAGTGCATTTCCCATGGTTTCGTATGCTTTTTCCGGCGTCATACCCTTTGCTTTTCTCATTTCGTAAAACGCGTCTGCAAATTCCTGACGCTTTTCATCTGTTTCGGGGTCTAAAATCGTTGCTTTTGAAATATCAAGGCCCACACTCAATTCAGCAATTTTGCTTTTGTTACCCAAAAGGATAATGTCTGCAATGCCTTCCTTTAAAATCATTTCAGCTGCCTGGACGGTTCTGATGTCCTCGCCCTCTGCCAATACAATTGTTTTTTTGTCCTGTTTTGCACGTTCTTTAATCCTGTCTAAGAACTTACTCATAACAGCTATTTCCTCCCTTTAATATGTAAAATTATTTTTAAACACTGCCAAGGGAAGCCATGCAGCTTCCCAATCAATTAACCAATTTCTGTTCCGTCTGCAACATCCGCATCCGGCGATAAAAGTGCAAATGGTTCATTCTTTTTCCTGCCACCTGCCGCCAAAATCATACCCTCTGACAAAACGCCACGCAATTTTACAGGTTTTAAATTGGTGACAACTGCAACCTTTTTCCCAACAAATTCTTCTGGCGAGCGATAATTTGCAATACCGGAAACAATCTGACGCATCTCTTCCCCCACTTTAATTTTGGAAACCAAAAGCTTGTCTGCACCCTCTACACGCTTTGATTCAATCACAAGGCCAACTTTTAACTGTACCTTTGCAAAATCATCAATGGTAATTTCAGGCATTTCTTCTTTTGTCTCCTGTTTTGGTGCAGGAGCAGATTGTTTTTCCAGTTGTTTTTCAATCTCTTCCATTTTCTTTGCTTCATCAATACGATTAAACAAAGGTTTGCCCTCGCCAATTGTGTCACCCGGCACAAGACTTCCAAACTGTGACAAGCTTTCCCAATCATTGGTCGTTGTCCTGATTTGTTCAAAAATATTTTTTGCTGTGTCCGGCATAAAAGGTGTGAACAACACGCCGAGGAACCGGATACTCTCTAAAAGATTATATAAAACGCCACCCAGTCTTTCTTTCTGGCTTTCGTCCTTTGCTAGCGCCCAAGGCGTCGTTTCATCAATATATTTATTAGAACGCCGTGCTAGGTTCATAATTTCTTCCAATGCGTCTGCCGTCTTATATTCGTTCATTTTTGCAGACACATTTTTAGCACAAGAAAGGGCTGTTTGAATCAGCTCATCATCAAATTCTCCCTTTGACGGAGCAGGAATCACGCCGCCAAAATACTTATGCACCATTGCAATGGTACGATTTACGAGATTTCCCAGCGTATTTGCCAAATCGCCGTTAAACCGGGCAATAATATTTTCATAAGTAATGGAGCCGTCCTGGGCATAGGGCATTTCCTTGAGCAAATAATACCGAATGGCATCCACACCAAACAGCTCTACCAAATCATCTGCATACATCACATTTCCCTTGGATTTGCTCATCTTATCATTGCCAAACAAAAGCCACGGATGACCAAACACCTGCTTGGGAAGAGGCAAATCCAGCGCCATTAAGAAAATTGGCCAGTAAATCGTATGGAAGCGCAAAATATCTTTACCAATAATGTGCACATCGCAGGGCCAATTCTTTTGAAACAGTTCTGTTTCCGGCGCTTCCGGGTCATAACCTAGGGCCGTAATATAGTTAGTAAGTGCATCCATCCACACATAAACCACATGTTTTTTGTCAAATTCCACAGGAATTCCCCATGAAAACGAAGTTCTGGAAACACACAAATCCTGCAAGCCCGGCTTTAAGAAATTATTTACCATTTCTTTTTTGCGGCTTTCCGGTTGAATAAATTCAGGATGTTCTTCTATATGCTTCATCAAAGCATCCTGATATTTGCTCATTTTAAAGAAATAAGCTTCTTCTCTGGTCTTTTTCACTTCTCTGCCGCAATCGGGGCAGCAATGTCCCTCGTCTAACTGACTTTCCGTAAAGAAAGATTCACAGGGCACACAATACCAACCCTCGTACTCACCCTTGTAGATGTCGCCTTTGTCATATAACTTTTTAAAGATATGCTGGACGGATTTTTTGTGATAGTCGTCTGTTGTGCGAATAAAATGGTCATACTTCGCATTCATCAAATCCCAGATTGCACGAATCTCTCCTGCAACCTTATCTACATAGGCTTGCGGTGCAATCCCCTTTTCTCCTGCTTCTATCTGAATTTTTTGACCATGCTCGTCTGTTCCGGTCAAAAAAAACACATCATATCCCATCTGTTTTTTAAACCTTGCAATCGCATCGGTAAACACCACCTCAAAGGTGTTGCCGATGTGTGGCTTTTTAGATGAATATGCAATGGCAGTGGTAATATAAAATTTTTCCTTACCCATCTGATACTTTCCTCCTGCATCTCATTACTTGCTTATTTATATATCATACCACTTTTTTCCCATATTTAAAAGGGGTTTTGAAAAAAAAATTGAAATTTTTATAAAAAAATGCATATTATGTAAATTTTCCGTACACAATATAACGAAAAACAGAATTTTGGAGGTGCTTTATGCATAACATTCGAACAGACTTGGCACTGGAATCCCACCAATTCTTAACCGAAACGGCCGGGGATCTTACCGGCGTAGAATTGTCGGACAGCCTGGAAGATAATATCAAAACAACCCGTGTGGTGATTAAAAATAAAAATGCAGCTACACATCTGCAAAAGCCAATCGGCACCTATGTCACATTAGAGCTGACAGACCTGCGCAGCATGGATAACGCGTTTTACGAAGCCGCATGCAAACAAATTGCGCAGGAAATCAGGCAGATGCTTGCAAAAAACAGCAACCCCAAGCAACCGATTTTAATTATCGGATTGGGAAACCGCTCTATCACTTCGGATGCTTTAGGCCCTGCAGTCATCGACAGACTCATGATTACAAGGCATTTGTTTTCCTATGCACCGGAGGCCGTCTCTGAAAATCTTGGTTCTGTGTGCGCCATTGCTCCCGGCGTTTTGGGGTTGACAGGAATCGAAACCGAAGAAATTGTTCGCGGTGTTTGTGAAAAAATTAAACCCTGCGCCGTGATTTGTGTTGACGCATTGGCCGCAAGAAGTATGGAGCGTGTCACAAGGACCATTCAAATTTGTGACACTGGCATCAATCCCGGTGCAGGCGTAGGAAATAATCGAAAGGAAATTTCTAAAAACACGCTTGGTGTGCCTGTTCTTGCTATTGGTGTACCCACAGTCGTAGACGCTGCCACCATTACAGACGACACGCTGAATATCGTGATTGATTATCTGCTTGGCGCAGAGGACGAAAACACCTCCGCCTTTTTCACGATGCTAAAAAACTTAGACCGGGATGAGCGTTCAGCCCTGATACAAGCCTCCGTTTCAAAGGAAATACCAAACTTTTTAACCACGCCAAAAGAAATTGATATTTTAATTGAAAAAGCCGCTGAAATCGTGGCAAATGGTATCAACTTTGCGCTGCATAAAGACATTACCTTTTCTGATATTCAGCAATATGTCTCATAAATAACACAAAATACCTCCATTACACATATTGTAGCATAGGAGGTGTTGGTTTCATGTTTAAAAACAAAACCCGCGCAAATGCAGAAATCTTTGGAGGAACAGCATATCCTGATTTACGCGGGAGTATTACATTTCAAGCCACTAAAGAAGGAGTCCTGGTGACTGCAAATATCGCAGGACTGCCTAAGCAAAGCGATTATGACAACTGCGGTATTTTTGGTTTTCATATTCATAGCGGCGGCAGTTGTACAGGAGACGAGACCAATGCGTTTAAAAACGCAGAGGGACATTATAATCCGGATATGTTTCCGCATCCTTATCATGCAGGAGATATGCCGCCGTTATTTGGATGCAACGGGTTAGCATACCTTTCTTTTTTGACCAATCGATTTACCATAGATGAAATCAAGGGAAAAACTGTCATTATACATCAAAATCCTGACGATTTTACAACACAGCCCAGCGGAAATGCCGGCACAATGATCGCATGCGGTATCATCCGCTAAAAAATAAAAGAAGCTGTCTTATGACAGCTTCTTTTTATACTTTTTTAAGTCTTGCAAAAGAACCCATTAACGATTTTGTACCTACATCATCAAACATAATCTCAAGCCGCACATCATTTCCGGACGGGGTAACAGACAAAATCATGCCACGGCCAAACTTTTTATGTTCCACCATATCCCCTGCACAAAATGCAAAGGATACTGGCTCCTGACGGACAATTGTGCTTTTCCGCTCAAATATTTCGTTAAACAAATCGCTTTGACTTTTTGCATGCCTCCCATTACCTACAACCGTTTTCCCGCCACGGTCTGTTTGAATAACCTCTATATACTGGGCAGGAATTTCGTCTAAAAAGCGGGAAGGCTTTGCATAAACCGAGCCTCCATACATAGAGCGTCTTGCTGCATAACTAAGAATAAGTTTTTGTTTTGCACGCGTCATGCCCACATAGCACAAACGCCGTTCTTCCTCCACCTCTTCATCAGAATATAACGAGCGCTGGCTGGGAAACAACCCCTCCTCCATGCCGCATAAAAACACTGCGGGAAACTCCAGTCCCTTGGCAGAGTGAAGCGTCATGAGCACCACACAGTCTGCTTCCTGGTCGTAATTATCCACATCGGCAATTAATGCCGTGTTTTCCAAAAATTCAAACAAGGAAGGTTCTTCGCTGCTCTTTTCATATTCCTGCGCAGACAAAATAAATTCCTGGATATTCTCTATCCGGGTTTGATTTTCCACCGAGTCCTCCAAAAGCAGCATTTCCATATAACCGGATTGTCTGTAGACTGCTTCTATAATGGCAGAAGGCTTTTCTTGGTTTGCATTTTCCCGAATGGTCTCAATTAAGGATACAAACTGTTTTAACTTATCACTAACCTTAGAAAGTTCCGGCACAACATCTGCAATTTTCATCACAGAAAACATACTCATTCCCTGCTCCGCTGCAGCTTTTGCAACTTTTTCCACTGTTGTGACACCAATTTTTCTGGACGGCTCGTTCACGACCCGCATTAAAGACAAATTATCATTTGGATTAAACACAAGCCGCAAATAAGCAAGCATGTCCTTGATTTCTTTTCTGTCATAAAACCTGAGTCCTGCAAGCACACGATATGGAATCCCAAAGCCTGACAGTGTGGTTTCCAGCACACGGGACTGCACATTGGTGCGGTACAAAATGGCACAATCGGCATAGTGCATGCCATCTGTTTTTACCATCTTTTCAATGGTTTTGCCAATATAATCTGCTTCTTCATATTCGTTATCTGCTTCAAAAAGCAACAGTTTTTCTCCTGCGCCACTGTTTGTCCAAAGTTCTTTTCCTTTTCTTCCTGCATTATTTGCTATTACAGAATTGGCGGCATGTAAAATGTTTTGCGTAGAGCGATAGTTTTGCTCTAATTTAATGGTGGTTGCACCCACAAATTCCTGCTCAAAATCTAAAATGTTATTAATGTTTGCGCCGCGAAATTTATAAATGCTCTGGTCGTCATCCCCCACAACGCAGATGTTTTTGAACTTGCCTGCCAGCTGGCTGGTCAATAGGTATTGCGCATTGTTGGTGTCCTGATACTCGTCCACAAAAACATAGTGGAATTTGTCCTGATAATATTCCAAAACCGATTGGTCCAAGGCAAAAAGCTTCACTGTCAAAACAATAATATCGTCAAAATCCAGTGCATTTGCCTCAAACAAGCGTTTTTGATAAAGCTTATATAATTCTCCGATTTTTGTCATGCGAAAATCGCCACTGTATGCTGCCAAAAACACATCCGGTTCCATCAAATTGTCTTTGGCGCCTGAAATTTCCGCAAGCATAGATTTAGGTGGAAAGCTCTTTTCATCCATCCCCAATTCTTTCAGGCAACGCTTGATGAGTGTCTTTTGGTCTGCAGAATCATAAATCAAAAAGTCAGAACCATATCCCAAAAGCGCAATATTTCTCCGTAGAATTTTCATGCAAACAGAGTGGAATGTGCCAATCCACATACCCTCTGCATCATCACCTAAAATTCGCTCCACCCGTTCCTTTAATTCGTTTGCCGCCTTGTTGGTAAAGGTGATGGCAAGAATCTGATAGGGTCGCGCCAATTTTTGTTCCAATATGTATGCAATCTTATGTACCACCACCGTAGTTTTACCAGAGCCTGCTCCTGCTAAAACCAGAAGCGGACCGTCGGTTGTGGTAATTGCTTTTTGTTGTCTTGCGTTAAACTTTTCTAAATTCATAATTCCCTCTCTATGATTGCCTGCATTTTCAAAAGTGCACGCTGAGAAATTTTGGCATATCTTTCCCGTTTGTTTTTTATCCGTTCATCTAAGCTGTCAATAATACCAAAGTTAATGTTCATCGGCTGAAAATTATCGCCGCAAAAGCTTGAAATATAATGGGACAATGCCCCTGTTGCCGTAGTTGTAGGAAATATAACGCGTTCTTTTTCCTGCAGGAATCTTGCTGCATTGATACCTGCCACAATGCCAGATGAGGCAGATTCCACATAGCCCTCAACACCCGTCATCTGTCCGGCAAAAAAGAGTCCATCGCGGGATAGCGTTTCATAACATGGAGACAACATCCCCGGCGAATGTATATAAGTATTGCGGTGCATAACGCCATAGCGCATAAATTCCGCATGTTCAAGTCCCGGAATCATAGAAAACACCCTTTTTTGTTCCGGAAAGGTCAGGTGTGTCTGAAAGCCCACAATATTGTAAAGTGTACCATCTTTATCATCCTGACGGAGCTGCACCACTGCATAGTAGCGCTCGCCTGTTTCAGGATGCTCCAAACCAACAGGCTTTAATGGGCCAAAGGTAAGTGTGTCTTTTCCCCGTTTTGCCATCACTTCAACAGGCATACATCCTTCAAAAACCTTGCTGTTTTCAAATGCATGAAGATGCGCTGTTTCCGCGTTTACTAAAGCTTCATAAAAAGCGTCATACTGCTCCTTTGTCATGGGGCAGTTCACATAATCTGCCGTTCCCTTGTCATACCGTGCCTTTTTAAACACCTTGGATTTATCAATAGATTCATATGTAACAATCGGGGCAGCAGCATCGTAAAAATACAAATACTCGTTGCCGAAAAAAGCACCAATATTCTTTGATAGTGCATCAGAGGTAAGCGGTCCCGTGGCAATGACTACGCACCCATCCTCCGGGATTTCTGTGACTTCCCGATGCTCTACCGTGATATACGGATTCTCCTTGATTTTATCGGTCATCATCTGGGCAAATCCGACTCTGTCCACTGCCAAAGCGCCTCCAGCAGGAACCTTAGTTGCATCTGCACATTCTGTGACCAAAGATCCTAAAAGCCGCATTTCTGCCTTTAAGAGCCCTGCGCCATTCTCCAGTGTATCTGCCCTTAATGAGTTGGAACAAACCAATTCACCCAACAAGTCCATGCTATGCGCAGGGGTTTTTTTGTTGGGTTTCATCTCAATTAATGTTACATCTATTTTTTGTTTTGCAAGCTGCCATGCTGCCTCGCATCCTGCCAGCCCGCCACCGATTACTGTCGCTTTCATGGCTACCTTCCCTTATATTCTCCGCAATATTTTTCAACAAGACGCACAGGACGATACGCAAGTTTTGCGCGTCTTAAACCCTCAAGTCCCATATCCTCTTCTCTGTTAATATACAAATAATTTTCCCACTCATTTGCTACAAACTGCTGATTTATGGCGTTAAACGCACCACGATAGGAGGTGTCGGCGTATTCTACATGTATAAGCGCCATTTCGTCTGTGATGGGCTCTCCCACCGAAAACGCCACCAATACATCATCCACATAAAGACCACCGGCAGTTACTTGCAGCGCATCTAAATTTTCCAGCAGCCTATAGGTAGGCGCTTTGGAAAATGCGACGGTTTCTTCTGATTGGGTATTCAGCCATTTATCAAATAGCGTTCGGCATTCTGCAGCATCTGCTTGTCCAAGTTTTTTGTAGGAAAAAGGATAGCTGTTTACAAATGCATTAAAATGGTTTCTTTTTTGATGGAGTTTTTTGCCGGACAGGCTGATTAGCTTTTCAGAAAGATAGACATAATCTGCACTATTTCTATCTGAACGAATCCGAAATTCGCCTGGGAAAGACGCGTCACATTCCCTTGCCATGTCTTCTGACATCAAAATAAATCGCGGTTTTTTGCTGTTTTCCTTCATATATGCAAGCGCTTGCTCTGCTGCAGATTTTCTGTCGCCATCGCCTACAGGATAAGTACTGCACACGCCATTTCTGCTATTTAAAAAGAACAAAACAAGGCAGCCATCTATAATGTCGTACTGAATTTTTCCTCCCGCAGACCACATAAAGATGGTTGTAAAATTATGCATAGAATTTTCACTTTTGCCATAAAAACTGTCAAATAACGGTTTGTCTGTTATTTGAATTTCTTTTGGACGAAACATAAATACTCCCTATCATTTATAATTACAATATCATCAAATCCGTGTTTTCGTACAGTACGGATTGATATCACAAAAATTTTTGTCTTCGCTTCAATCTTTCGTTTCTCTTGCCGCCCTACCGCTAACTGTCTTTGATTTAAGGGATTTCTTTTCTCTTACCGGCGCAATAAAGCTGATTAATTTTCCAACGGCAAACACCACATCGCTGGACTTTTCAATCGCAAATCGCTTTCCAAGTGCTTTTCCGCCAATGGTAAGCGCTGCAACCATAGCAGTCAATAAAACAGTTAGCAAAAATTCACTTTTAGAATATCCCATGCTTAAAAGCATAATGACAATTGCTGAGGTGGCACTACCTGATATTATACCCGCAATATCGCCGATAACATCATTACAAAAGGAGCCTACCTTATCTGCATTACGAATCAAACGCACCGCTTCCTTCGCGCCTCGTTTTTTTTGTGATGAAAGAGAGTGAAACGGGGTTTCCGAAGCAGAGGTAACTGCCACACCTATCACATCAAAAATAATACCAATGATAACAAAAATGCTTAAAATAACAAAAGCCATAATGAGATTTACCTTGTTCATCAACCCGGATTGAATGGTCTGCAATGCAGCAGAAATCACAAAGGTTACCAGAACAATCGTCAAAACCCATTTACGGCCCTCTTTTTTGCTATCTCTTTTTTTGTTTGTTTTTGCCTTATTTATTCGCTTACTACTGTCGTCAGCCAACGATAACACCAACCTTAAAAAAATTAAAATTTACGCCGCAAATGAAATTTACGGCGCATGGTTTTGTATTTGATTCGTATATAAAAAAACAGGTGGCAATACTTAAGGTAAATTTTGCGGTTTAGGTTCGGTAGGATTTCCCGACGAGCTACTGAAATGTCGCCAAATCAGCGGTTTCCCTTTAATGCCCGACCTGAACGGTTTCCCTGAACAGAACCGAATCACCACTTAAGTCCGCACTACAATCCCAAAAGTATCTCTTGCGAACAGCCTAGAGGTTTTCCCAAACAGTCAAACTTGCTCTTAGCCTCTTTTGCAGCCATGGTTTCAAGCAGCGATAACCTTTTTGTTTTGGCCGAAACGAAAAAGGTCTGTCCGCTATCCGCCATACCCACTCAAGGCAGGCTACGCTGTCCCCAGCACGCATGCTTTTTAGCCGCTAAACCAAAAAGCAGTTGCACCAAGCAACAGGTTTCACCCTGTTTCGTACCGCAGTAAGCCGCCTCAGACGATACGGTCTGAAAGCGGGCATATGAAGCACAAGAACAGGTCTCCACGGAAATGGGGTCGTATTTCGCATGCCATTGCAAAACGCCCCAAAGCCTTAACTCCCAGCACCAACCCCCGACTGGGCGTCGAAAGCAAGCACCAGGAACTTCATCGATGTGCCCTTCAACGGATTTTTAGGCCCGTCCTGGGAGCAAGCAGCTCTGACTAGGATACTGCACCACCTAACTTTTTATCAACAACATCAATATACCATAAAATCCTTTATAAGTAAAGCATCAATTTTAATTTTAACAAAAATTTAAAAAATGTTGTGGGTTACAAACGCCAACGCAATTCCCAGCGCTGCTCCCGCAAACACCTCAAGAGGCGAATGCCCCAATAACTCCTTCAGGCGTTCTCCTGTATCTTCCAGTTTTTCATGGCCAAAATTTTCTACCAATTTGTTTAGAAGCGTTGCCTGCTTCCCTGCTGCGCGCCGTACGCCTGATGCATCGTACATAACCACAAAAGAAAAGACAAAGCAAATTGCAAAACCTGCAGAAGAAAGGCCCTCATTAATTGCTACAGATGTGGTTAACGCCGCCACAAAAGACGCATGAGAACTTGGCATACCGCCAGAGCCCACCAATCGTTCAAAATTAACTCTTTTTTCTTCAATCAATACAAGCAAAAACTTAATTGCCTGGGCAACAAACCACCCTAAAATTGCTGTCATTAAAACTTCATTTGAAAAAAATTCTTTTAACCACATGTTCTTCACCCTAACATTTATCGGTCACGATCCAACAGAAAATTTGAAAAATGGATTAAAAACTCCGCTTTTTCTCCATATTGAGACAAAACCTCAATGGCTTTATTTGTGTAATCTTCAAGCATTTTTTCAGATTGTTCCAATCCGTAAATCGTGACAAAGGTTGACTTTTCATGCTGCTCATCCTTACCAATGGTTTTGCCCAAGGACTCTTCTTTTCCCACAACATCCAATATATCATCCTTAATCTGAAAAGCAATGCCTAAGTACCGCGCGAATTCCTCCATGGCTAAAAGATCATCTCTGCCGCAGCCCCCAAGCAATGCACCCACCTTGGCAGACGCCATAATCAGTGCTGCGGTTTTGTGAAGGTGCAGCGCCATCAGTGTAATGGAATCGACAGTTTTTCCCTCTGATTCCAAATCAATGACCTGACCGCCAATCATCCCCTCTACACCTACATTATCCGCTATAATGGAAAGGGCTGCAAGTGTCATGTTGGGTGAAACCTGAGAATGCTTTAAAATGGTTTCAAAAGCAAGATTTAAAAGTCCGTCTCCCGCCAGCGTTGCCATTGCTTCTCCATACACTTTGTGATTGGTTGGCTTGCCACGGCGCAAATCATCGTTGTCCATGCAGGGCAAATCATCATGAATCAAGGAATAAGTATGGATCATCTCCATAGCACATGCAAAAGGCATAACCTTTTCCGTTTCTGCGCCCATCAACTCACCACAGGCAAGCATCAGTACAGGACGAACGCGTTTTCCTCCTGCGTGCAAGCTATAATTCATAGCCTTATAAATCGTTGCTTGCGGATTGTCCTTTTCTTCAAGATATTTGTGAAGAGCTTTATTTACTTCAATAATTTTTGCTTCAAAAGCTTCCAAAAAATCCATTACTGTTCCTCCCCGCCTGAAAAATCTGCTTTGTCAACAGTTCCATCCTGATTTTCCGTTAAAATTTTAACCTTCTGCGTTGCCTTTTCAAGCTGGTCATGACATTTTAGAGAAAGTTTCATCCCCTTTTCGAACAATGCCACTGCATCATCCAGGGGAACATCTCCCTCTTCCAACTGTTTTACAATTTCTTCTAACTCCGTAATAGATTCTTCAAAGGTTTTTGTTTTTGCCATTTTGGATTCCTCCTATTTTTTTGTGGCATTTATAAACAATTAGTCCATCCTGCCTGTTAGCGCACCGTCCTCTTTTAAATCTAAAAAATTTAGTTGACGCAACGCCTCATACAGCACAATTGCCACAGAATTGGATAAATTCAGCGAACGGGCACCCTCCGCCATAGGAATACGAACGCAATCCTGATAGTGTTTTTTTAAAAGCGGTTCAGGCAAACCATGGGTTTCCTTACCAAAAACAAGATAATCTCCGTCTGAAAACACTTTGTCACTGTGACGACAGTTTGCTTTTGTGGTGCAAAAATGATAATTTCCCGGACATTTTGAAAAGAACTCCTCTAAATTTTCGTAATAACGGATATCCAATTCATGCCAGTAATCCAGTCCTGCACGCTTTAATTTTTTATCATCAATTGTAAATCCCATGGGTTTTACAATATGTAAAATGCTTCCTGTTGCTTTACAGGTTCTTGCAATATTGCCAGTGTTTTGCGGAATTTCCGGTTCCACAAGCACAATGTTCATTGCCATGCTTCATCATCCCTTATTTTGAAAGTGATTTCACAAACCGCTCAATCCGCGCAAGTGCTTCGTTGATGTTTGCAATCGAATATGCATAAGAACAGCGAATGAAGCCTTCTCCGCTTTCGCCAAACGCCGTTCCGGGAACAACAGCAACCTTTTCCTGATAAAGTAATTTTTCGCAAAATTCCGCTGATGTCATTTTGGTGCTACGAATGTCAGGAAATACATAGAATGCTCCCTCTGGCTCAAAGCAGGAAAGTCCCATATTGCGAAAACCATCTACAATAACTCGTCTTCTGTAGTCATATTCCTCCCGCATTTTCGCAATGTCCTCATCGCCTTTTTTCAGTGCCTCAATGGCTGCATACTGGCTGGTTGTAGGCGAACACATAATCGCATATTGATGGACCTTTAGCATTTGCTGCATCAGAGGCTTTGGTGCTGCAACATAGCCAAGACGCCAACCCGTCATTGCATACGCTTTGGAAAAACCGTTGACATAAATAGTACGCTCTGCCATGCCATCAATGGAAATAATGGAGGTGTGTGTTCTGCCATAGGTAAGTTCTGCATATATCTCGTCTGTTAAAACCATGATGTCGGTGTCTTTTAAAACTTCTGCAATGGCTTCCAAATCCGATTTTGTCATGATACCGCCGGTGGGATTGTTGGGGAAAGGCAGAATCAAAAGCTTGGTTTTTGG
>JAZPYM010000064.1:0-8199 GCA_045544215.1 Congzhengia sp.
CGAAAATCACAAAATCATTTTGTATGCAAAGCACGATGCTTACAAAAGAAGCATTACCCATGATGGTATCTATGCCGAGGGTACAATGCTTGCACTTGATGATGAAAACGGCGAAATGACGGATGAAGAGCAGATGGAGGTTGAAAATCCAATAGCAAAACGAAAAATGTATATCTTCTGTGATGAAGGCGATACAGACTCGTTATATGCAGAATTGGATAAGAAGACAGCCATACCTCTAATTCCGGAGTTCAAAGATTACATCCTGGATGAATGCTTTAAACGAAAGATTTTAGTTCAGCTTGAAGTTTTATCTGCAAGTGTTCATTTTGATGCTTATACAAGAATAAAAGGAGAGGAAATACCTTTCCCGGCAAGGATAATAGCTATCGCTGATTCAACAGATGCTATGCTCAGTGACAGACCATACAGAGATGCTCTTACAGAAGAAGACTGTAAGAAAGAACTGAAGAAAAATTCAGGGATTATGTATGAACCCTGGCTTGTTGATTTGTTTCTTGATAATTGGAACTATATAGTTGATGGAATATATTCAGGCAATTATGCCTACCTTATCTAAAAACAAGCTTATAGAGGGTGTGCACGGCAAAGGCGGTGGTTATCGGTTATCAAAATCGCTCTCGGAGTACAGGATTGGAGATATCTTAAGGCTGACAGAAGGCAATCTTGCACCTGTTACCTGCCTTGAATGTGATGCAATACCGTGTGATAGAAAAGACACCTGTCCCACACTTCCTATGTGGACAGAGTTTCACAAAATGGTAAATGGCTATTTTGACAGCATTACGCTGGAAGATTTGACAAAAAACAAATTACCTATTGACAAGGTGGGCAAAGAGTAGTATAATAACAATAGTTTAATAAATAACAAACCGTTGAGGCAGAAAAAAGGCAGACAAAGGCTTTTCCGAGCGAGTGGATTATGGTGTGAGTTCCACAAAGGTCTCCTGCGTAATATGGGCTGCTAAGGGCTGTGAGGAAATTCACAGACGTAAGACTCGCGTAAGAAGTCGGGAGCTTGTTGGAGCTTCGCTAAGTGCACAGGTCATGCTGTGAATCAAGGTGGCACCGCGGATATTTGTATTTATTCGTCCTTGACAGATTTAGTATATTTCTGTCAAGGGCGTTTTTGTTTTATTAACTCCTTTGACAAAATATAACTCAAAGGAGTTTTCTTTTTTTGAAGGAGGTAAATAAAATGCTTATGACAAAACGCTGGTGGCGCGCTTTGCGCCGTATAAATAAATTTAATATGAAATTAAGGACTAAGCCTAAACTAACCTAAACTATATCAAAATTTGGAGGAATTTTATCATGAAATATAATAATATTGAATTTGACACGTACTTTAAGAATTACCCTGACACAAACGGATATTTTGGAAAATACGGCGGCTCATATATTCCGCCCGAGCTTCAAACTGCTATGAATGAGATATCTGAAAGCTATCAGACAATCTGTAAGTCAAGAAAATTTATAAACGAGCTTCGCAGAATAAGAAAAGAGTTTCAGGGCAGACCGACACCGATTTCACATCTTGCAAGGCTTTCCGATAAAATCGGCACAGGTGTTCAGCTTTATGTAAAGCGTGAGGATCTGAACCATACCGGAGCACATAAGCTCAATCACTGTATGGGGGAGGTTTTACTCGCAAAATATATGGGCAAGAAAAAGGTTATTGCTGAAACAGGTGCAGGTCAGCATGGTGTGGCACTTGCCACTGCTGCCGCATATTTTGGCTTGGAGTGCGACATCTATATGGGTGCTGTTGATATTAAAAAGCAGGCTCCCAATGTTGCAAGAATGAAAATACTCGGTGCAAGAGTAATTGAAGTAACTGACGGACTGCAGACACTCAAAGAAGCGGTTGATGCGGCATTTACGGCATACTGCAATGAATATAAAGATGCCATTTATTGCATCGGTTCTGTTGTAGGACCGCATCCCTTCCCGATGATGGTAAGAGATTTCCAGAGTGTTGTAGGAATAGAAGCAAGAGAACAGTTTATTGATATGACAGGAGAACTTCCAGATAGCGTAGTTGCCTGTGTCGGCGGCGGTTCAAATGCAATGGGACTTTTCTCAGGATTCTTAAACGATCCTGTCGATATTTATGGTGTTGAGCCACTCGGCAGAGGAATTAAAATGGGCGACCACGCTGCAAGCCTTACTTACGGAGAGGAAGGCATTATGCACGGATTTAATTCAATAATGCTTAAAGATGAAAACGGTGAGCCTGCTCCTGTTTATTCGGTTGCAAGCGGTCTTGATTATCCGTCCTGCGGTCCCGAACACGCATTTTTGCACGATCTTGGCAGAGTGAAGTATGACGTAGTAACAGATGATGAAACCATTGATGCTTTCTTTGAACTCTCTCGAATGGAAGGTATCATTCCCGCAATTGAAAGCTCACACGCTGTTGCTTATGGTATGAAGCTTGCGAAAACTATGGGCAAAGGTTCTGTTCTCATAAACCTCTCAGGCAGAGGCGATAAGGATATGGATTATATCATTGAAAAGTATGGTATCAGATAAGTTAAGGTTCTGCTACTAAAACAAACGTATTACCCCCCTTTGAAATTTCAATCAAAGGGGGTTAAATATATCAAAATTTAATACAGGGGTAGAAAGAAAAGTATATTTTACAATACATCATTTCTAATAATATCATCATATGTTTCTCGTTTAACGATAACTTTCTTTTCATTACCCTTAACTGCAACAATCGGCGGTCGGGGAATGCGGTTATAATTGCTTGCCATTGAGTAGTTATATGCACCTGTTGCTAAGATTGCAAGTGTGTCGCCAACTTTAATTTCAGGCATCATGATATTTTCCTGAATTAAATCTCCTGATTCACAGCATTTCCCGGCAATGGTTACGGGTGCAATCGGTTTTGCTCCTGCATTGTTTGCAACAACTGCCGAGTATTTTGCACCATAAAGGATATATCTTGGGTTATCGCCCATGCCTCCGTCTACGGAAACATAGGTTCTGACATTTTCAATTTCTTTTACACCGCCTACGGTATATAAAGTGATTCCGGCAGGTGCAACAATGCTGCGTCCCGGTTCAAATACCAAGTAGGGCAGGTCTATATTTCTTTCTATGGCAACCTCTTTTACTGCTTCAGCTGTCTTTTTGATATATTCTGCAGGAGTAAGAGGATCGTCAGTGGAATCGTATTTGATACCAAAGCCACCGCCGAGGTTTAATATTTTAATTTTCAAAGATAGCTTGGCCTCGAGGTCGGCTATAAAATTCATCATAACTTTTGCAGCTTCACAAAAAGGCTCAAATTCAAAAATCTGAGAACCTATATGACAGTGAACACCATCAACCTGAATATTAGAAAGTGTTGTTGCATACTTATGAATTTCAAATGCTTCGCCGTTTTCTAAGGCAACACCGAATTTTGAGTCGATTTGCCCAGTCTTTACAAAGTCATGGGTGTGTGCGTCAATGCCCGGTTTGATTCTGAATAGAATTTTCTGAATAATGCCTTTTTCTTTTGCAATATCATTCAATAAGTCAAGCTCGTACTTGTTATCAACAACAATATGACCAACTCCGCAGTGTATAGCAAGTTCTATTTCACTTTGTGTTTTGTTGTTACCATGAAAGAATACCTTGTCCATCGGAAACGCGGCTTTATATAATGTGTAAAGCTCACCGCCGGAAACAACATCCGCACCTAGTCCTTCACTTTCTGCAAGCTTTGCCGTGTACATGGTGCAAAGAGCCTTGCTCGCAAACAGGATAAGTCCGTTGCCGCTGTAATACTTGTCTATGGCTTCTTTATAATCACGGCAGTTTTTTTGCATTAAGTCTTCGTCAAGCACATACAGAGGAGTGCCGTATTCTTTTGCAAGCGCCACTGTGTCGTGAGTTCCAATGGTTAAGTGATTGTTTTCATTTATTGATAAATTATCTGAGTTAAACATGTATTTTCGTCCTTTTATGCGTAAGTTTTTATTATTTCCTCTGCGATTTCTTTTTTTGAAACACATCTGTCCATAGCCTGTTTTTCTATATAACGGTGTGCATCCGTTTCAGTCATTTTCAGTTCGGTAATAAGTAACCACTTTGCTCTGTTTACTATACGGATTTCCTGCATTTTTTCTTCAAGTGACAGAGTTTTCTTTTCAAGCTTTTTCAATCGTTCTCTCGTGGTAGCCATCCAGTCAAGAGCAGTGCTGACAATTGGCTTGGATGTTGGCTTTGACAAAAGATATACGCCGTGAGAAGATACTTTGTCATAAAAAGAATGATAAAGCTCGCTTCTGACCATAATCATAACAACAGATTTTTTGCTGTTGCAAACATCAATGGAAAATCGTATACCGTCCTCATCGGGAAGAGGAGAGTTTATAATTATAAAATCAAATTCCCGTTCTATCAATGCACGCTTTGCAGCACTGATACTCGCTGCAAAATGCACGGGATGGTATCTGTAATCGGGTAACAATTCTGAAACGGAGGTGTTGAATTTTTCAGCAGCAGATATAAATAGTACGCTGTATACTTGCTCTTTAAAATCCATTTAAATTACCTCCTTCACTAAAATTTCATGTTACTTGCAGTAGATGTTAATAATTGATTCCGGCAGATGCTTTTTTATAAACTCGCTTTTTTGTGCCAGTGCCTTTGCTTCTTCTAAGGTATCGGGAAGCTCCTTATACTGTCTTGCGGTTGTTTTATCTGCTTTAAAGAAGTTTATTTCGGCAGCAGGTGGCAGGTCAAGTTTGTTTTCAATTCCGTATAGACCTGCATAAATAAGCAGTGCATATGCCAGGTAAGGATTAGTTGTCGGATCTGGTGAACGAAGCTCTGCACGTCTGTATTCACCGCTTGCTGCAGGAATACGGATTAGCTGCGAACGGTTTTCGCCCGACCACGAAATGTATTTTGGAGCTTTGGATTGACCAAATCTCAAATAAGACTCTTTCACCGGATTTAAAAATACCGTAAGCTCCTGAATATACTCCATTATTCCGGCAAGCATCTGTGGCAACAAGATATGATTATTATCATTTTTAACTGACATATTTATGTGCAGTCCATTGCCGGCTTTATCGGCAATAGGTTTTGGAGAAAAGTCAGCATACAGTCCGTTTCTTCGTGCTATGGTTTTAACAATTACCTGAAAAGCCATAGCATCATCGGCAGCAGTCAGAGGATCAGAATAACGGAAATCAATTTCATTTTGGCCGGGTCCCTCCTCGTGATGTGAACTTTCCGGATGAATGCCCATCATTTTCATACCAAGACAGATTTCGCGGCGAATGTTTTCGCATCTGTCCTCCGGTACCATATCCATATAGCTTGCGTTGTCATATGGTTCCTTGGTTGGATTACCTTTTTCATCAAGCTTAAAAAGATAAAATTCAAGCTCTGAACCGAAGGAAAACTCAACACCTGATTTATTTGCATCTGCAATAGCTTTTTTTAATATATTTCGAGTGTCATATTCGCAAATTTCTCCGTTTGGTTTTGTAATGGTACAGAACATACGGATAGCACGACCATTTTCAGGACGCCACGGAATTTGTGCAAGTGTTTCGGGGTCTGGGCGTAGGAATAAATCCGAGTGCGCTTCATCACCGAATCCGCCGACGGAAGAAGCATCAAAAGCGATTCCATATTCAAAAGCACGAGAAAGCTCGCTGGGCATTATGGATATACTTTTTTGTCTGCCGTAGACATCGCAAAAGACAAGGCGTATAAAATTTATATCCTCCTCATTAACATATTGAATAACTTCTTGTGCTGAATACTTCATAACTCAACATTCCTTTCCTAATTCGCAACATACATCTGCTTATATGGATTTTTACTGTCAGGTGTAATGAGCGTAAAATCAGAATTTAAAATTTCGCTTTCGTCATATCCGAAATATTTGCAGAATTCTTTTATATATTCTTTGATATCCTGCAAATCCTCATCGGTAGCACATCGTGCGTGAACCTGGCTTGGGAACCTGATTCCGGTGCAGGAGGAGCGGAGAAACATTTTGCCGCCGTGCATTCCTGTTCCGGGAAAGTTGCTGACAATAGGTTTTTCATCATCGGTAAGACCGAGAACGATTATTGTGCCGCCTGCCTGATACTCGCCTAAAAAGCTTCCTGCTTTGCCGCCGATAACGAGTGCCGGTTGTTTTTCTTTATAAGCTTTCATATGAATTCCTGCACGGTATCCTGCGTTGCCTTTTACAAATATTTTTCCACCACGCATTGCGTAGCCTGCGGCATCACCGATATTTCCGTGAACTATGATTTCACCGTCATTCATTGTATCACCGACTGCATCTTGTGCATTACCCATAACTTCAATGGTTGCACCGTTAAGATATGCACCGAGTGCATTTCCAGGGATGCCGTTTATGGTAATCTTTTTGTCTGACAATCCGGATGCAATGAATCGCTGACCGAGGCATGAAGAAATTTCGCACTCAGTTCCTGCTGATCGTAAAGCTTCATTTAAATTCTTAAAATCGACATTTTTTGCATTTATATTCATATTATATCACACCTCCGAGTTTTTTTCTACGGATTTCAGGAAAAAACATCGCAAGTGACGGATTTTTTTTGAGCATATCCATATTTATTGTGTCAAGTGACGTCTTTTCTCTTACAAGTGAAGTATATATTCCGGCACGATTTACATCACCGATAATAATATATCCGGTAAGAACTCCGTCCTTCATATACAGTCTCTTTATGCTGCTTTCGCCCTTTTCTTCATAAACGCTTCCGCCTTCTTTTTCTGTATAATAGCTTCCTGCTGTCATTGCGTGAAGTCCGAAGAAGCCGATAGAGTTCATTGGAATTGCATTGTCAAACAGCGAGTTGCCGCCTGCCATATTAGCACCGGCACAAAAGCCTTGCATATAAGCGTTGGGAAGGATAGCAAGAACCCTTTTCTGTCCAAGGGTAATATCGTTACCTTCGCTGCAATCGCCAGCGGCATAAATATCGACTATATTAGTCTGCATCTTGTCGTTAATAATGATACCACGGTTTACATCGCCGCCTGCATCTTTAAAAATGTTTGTATTGGCTCTTACACCGACTGCAAGAACGAGAACATCAAAATCTACGGATGCACCGCTTTTCATTTTAGCTGTATTTATGTCAAAGCTTTCAGCTGTATCATCAAGCATAAATTTTATTCCATGCTCTTCCAGATGCTTTTGCATGATAGCTGCACATTCGTCATCTAAAATACTTGAAAGTATTCTGTCAGATAAATCACATACAGTTATTTTTGCAACCTTTTCCAAAATACCTTCTGCGCATTTAAGTCCTATAAGACCGGCACCTATAATCAGCACCTTTGACTCTTTTGTGATTGCTTTTTCAAGTGCGAGTGTATCGTCTATTGTCATAAACGAAAATTTATTTTGCACTGTTTCAAGTCCTGCAAAGGACGGAATGAACGGAGAGGAACCTGATGCAATACATAAAGAATCATATTTTATATTCGTAGCATCATCCAAGGTTACACTTTTGCCGTCTTTATCAATCTTTACAGCTTGCTTTCCATAAATGACATCACATTTATTTTTTTCATAAAAGTCTGCATCTCTGTAGCTCATTTTATCAAGTGTTGTTTTATTTTCAAGATAGTATGAAATAAGAGGTCTGCAATAAACAGGATGGTTTTCAGCAGATATTACTGTGATTTTTGTATCTTTATCAACGCTTCTGATGCCTTCAATACAGCCTGCGGCAGCAACACCGTTACCGATTATCACATAGCTTTTCATTCAGTCTCACCTCTTTCTTCGTACACAAGTGCTCTGTTGGGGCAGCCTGCAACACAAGCGGGAGAGCCGCAAGAGTTTTCAAGACAAAGCTCACACTTTTGTACTGCACCTTTTTCTCCTTGCATCAGTGCACCGTAAGGACATACCAAAATACAGGTAAGGCAGCCTATACATTTATCTTTGTTAATTTTAATTACACCGTCTTTTTTTGAAAGTGCACCCGAAATACAGCTCTTTACACAGAGAGGATCTTCACAATGTCTGCATGAAACCGCATAAGTGATTTTGCCGCTGTCCTCAACACATAGTCTTGGAAATATAGATTTATCTTTCAAGGCTTTTACCATATCGCTTTGCCCGGAATTGGCAAAGGCACAGTTATATTCGCATAAGTGGCAGCCAAGACACCA
>JAZPYM010000065.1:0-39754 GCA_045544215.1 Congzhengia sp.
GAAAAAAATGCTATAGCATAAGGAGGGAACCATATGGCAGAGGATAATAGTGAATTAATAAAGACGCTGATGGGAATGCTGGGGGACAACCCGGAACAAAAAATTGCGTCGGCGCTTTCCTCCCTTGGCATTGGGAGTGAAGCAGAAAAAGAAACGGCTGAACCCGAAGCGGAAAGTGGGGAACTGGATGCGCTTTTGCAGATTGGCAATCTCATTTCCCAGGTAAACGGTGAAGATGAACGGGCACATCTTTTGCTGGCACTTAAGCCTTTTTTAAGTGAGGAACGCAGACCGAAAATTGATAATGCCGTCAAGCTTTTAAAGCTTGCAAAAATGGCTGAAGCAGCGGGGAAGACCGACTTGTTAAAAAACTTTAAACTGTAGAGGGTATAAGTATGATAACCAATTATTATAATGCAAGTAACAATTTCAGTGCGCCTATCCGTAAAGAGCCAAGACCATACAAGCCGCAGCAAATCATGCCGGAGCATCATTTTGTTCCTGCAATCAGGGAACAGATAGAATGCGAAAAGAAACCGCAATTTTTAAACAAAATAGACCAAGACACGCTTTTGCTTGCAGGTCTTCTTCTTTTACTGTTTTTCTCCGGCTGTGATGACATGCTTCTTTTGCTTGCGCTTTGTTACCTGCTCTTATTTTAGCAGGCATGCATCATGTGCAGAGATGTTGTATCCTGCTGTCATGATTGCTCGGAGAACCTCCTGCTCTGTAATGACTTTTTCAATACGCATGTGGCTATCCAAAACGGCGATGATGTAAAAGGTGCTGAAATTCAACTTTTTTAAAATTCTTTTTGCAGGAGTTTTTCCGCGGATGCAAAGCAGCTTTGTGGGAATTAACCCGTTTTGCTGCTCTTTTTCTTTTTCGCACAAAAGCTCCTGCATAATTAAAAGGTCGCTGCCCTTTTTTTCGTTGGCAAAATTGTATCCCAAAAAGGCGCCAATCATAATCAAACTGGGATTTCCATGAAAATAGAACAGTAAAAAAAGACCGGCAAGACAAATAAGCGAAATGCACACATAAGAAATGCGGCGCATGATTTTTGCAGCAGGCATTAAACCAACGCGGTAAAGCACTGCTGCGCGCAGCAGCCTGCCACCATCTAAAGGGGGAACGGGAATCAGGTTTAACAGCAGCATTGATGCGTTAACAAACAGAAAGATATATGCATTTAAGGAGGGTTCCTCTCTGCCGAAACATCCTATACCCAGCACAAGCATCAACCCGTTGGACAAGGGTCCTGCCGCAGCAATTGCGGCTTCTTTTTTTGGAGTGCGCAGCACACAAGAATCTAAACGAACGGTCATTCCAAAGGGCATTGCGACTATGGAATACACCTTTACACCAAGGATTAGCGCCGTCAGAAGATGACATAACTCATGCACCAGTACAACGCTGTAGGCGATGAAAAATGTCATCTGGCTTTTTGTGACGAATGCCACAATCAAAAGAGGCACCATCAGGATATGAATATAGAAAAACCGCGTGATTTTAATCATTTGCTTACTCCTTAAAGGCAATAAATTCCGTCGGGTCTAAAAAGGTATCGCCACGGCGTAATTCAAAATAAAAGGTAGCCTTTTCACCCGGGCGGGCAATGGGTTGTCCTTTTTCTACCTGTTCGCCAACACGGGTTAAAATTTCGTTAAGCCCGCCATACAGGGTTGTGATTTCCTCACTATGCTGCACAATCACATAGGTACCATACTCCTGGTTTGTTGCAATTTCTGTCACCTTACCGTTGTTTGCTGCTACAATGTTTTCATTTTCTTTTGTCTGTACTTCCACACCATAGTGAAAGCCGCTCTGACTTGCATCCTGCATTCCAAAGCCTTTTATAATTTTGCCGGATGCAGGGGGCGTTAAAGAGGACACAGGACTTAAAGTTTCTAAGGATGCATCCTTTTGAAAATAGGATTTTAGTTTTTCAAATTCTGCGGGAATGTCTGTGTTATGTGTTACAATCAGCGCAATGCCGTTTTTGGCAGTTTGCAAGGCATCGTTGGGGTATAGCTTGACCAAAACACAAAACAGAAACAACAAAAAACAAATGAGCGCTTGTGTTGTTAAGGTTTTTTGAAAGCCGCCTTCGTATTTTTGCCGGGCATTTGTTGTACTATATCTTCTGTATGGTGTTGTTCGTTCTTGTAATTTCATAATGCACCTCTTCTTTATGGTTTGTACTATTATATTGACAAGCTGTTTAAAATATGACGGATTCAAAAAAGAGGACTGCAGCGCGTTGCTACAGTCCTCTTTATGTGTATTTTATACTGCAATCACTTCATACTCTTCGTGTGCAAATTCATCCGTGCCGATGAACTGCTCAATAATATCACAAACTGAAACAGGTGTGACTGTGTTTGCTGCCAGCACAAGTGCTGCTTCTGTTGCCTCATCTTCCGTGCAGAAAATATCAAATATTTTTCTGTACTCCACATGAAGCGCTTTGGTGCTGGGATGACTTCGTTTTAACACTTCTATCCCAAAAGTATTTACACAAGCTGCATCCACAATGGTTTCGCGCTCTAAAGTGTAATACTCCAGCGCAAAGCTCTGGGTGCTATTTCCTTCGTCTACCGTGACGGTTGTTTTTTGTACCAATTTTCTGATGCTCATTTAAAAATTTGCCCCTTCCGTTGAAAAAACTGTAATATATTTTGTACTTTTCTTTTGTACATACACATTATATAGTATTTTATATTACAATTCAATTACAAACATCAAACAGAAGCTGACACCATTCTACAAAAGAGAAACCATATCCAGTCGCAAAGAGGGGGAAGCCGTTGACCTGTGTCAAAAGGCGTCGACAAATTACTCGCCCAGAGATTTTTTTGCCGTTGTGGTTACCTTTGTATTATAACATTCAAAAGCATTTTCCACCAACTGCGCTTTGGGTGCTTTGGTAAACAGAGAAATCACAGGCACAAGCACAAGCCCTGCCACCATAGTAAAGGCGCCGCAGTTAATGGGGGATTGAAGCACTAAGGGGAACAAGGGTTTTGCCAGCATATTTAATATCATGACACCTGTTCCAAAAATAAAGCTGGTCCAAACGGCAATTTTTGAAGTGCGTTTTACATATAAACCATAAATGAAAGGTGCTAAAAATGCTCCCGCCAGCGCGCCCCAGGAAATACCCATCAGCTGCGCAATAAAAGTTACGCCGCTTTTGTATTGCACAATGGCAATGACGGCAGAGATGATAATAAACACCAAAACCAGCGCGCGCATAACCAAAACCTGCTTTTTATCACTCATTTTCTTTACAAAACATTCCTTGATTACATCCAGCGTCAATGTTGCGCTGGAGGTCAACACCAAAGAGGACAGTGTGGACATGGAGGCTGAAAGCACCAAAATAACTACAATACCTAACAAAATATCAGGCAGAAAGGACATCATTGTAGGAATAATAGCATCATAGCCACCAGCGGGGATGCCGTCTGCGCCTACATTCAAAGCACCGGTAAATAAACGCCCAAAACCGCCTAAAAAGTAGCAACCGCCTGCCACAATCACTGCAAAAGCTGTGGAAATAATTGCGCCTTTTGAAATGGCTTTTTCGCTTTTGATGGTGTAGAACTTATGTACCATCTGGGGCAAACCCCATGTACCCAAAGAGGTTAAAATCACAACACTGAACAAGCTGATTGGGTCCGGTCCGAAAAATGATGCAAACGCACCGGGGAAATCGCCGGGAACAGTTGCAAGCGCCGCAACAGAGCCCATAAAACCGCCATTTACCTTCAGTACGGAGAAAATAACCAAAACAATACCAACAATCATAATAATGCCCTGTATAAAGTCGTTAATTGCGGTTGCCATATAGCCTCCGGCAATGACATAAATCGCGGTTAATAAAGACATGGCAATGATGCAGTATGTGTAGTCAATCCCAAACGCCATCGAGAATAAGCGGGAGAGACCATTATATAGGGATGCGGTGTAGGGAATCAGGAAAATAAAAATAATGATGGAAGCGCCGATTTTCAGTCCGCGACTGTCATAACGCTTTCCAAAGAATTCTGCCATGGTGGAGCTTGAAAGATGCTGTGTCATCAAACGGGTGCGACGCCCCAACACCACCCAGGCAAGCAACGAGCCCAAAAAGGCATTGCCAAGACCAATCCATGTGGAAGCCAAACCAAACTTCCATCCAAACTGTCCTGCGTAGCCGATAAAAATAACTGCAGAAAAATAAGAAGTTCCGTAAGCGAAGGCAGTGAGCCATGGGCCGATACTGCGTCCTCCCAAAACGAAGCCGTCTACATTGGTTGCATGGGTGCGGCAGTAAATGCCAATACCCACTGTTACCGCGAAAAACACGATAAGCATAACAATTTTTGATACCATGATACTTCCATCCTTTCTAAAGATAAAATAGTGATAGAGTTTAAGGATGGGCATAAAAAAATCCCGTCCTCAAAAATATGAGGACGAGAAAAACTCGCGGTACCACCTCATTTTACCCACATCTCACGAAAATGGGCCTCTACGGGTAACGGCGTTTCAACTGCAAACGATATATACCCAGGTGCTGTAACGGGCACACCCGACGCAGCCTACTGAGCAAACCTGCCGTTTGGTGCGCAGCTCATGAAATGTATTCGAAAACGCCTCCGCCTCTGTCTCGCACCACCCGACAGCTCTCTCATGGTTTATAGCGCCCCTACTTGTTTTCAGTCATCGCTTTTGTTGTGATATACTATAGCACATTTTATTTTACTTGTCAAGAAAAATAAAAAATTTTAATTTTTAAAATTTTGAAAAAAAACCTTTATTATTTCGGAAAATTTTGATATAATATAAAATAGTGTATAATGTACGGAAACTTGGCGATTGAGAATTTGATAAATTTGCCGGACGGCAGTAAATACATGAACGGAAAATAAGTGAATCTATGGAGGTTTTTTTGTGTCAAAAAATTCAAAACTGAAAATTATACCGTTGGGTGGTTTGAACGAAATCGGAAAAAACATGACGGTCTTTGAATACGAAAACGATATTTTCGTGCTGGACTGTGGCATGGCGTTCCCCGACGAGAGTATGCCCGGAATTGATATTGTCATTCCCGACATTACCTACCTGGTGAAAAACCGGCAGAAAATCCGCGGCATTGTGATTACGCATGGTCATGAGGACCACATCGGCGCAATCCCTTACTTTTTAAAGGAGATGAATGTCCCCATTTACGGAACGAGGCTTACGCTGGGATTGGTGGAGGTCAAGCTGAAGGAATTTAATCTACTTGCCAAAACGAAATTAAACCGCGTGAAGCCGGGGGATACCATTAAGCTGGGCAGTAGTTTTAAGATTGAGTTCATCCACACCAACCATTCCATTGCAGGTGCGGTGGCACTTGCAATTCAAACGCCTGTGGGGATGGTCGTGCATACCGGTGACTTTAAAGTGGATAGTACCCCCATTGATGGCGAAATGATTGACCTTGCCCGCTTTGGAGAGTTGGGCAAAAAGGGTGTTTTGGCGCTGATGTCTGACAGCACCAATGTAGAGCGGGAAGGCTACACCATGTCGGAGCGCACGGTAGGCAATACCTTTGATGAATTTTTTAGAAAATGTAACAGCAGAATTATCGTTGCCACCTTTGCATCCAATGTGCATCGTGTGCAGCAGATTATCAATTCTGCCCACCGCTACGGCAGAAAGGTGGCAATTTCCGGCAGAAGCATGGAAAATGTAGCAGAGGTTGCATCCACCTTGGGATACCTAAACATTCCCGATAAAGTATTGATTTCCATTGATGAAATAAAAAAATATCGTCCCAACCAGCTTGTGATTATCACAACAGGCAGTCAGGGCGAAACTATGTCAGCACTGCACCGTATGGCGTTTTCTGACCATAAAAAAGTAGAAATTAATAAAGGGGATTTGGTCATCGTTTCCGCGTCTCCTATTCCGGGTAACGAAAAACAGATTTCCACTGTGGTGAATGAGCTGTTTAAAAAAGGCGCAGATGTGGTATATAAATCTCTTGAAAATATCCATGTTTCCGGTCACGCCTGCCAGGAGGAATTAAAATTGATTATGTCCCTGGTGAAGCCAAAATTCTTTATTCCGGTGCATGGTGAGTTTCGTCATTTGATGCAACATGGCATGCTGGCAGAGCGTATGGGCTTAAAACAAAAAAATATTATTATTGGCGACAACGGCAATGTGATTGAGCTAAACCATAATAGCGTCCGTGTAAACGGCACAGTACAGTCCGGCGCCGTTTTGATAGACGGCTTAGGCATTGGTGATGTAGGCAACATTGTTCTGCGTGACAGAAAGCATTTGGCAGAAGATGGTATTATTATTGTCATTGTCACAATGTCTAAGGCAGACGGTTCCATTTTAGCAGGTCCCGATGTAATATCCCGCGGGTTTGTGTATGTGCGGGAGTCAGTGGATTTGATGGAAGAAGCCAAAACCGTTGCAAAAGCTGCGCTTTATAAATGCGTAGACAAAAATCAAAAGGATTGGGCAAGCCTGAAGGGCGCATTAAAATCCTCTATGAGCGATTTTGTTTATAAGGAAACCAAGCGCAAGCCAATGGTATTACCCATCATTATGGAAGTTTAAAAAATGGGCGGCATACCGCCGCCCCACCTATTACATATACAGGAGATGAAGAAACATGGCAGTAAAACTTTTTACATCCGAGTCCGTAACAGAGGGACATCCGGATAAAATTTCAGATATTTTGTCTGATGCCATATTAGATGAAATTTATAAACATGATCCCCAGGGACGCGTAGCTTGCGAGGTTACGGTAACCACGGGTCTGGTGCTGGTGGTTGGGGAAATTTCCACCACCACCTATGTGGACATTCCCAAGGTGGTTCGCGAATGCATTCGCGAAATTGGTTATGACCGCGCAAAATACGGCTTTGATTGTGACACCTGTGCCGTTATCACAGCAATTGACGAACAGTCTGCAGACATTGCGCTGGGGGTTGACAATTCTTTAGAGGCAAAGGCAGGGCAGGAGGATATCGGCTCTATCGGCGCCGGTGACCAGGGCATGATGTTTGGTTATGCCTGCAACGAAACAGAAGAGTATATGCCCCTGGCAATTAGCTTAGCACACAAGCTGACAAGACAGCTTTCAGCAGTGCGCAAATCCGGCGAGGTCTCCTACATAAGACCGGACGGAAAGTCTCAGGTGACCGTGGCATATGATGAGACGGGCAAGCCACTTTATGTGGACACTGTGGTTATTTCCACCCAGCATGCAGAAGAGGCAAGCCACGACACCATTGAAAAGGATATGATTGAAAAGGTAATTCTGCCTGTGATTCCAAAGGAACTTCTGACAGAAGACACCAAGTATTATATTAATCCCACAGGGCGCTTTGTTGTGGGTGGCCCTAATGGTGACTCCGGTCACACCGGCAGAAAAATCATTGTAGATACCTACGGTGGCTACGCGCGTCATGGTGGCGGTGCATTTTCCGGTAAAGACCCCACAAAAGTGGACAGAAGTGCGGCATACGCCGGCAGATATGTGGCAAAAAATATTGTTGCAGCAGGTCTTGCAGACCGTTGCGAGGTACAGATTGCATACGCCATCGGCGTGGCAAAACCGGTATCTGTCTGTGTAGAAACCTTTGGCACAGCGCATATTCCGGAGGAGAAAATCGAGCGCTTAATCGGCGAACATTTTGACTTGCGTCCGGCAGGAATTATTAAAATGCTGGATTTAAGAAGACCAATTTATAAGCAAACCGCAGCATATGGTCATTTTGGTCGGAACGACCTTGATTTACCTTGGGAAAAGCTGGACAAGGTTGATGCGCTGAAGCGTGCATTAAAATAAGCAAAAACCCGACAACAAGTATTGGAGGTGCAACCTTTGAAGATTTTAATTGTTGATGATGAAAAATTGTTGGTAAAGGGAATAAAATACAATTTTGAGCAGGATGGCTACACCGTTGTTTGTGCCTATGACGGCGAGGAAGCAATTAAGGCTGCCTATGATAAAAGCATTGACTTAATCATTTTGGATTTGATGCTGCCAAAGGTAGACGGCTATTCTGTATGCCAGAAAGTGCGGGAGTTTTCCAATGTACCGATTATCATGCTTACGGCAAAAAATGAGGATATGGACAAAATTTTAGGCCTTGAATATGGCGCGGATGATTACCTGACAAAGCCCTTTAATATTTTGGAACTAAAGGCGCGGGTAAAAGCGGTTCTTCGCCGTATGACGCCTGCAGACGGCGGAGACAGACAGGCAACCTCCATCACAGTTGGCAGCGTTTCTTTAGACTATAATTTGCGCCGTGTGACAATTGGTGAAAAAATCATTGAGCTTACTGCAAAAGAGTTTGACCTGATTGATTTGTTTGTTTGCAATGCAGGAAAAGTCTATTCCAGAGAAAATCTGTTAGACATTGTTTGGGGCTATGATTATCCCGGCGATGTGCGTACGGTGGATGTTCATGTGCGCAGACTTCGTGAAAAAATTGAACCCAATCCTGCCCAGCCCCGTTTCATACATACAAAATGGGGGGTAGGTTACTATTTTAAAGAAGTTTAAGGACGGTTTTTTCAGTATCAAGGGCAAAATTATTGTTACATACATTTTAATTGTCATTGTGGTACTGTTTATTATCGGCACCTACATTTTAGGGACGCTTCGTACCTATCTTCTGGACCAAAAAAAGCTTGAGGTGCTAACCCGTGCGAATGTCATTGCCAGCATTCAGGTGGAGGAGTTTGACGAAACCATCATTGAAAAACGAATGGAATCCATGCCTGTTGAGGTAGGGTTTCGTGCAATGATTTTAGACGGGCAAAGCCGCGTATATTATGACTCTTATGGCGAGGCAAGCTATCAGGGAAAGCTCTATATTTATGCCTCTGTTACCGAGGTATTATTAAGCGGCAAGGACAATGCAAGGTTCTATGAAGAGGACGGCGCCTGGATTGTTGAGGCGGCAGTGCCTATTATAAAAAATGGTGCAACCATTGGTGCAGTTTTGGTTACTGCAGGTGGTGACAGTATTGACAGCATTGTAAGTCATATCAGCCGCGCAATTTTGATTTTTGGGATTATTTTGGTTGTGTTCGTTGCTGTATTTGGCACCACCATGGCAGGCGCATTGACCATGCCTGTGGAAAAGATGACGAAATTTATTAAAAACATGCCAAAGGATAAACTGCAAAAGTGCGACATCAACAGCCGCGATGAAATCGGAGAACTGGTGGTAGCATTTAACGAGCTGATAGACCGCGTGGCAGAATTGGAGGAGAAGCGTCGAGCCTTTGTTTCAGATGCCTCCCATGAATTAAAAACACCGCTTTCCATTATCAAACTGTTATCAGACTCTTTGATTCAAACGGAAAATCCGGACCCTGCATTCTTGCGGGAGTTTTTGACGGATATGAACGAAGAGGTTGAACGCCTGACGCGTATCATTCAGCGGCTTTTGGACTTGACAAAAATGGACCAGAGCCATACAAGCTTAAATGTAGAGGTGGTTTCTGTTACTGCTCTTGCGGCAGATGTTTATGAAAAACTGCTTCCGCTGGCGGAAAACAAGGAAATTAATTTTGTTTTCACGCGTCCGGAGGATGAACTTTTAATGCCTCTTGAGCGGGATAGTATGACAGAAGCGATTTATAATATTACAGACAATTCCATTAAATATACGGAAAACGGCGGCACCGTTAAAATGGAAATTTTGCGGGATTTGGGCAATGTCTTGATTCGTATAAGCGATTCGGGTATTGGCATACCCAAAGAGGAAATCCAAAAGATTTTTGACCGTTTTTATCGTGTGGACAAAGCCCGCGCAAGAGATACGGGCGGTACCGGCTTGGGACTTTCTATCGCGATGGATGTGGTCAAGCTCCATGGTGGATATATTGAGGTTTCCAGCGAAGAGGAAAAGGGCAGTATCTTTACCATTGTTTTGCCCTATGAATCGGTAGCACCTACCGGAGCAGAAACGCTGATTACCGAAAGTTTAGCAGAGGGCGAGCCGGATTTGGATATTACACAATAAAAAAAAGAGGACTTTTGTCCTCTTTTTTTTATTACTTAATTGGTCGGTCAATATAAAGCTCTCCGGTAATTTCAGGAATTACGGCGGCGTTTGTTACATCCTCCAATTCCTTTAAAAACTGGTTTAGCAAATCGTATTTTACAAATGCGGTTACATTGACGGATTCTGTATAGGTGATTTCTCCCAGAATATAATCTCCTGTTTCAATCAGATAACGCACCTTTCCCAACATGTCATAGCTGGTTTTCATATCCAAACGATGACAGTAAATTTTTTCTGTCATAACGGCCTCATCCAGCCCTAATTTTGCTGATTTTCCGTATGCCCGAACTAAGCCCCCGGCGCCTAAAAGCGTTCCGCCAAAATAGCGTGTAACCACCACGGCTACATCGGTAAGCCACTCTTTGTTGATCACCTCTAAAACAGGCACTCCCGCAGTTCCGCTGGGCTCGCCATCGTCTGAATAGCGACTGGTGTTTTGCTCCTGCACCACATAGGCATATACATTGTGGGTGGCATCCCGATATTTTCCGCGACATTCGTTAATAAAATCAATGGCTTCCTGTTCTGTTACAACAGGCTTTACCGAGGCAATAAACCGGGATTTTTTTTCAATCATTTCTGCCTGCGCCGCATATAGAACGGTTTTGTAGGTCATTTTTTTATTCATTTTGTCCATCCTCCACCATATATTCACGAAAAACGGCATAGGTTTTTGCATCTAAAAGGCAGGTCACTTTTGTCCCATCAGGCGTAAAGTCCTCCTTTAAAATGGTGTGCTGGCTGTGCAGTTGTGATAATAGTTGCCCCTTTGAAAAGGGGATTAAAAGAGAAACCTCTTTCTTTTTGCCTGGTACGATATTTTCGATTGCATCCATCAGTGCATCCATATTTTTGTTTTCGCGGGCGCTGATTTCCACGAAAGGTGTGTCTTTTGCAAGCAAGGAAAGGTTTTTGTGTTCTGCTTGCGCATCTATTTTGTTAAATACAATCAGTTTTGGCTTGCCTTGCGCCTTGATGTCTTCCAAAAGCTTAGAGACCACCTCTAAATGCGTGGCAACCTCGTCGTCTGCGCCATCTGCCACAATTAAAAGTGCATCAGCATACACCGCCTCTTCCAAGGTGGATTTAAATGCCTCAATCAAATGGTGGGGAAGTTTGCGAATAAAGCCAACAGTATCAATTAAGGTAATTTCCCGTTTGTCTGAAAGCGTCAGCCCGCGGGCAGTAGGGTCTAAGGTAGCAAACAGTTTATCCTGTGCCAGCACGCCTGCATCGGTCAAACGGTTCATTAAGGTAGACTTTCCTGCATTGGTGTAGCCTACCAATGCCACAACATAGCGGTTTTCCTTTTTTCGTCGCTGACGAATCAGCTCGCGGTGTTTTTTAACTTGTTCCAGCTCCTCTTTTAAATGGGAAATCCGCCTTCTGATGTGTCTGCGGTCGGTCTCAAGCTTTGTTTCACCGGGACCGCGGGTGCCGATACCGCCGCCCAGACGGGAAAGCTGTGTGCCTATTCCGGTGAGGCGGGGCAGAAGATACTGCAGCTGCGCCAGCTCAACCTGAATTTTACCCTCGCCGGTTTGCGCATGGCGGGCAAAAATATCTAAAATTAACATGCTGCGGTCAATCACGCGAATTTCCAGCGCCTTTTCCAGATTCCTAATTTGCATGGGAGAAAGCTCATCATCAAATATCACCAAATTGGCATCCAGCTCTGCGCAGGCGTTTTTCAGTTCCTCTATTTTGCCCTCGCCCAGATAGGTTGCCTTTTCAATGACGGATTTGTTTTGCACCATGGTGCCTACAACCTCTGCCTCGGCGGTGTCTGCAAGGCGCGCAAGCTCTGCCATGGTTTCATCTGAGGTATCGGAAAGCACATCTGCCGAACCGGTATGCACACCTGCCAAAACAGCGCGTTCGGTTATCTTTATATTCTCTTTCAGCTCCATTTTACTACCAATCCTTTCCTGCGCTGCTGCCTGCTAGGTGCCCGGTGGAGTAGGCAATTTGCAGATTAAATCCGCCGGTATAGGCATCTGTATCAATTAATTCCCCTGCAAAATACAAACCGGGAACCAGTTTTGACTCCATGGTTTTGGGAGAAATTTCTTTTACACTTACACCGCCTGAGGTAATAATTGCCTCGGCAATGGGGCGTGTGCCGGTAATAACAAGTTTCAAATTTTTAATTGCATAAGTAAGGGCCTGCCGCTCTTGCTTTGTAATGTCCCGCACCTTTTTGCGCGCCGGAATTTCAGAAAGCGCCACGATAGCAGGAATCATTTTTTGAGGAAGAAGTGCATCTAACGCGTTAATAAAGTCACGGTTTTGCTCTTTTTCAAAGTCCCGCAAAATCCGCTTGTCCAACGCCTGCTCGTCCAGCGCCGGTTTTAAATCAATGGATAGCGTGTATTGTTTTTTGCCAAAATCCCGTAAATGCGCGCTGGCACTTAAAATGATAGGTCCGGAAACACCATAGTGGGTAAACAGCATTTCGCCAAAATCGGTATAAACCTTTTTGCTGTTTTCGTCGGTAATTAAAATTGCCACATTCCGCAGGGAAAGACCCATTAAGCTTTGCGCCAATTGGCCGCGTGTGGTAAGCGGCACCAAAGATGGCTTAGGCGTCACAATCGTATGCCCCAACTTTTTTGCAAAACCATAGCCATCACCGGTAGAACCGGTCTGGGGATAGGATGCGCCGCCGGTTGCCAAAATCACCTTGTCATATATCTGGGTGTTTTTTTCCTCAAATGTAAGCAAAAATCCATCTTTTGTTTTCTGAACATCCCTAACACGCTGGAAAATGACGTGAACACCCATATCCTTTGCATATTTTTTCAAAGCATCCACCACGGATTTGGCTTTGTCACTTACAGGAAACACGCGACCGCCCCGCTCAACTTTTGTTTCCACGCCATAGCGAGCTAATAAATCTATCATATCTTGGTTTGAAAAGTTATAAAATGCACTGTGCATAAATTTTCCATTTATGGGAATGTTACCAATGAACTCTGACATATCTGCTGCATTGGTAATATTGCAACGCCCTTTTCCGGTAATACCCAGCTTTCTGCCCAGATAGGCATTACGCTCAAACAGTGTGACATTTGCGCCAAGTCCAGCGGCGGCAGCTGCTGCCATCAGCCCTGCTGGTCCACCGCCAACGACTGCAATATTCATCAAAAATCACTCCTGTCTGCATTATTTGTTAATAGTATATCAAAAAATTGTAAACATTACAATCATTTAACAAAATGGAGCAAATAAGATAAAACAGAAGAAAAACAGAGCATGAGGGTTATAATTTAAAAAAACTGGGATTGATAAAGTTTGCTAAAATTGCCATTTTTGAGTAAGATATAAGTAGATTTAGCACTCGACTCATTCGAGTGCTAACAATTTGTTAAAAATTATTTGACATAAACAGGAGGTAACAAACATGAACATTAAACCCTTGGGTGACAGAGTTGTCATCAAAATGGTAGAAACAGAAGAAACAACCAAGAGCGGTATCGTGCTTCCCGGCTCTGCAAAGGAAAAACCTCAAATTGCAGAAGTTGTTGCAGTTGGTCCCGGTGGCGTGATTGACGGCAAAGAGGTTGTCATGGAGCTTTCCGTTGGCGACAAGGTTATCACAAGCAAATACGCCGGCACAGAAATCAAATTAGACGGCACAGAATACACAATCTTAAAGCAGGGCGATGTCCTTGCAAAGATTCAATAATAGGAGGACATAAACCATGGCAAAGGAAATTTTATTTGGCGAAGAAGCAAGAAAAGCCCTTGAAAAAGGTGTAAATCAGCTTGCAGATACAGTGAAAGTTACATTGGGTCCCAAGGGAAGAAATGTTGTTTTAGACAAAAAGTTTGGTGCACCCTTAATTACCAATGACGGTGTAACCATTGCAAAAGAAATTGAATTGGAATGCCCCTTTGAAAACATGGGCGCACAGCTGGTAAAGGAAGTTGCAACGAAAACAAACGATGTTGCCGGCGACGGTACCACAACCGCAACCCTTTTGGCGCAGGCACTGGTGCATGAAGGTCTTAAAAACATTGCAGCAGGTGCAAACCCCATGATTGTAAGAAAGGGTATTCAAAAGGCAGTTGACGCAGCAGCAGGCTACATTTTGTCTGTCAGCGCAAAAGTAAACGGCAAAGAAGATATTGCCCGTGTTGCAGCAATTTCTGCAGCAGATGAAAAAATAGGTCAGCTTATTGCAGACGCAATGGAAAAGGTAACCCACGATGGTGTTATCACAGTTGAGGAATCCAAAACCGCTGAAACATATTCTGAAGTGGTTGAGGGTATGCAGTTTGACCGCGGCTACATTTCTCCTTATATGGTGACAGATGCTGACAAGATGGAAGCTGTTTTAGACGACGCATACATTTTAATTACCGATAAGAAAATTTCAAATATTCAGGACATTCTGCCCATTTTAGAGCAGATTGTAAATCAGGGCAAAAAGCTTGCGATTATCGCAGAAGATATTGAGGGCGAGGCTTTGGCAACCCTTTTGGTGAACAAACTTCGCGGCACCTTTACCTGCGTTGCAGTAAAAGCACCTGGCTTTGGTGACAGAAGAAAAGAAATGCTCAAAGACATTGCAACCTTAACCGGTGGCGAAGTGATTACAGAAGAGCTTGGCTTTGACATCAAAGAAACACAGCTTTCACAGCTTGGTCGTGCACGCCAGATTAAAATCCAGAAAGAAAACACCATCATTGTGGATGGCGCAGGCGATGCAGAAGCAATCAAAGCGCGTGTGGCACAGATTAAAACACAGATTGAAGAAACCACCTCTGAATTTGACAAAGAAAAGCTTCAAGAACGCCTTGCAAAAATGGCAGGTGGCGTAGCAGTTATCAAGGTTGGTGCTGCAACAGAAACCGAAATGAAGGAAATGAAGCTGAGAATTGAAGATGCTTTGGCTGCAACAAAGGCTGCAGTTGAAGAGGGTATTGTTCCCGGTGGTGGCACAACCTATATTAACGCAACAAAGGCTGTAAAAGAGCTGATGAACACACTTTCTGGCGACGAAAAAACCGGCGCAAGCATTGTTTTAAAAGCCCTTGACGAGCCTGTAAAACAGATTGCAAAGAATGCAGGACTTGAGGGTTCTGTTATCGTAGAAAAGGTAAGAGAGTCTGCAGATGCTATTGGTTTTAACGCGTTGACAGAGGAATATGTTGACATGATGAAAGCCGGCATTGTAGATCCTACAAAGGTAACACGCTCTGCACTTCAAAATGCAGCAAGCGTTGCTTCTATGGTATTGACCACAGAAAGCTTAGTTGCAGATAAGCCCGCACCGGAAGCACCGGCAGCACCTATGGGTGGCGGCATGCCCGGCGGAATGGGATTCTAATTTCAATTGAAACACAAAATATCCCCCAATTTTGGGGGATATTTTTTCCATCTTGGGAAACAGTATCAGTATACAAACGAAACAGGAGAAACCATGGAACGATACGCAATTTTTTTGGATATAGACGGAACGCTTTCCTCCAGAGGAACCATTCACCCCAAAAATCAGGAGGCGATTCAAAAGGCGCAAAAACACGGACATTTTGTACTTTTGAACACGGGCAGGTCGTATGCCTATTTGCAAGGCTATGTCAAGGCATGCGCTGATTTTGATGGATTTATCTGCGGATTGGGGGCAGATGTTCGGGTAAGAGACAAACAAATTTTTTCAAAGTCCTTTTCGGATGAGTTGCTTTTTGAGATGAGCAAGACCTTTTTGGCAATGCCGGAAAAAGTGGCGCTGTTTGAAGGGCAGAACCATGTTTATTTTACAAAAACATGGTATGATGTGGTTGACGGCATTGCGCTTTTGGCAACTACGGATTTTAGGGAAAAATACCCTGATGCAAGGATTTCAAAGTTTACATGCGAGCCGGTGGATAAATCTATTCTTGCGCCGTTTTTAAATGAACTGGTGATCTATGACCAGGGACATTACTATGAGCTTGCGCAAAAGGGCTGCACCAAGGCGGTTGCCATGGCGCTTGCAGCAGACCATCTGGGAATTCCTAAAGAACGATGCATTGCCATGGGAGATAGCATTAACGATGAGGAAATGCTAAAGGCTGCCGGCATTTCCGTGGTTATGGAAAACGGCGATGAAACACTTAAGCAATATGCCACCTTTGTGACAACCCCGGCAAAAGACGGCGGCGTGGCAGATGCAATTGAAAAAATATTATTTTAAATAAAAAGGACTGTTAGTCGTGCTAACAGTCCTTTTTATTTATTTTGTTAAAAACCGCTCCATCAATTGATAGCCGGGTTCAATGTATAACCCTGCATTTTTTGCGTTTTCCTCGTGATAGGAAAGGTTTGCACCTTGGGTATTTCTGCTGTCGTAAATCACAAAGGGAATGGCATCGTGCACATGGGTTTTTAAAGCAATCGGCGTAGGATGGTCGGGCGTAATCAACACCTTAAAATCTTCGCCTGTGGACCTTAAATAGTCTGTGACCGGTCCTACCACCTTTTCATCAATCAGTTCAATGGACTTGATTTTTCCCTCCAAATCGCCGTGGTGTCCACACTCATCCGGTGCTTCCATGTGAATATATACAAAATCGGTGCCGTTTTTAAAGGCGTCAATGGCAGCCTGGGCTTTTCCGTCAAAATTGGTCTCTACGGTGCCTGTAGCGCCGGGGACCTCAACCACCTGCATTCCCGCGCCAACGCCAATGCCTTTTAACAGGTCTACGGCAGAAATCATCGTGCCGGACACACCATATTTTTCAGAGAACAAGGAAAGCTGTGGTTTTGTACCTTCGCCCCAAATCCAAAGAGAGTTGGCAGGATTCAGTCCCCGTGCCACACGGTCTTTGTTGATGGGATGGTCTTTTAAAAGCTGATAACTCTTTTTCATAATCTCCAAAATTTCGTTTTCGCCGTCGCCCTTGGGCAAATATTCTGTAACTTTGCGGTCAGAAATATCGTGGGGCGGTGTGAGCTTTACGCGGTTTGAGCCGCCGTCCCATACCATTAGGTGACGATAACTGGTACCGCCGTAAAAAGAAATGTTTGGTAATTTAATATGCTCTTTTATGTAGTCAATCAGCGCGTGTGCCTCGGCAGTGGTAATTTCGCCGGAGGAGTAGTCCACCATGGTTTTGTCCTCGTATGCTGCCTCATCTGACAGGGTAACGAGATTCGCACGGAAAGTCACATCACGATCCGACAGCGCAACACCAATGCTAAGCGCCTCTAAGGGAGAGCGTCCTGTGTAATATTCCATGGGGTCATAACCCATAACACTCAGGTTTGCCACATCGCTGCCCGGCGGCAGAGCATTGTCAACTGTTTTTACAAGACCAATTTCTCCATGGGCACAAAGCGCATCCATATTTGGTTTTTTTGCCACCATTAATGGTGTCTTTCCCATTAAAGCATCGCAGGGGTAATCTGCCATGCCATCGCCTAAAAAAATAACATATTTCATGATTTCGTCCCTCGTTTTCTATTCGTTAAATTTGTCTTTTGCCTTATCTACAAGTTTTCCATAGGCATGCAGCATTTCCTTATTTTTAGCACCCATATGAAATCCCAGCATACCAGATACAAATACCAAAATCGGCGCTGCCAGGTAAAACCACGGATTCAAATTCTGAGAAAAATGCAGAAAATATGCAAACCAGAATTTTACAAAAATTGCAAGGTAATCCAAAGTGGTAATATATACAGCTTCTCGGGGCAGATTATCTGGAAAGGTGTAGTAAATCTTAATGATTTCATCTTTTAGGGGAATAATTCCGCTTTGTGCCAAAAGGAAATAGACAATCAGCACCAGATGAAACAGGACAATAGGCAAAAGAAACTTCATAAAATCTGATTTGCCAAGCCCCAAGTTATATTGCGTGTTTTTGCGGCTTAATTTCCACATTCTGGAGTATATAAATCCGCACATTGTAAGCGTTGCAACCACGCCTGCAATCATTCCAAAGAGGCGGAACTTTAACCAGGAGCCGAAAAACATCATAATCAGCAGACTGATAAGTACCGCAAACAAATTGTCCAAAAAGGGCAGAAAATAGTATCTTTTTCGTTTCAATGTCATTTTTTTGTCTCCTACCTTATCGTGTAATGCCTAAAAGGGATAAAATATCCTCTTGTTTTTGAAACATTTCTTTTTCCTCATCCTCGCTGCGTTCGTGGTCATAACCCAAAAGATGCAGCATGGAGTGAACGGTTAAAAAGGCAAGCTCCCTTAATTCCGAATGGCCGTATTCTTTGGCTTGCTGCAGTGCTTTTTCGGTGGAAATAACAATATCTCCTAAAAGCACGGCGCCATCTGCAAAATCTTCGTCATAGAGCTCCAGTTCTCCGTCCTGGTTTATATCAAGCAACGGAAAAGAAAGCACATCGGTGGGTTTATCGATGCCGCGACTTGCAGCATTTTGCTCTTTGATTCCGTAGTTATCTGTAAAGGTCATGCTGATTTCCGCATCCTCTGGAAAATCCTCATATTCTAAGACCTTTTCCATGCAACGCGTCAGCGTGTTAATAAAATCTTCCGTAATATCCAAAAGGCTTTGCTCGTTTTCCCAAATCAAACGCACCATACTCATCGCCCGCCTCTCTGATTTTTCTGCGCATTTCGCGCGGCAATGCGATTATCGTGCTTTTCATACGCCTGTATAATCTTCATAACAAGGGGGTGCCTTACCACATCCTTGTGGGAAAAGGAACAAAAGGCAATGTCCTCAATGCCGGACAGAATTTTGGTTGCCTCCACAAGCCCCGAGCGTTTGCCATCGGGTAGGTCAATCTGGGTAATGTCGCCGGTAATAATGGCTTTTGAGCCAAAACCAATACGGGTTAAAAACATTTTCATCTGCTCTGGCGTAGTGTTTTGTGCCTCGTCTAAAATGATGTAGGCGTTGTCCAGTGTGCGACCACGCATGTATGCCAAGGGTGCCACTTCAATTGCACCTTTTTCCACATAATTGTTGTAGCTTTCCACACCAATCATATCATAGAGTGCATCGTGCAAAGGACGCAAATACGGGTCAACCTTATTTTGCAAATCTCCGGGCAAAAATCCCAGCTTTTCACCTGCTTCAACAGCAGGGCGGGTAATGATAATGCGGCTGACCTCTTTTTTACGAAAAGCAGTAACCGCTTTTGCAACTGCAAGATAGGTTTTGCCGGTTCCCGCGGGACCAACGCCGAATACGATGGTGTTTTGGTTCATTGCTTCAATGTACTGTTTTTGACCCAGTGTTTTGCTTTTAATGGGTTTTCCCTTAGAAGTAACACAAACGCAGTCGCTACTTGCCTGAGAAAGCTTGCTTTCCTCTCCCTCGGTTGCAAGCGCAATGGTGTAAATGATTTTTTGTTCGTTCAGGGTTTCGCCGCGGCGAACAGCGTCACACAGTCCGGATAAAACTCGCTGAGCCAGCATAACTGCACCATCGTCGCCGGTAATTTTCAAAACGCCGCCGCGGGCAGAAATGGTCACACCAATTTCCTTTTCAAGTTGCTTAATATTGGCATCAAAATCTCCAAAGAGAAGTCCTACATTTACATCGGACACATCAAAAGTTTGCTCTGCCATAGGTTTTCCCCCTGTTATTGATTGTTTGTGTGGTTGAGTGTCGCGGCACGCACCGTATTTTTCATCAGCATGGCAATGGTCATGGGGCCAACACCGCCGGGAACAGGCGTAATGAAAGCAGCCTTTTCTTTTGCTTCATCAAATGCCACATCGCCCACCAAACGCTTGTCAGCAAGACGATTCATGCCCACATCAATTACCACAGCCCCCGGCTTTATCATGTCGCCTCGGATTAATTCAGGTACACCTACTGCAGCAACTAAAATGTCTGCATCTAAACACTCTTTTTTCAAGTCTTTTGTGCGGGAATGACATACGGTAACGGTTCCGTTTTTATGCAGCAGCAGCATGGACATGGGTTTTCCCACAATATTGCTTCTGCCCACAACCACGCACTTTTTGCCTGTAACATCAATGCCACTTTCGGCAATCAGTTCCATAACACCGGCAGGGGTGCAGGGTAAAAAGTCAAAATTGCCAATCATAATTTTGCCCACATTGGAAGGATGGAAAGCATCCACATCCTTAAGAGGCGAAATGGCGTTAATCACCGCCTCTTCATCAAGCCCTTTCGGCAGGGGCAACTGACACAAAATACCGCTGACGGTATGGTCGTTGTTTAGTTTTTCAATTAAAGCCAAAAGCTCCTCCTGGGTTGTCTCGGCAGGCAGGGCATATTCTAAAGATGTAATGCCGCAAGCCTCACAGGCAAGCTTTTTGTTTCGCACATATATTTTAGAGGCAGGGTCATCCCCTACGATAATGACTGCCAGCGCGGGATGAATTCCGCTTTCCTTTAGCTTTTCTACCTCTATTTTCAGTTCTGCTTTGATTCTTTGTGATACGGCTTTTCCGTCCAGAATGTTTGCTGTCATGGTTTTTGGTTCCTTTCGTTTTCAGTATAGGTTTAATTAAACAATGGTTTTCAAACCCGATTAAATCCTCTCGTCCTGCTTTTTTTAAGGCAGCTAAAACCAAATGATAATTTGCAGGGTTTTTATATTGCAAAAGCGCCCGCTGCATTGCCTTTTCTTCCGGCGTTTTTGCCACATAAACCGGCTTTAATGTTCTTGGGTCGATGCCGGTGTAGAACATACAGGTGGAAACCGTACCCGGCGTGGGGTAGAAGTCCTGCACCTGCTGGGGATTTAATTTGTGCTCCTTTAGATAAAGTGCCAGTTCTATGGCGTCTTGAAGGGTACTGCCGGGATGACTGGACATCAAGTAAGGCACTAAATATTGCTCTTTTTTCAGCTTTTTTGTAATGGCATAAAACTTGTCGCAAAAACGATCATAAACCTGTCGTTTGGGTTTTCCCATGTAGTAGAGCACATTTTCGGAAATATGCTCTGGCGCAACCTTTAACTGCCCGCTGATATGGTGAGCAACCAGTTCTGTAAAAAATTCGTCGTTTTTGTCGGCAAGCAAATAGTCAAAGCGAATACCCGAGCGTACAAACACTTTTTTCACACCTGGTTTCTTACGCAGGGTGCGAAGTAGCGATAAATATTCGCTGTGGTCGCTGTTTAAGTTTTTGCACGGCTTGGGGAACAGACATTGCTTTTCCCGACAAGCGCCAAATTTTAGTTGCTTTTCGCAGGCGGTATGCTTAAAGTTTGCAGTTGGTCCGCCAACATCGTGAATATAGCCCTTAAACGCGGGATTAGAAATCAAAATGTCTGCCTCGTGCTCTAATGATTTGTTACTGCGCGCCTGAACAATTCTGCCCTGATGAAAGGTTAGCGCGCAAAAGTTACACGCCCCGAAGCATCCGCGAACAGAACAAAGACTAAACTGCACCTCACTGATTGCGGGAATGCCGCCCATTTCCTGATACATGGGGTGATAAGTCCGCGTGTAAGGAAGCTCGTACACGCTATCTAGCTCCTTTTGCGTCAGGGGCATTGCAGGTGGCACCTGCACCAGATAGCGGTCGGCGTGCTTTTGCACTACCGTTTTTCCGCAGATGGGGTCCTGTTCTTTGTGACAGAGCTGATCTGCCAAAGCGTATTTATATTTATCGGATTTTACATCATCAAAAGAGGGAAGCTCCACATAATCGGTTAAATGGGAAATGTCCTTGGTCATGTAGCAGGTGCCACGAATATTTTGTAAATTTCGGACATCTGCGCCATGCTCTAAAGCGCGGGCAATCTCAATGATGGATTTTTCGCCCATGCCATAAAGCAGCATATCTGCGCCGGAGTCGTCCAAAACAGAGCGGCGCACACCGTCCTGCCAATAATCATAGTGGGCAAACCGACGAAGACTTGCCTCAATGCCGCCGATAATAATGGGCACCTTCCCAAAAGTGCGCCGTGCAAGATTGCTGTAAACAATGGTGGCTCTGTCAGGGCGTAATCCCATTTTTCCGCCGGGAGAAAAGGAGTCAGTTTGACGCTTTTTCTTGGAAACAGAGTAGTGGTTCACCATAGAATCCATGTTTCCTGCACTGATTAAAACGCCAAGACGGGGCGTTCCCATACAGGTAATGGTATTTTTGTTGTTGATATCGGGCTGGGAAACAATCCCCACCCGATAGCCGTTTGCCGTCAGGACTCTTGTAATGATGGCATGACCGAAGCTGGGGTGGTCCACATACGCGTCACCGCATATGTATAAAAAATCGAGCGTGTCCCAACCCAAATAGTCCATATCCTCTTTTGAAACGGGAAGAAATCCCTGGTCTGCATATATCATGGTATCAATCCTATTGCATCGACATTTCTAAATAATCTTCCTTGCTGATTAAAACCTCTCTTGGCTTGCTGCCATCGGGAGGGCTGATAATACCGCGCTCTTGCATCTGGTCAATCATACGGGATGCCCGTGAAAAACCGACCTTTAACCGACGCTGTAGGTGAGACGCGGAAATTTTGCCTGTTTCGACTGCGATCTCAATGGCCCTTGGCAAAAGCTCGTCATTGTCCGAGGGGTCTGCCATTTCATCAGTCACATTCACAGGCTTACCTGCATCTATTTTTTCAATAATATCTTCATCATATCGCGCCTGAGAATCACTTTTAATAAATTCTACCACGCGCTCAACTTCTTTGTCATCAATGAATGCACCCTGAATACGCAAGGGCTTTGAGGCACCTACAGGTTTAAAGAGCATGTCGCCTCGTCCCAACAACTTTTCAGCGCCGCCGGAATCCAAAATGGTGCGACTGTCAATGTGGGAAGAAACGGCAAAGGCAATTCTTGATGGAACATTTGCCTTAATTAAACCGGTAATAACATCGACAGACGGACGCTGGGTTGCGATTACTAAGTGCATGCCGGCAGCGCGGGCCATCTGCGCCAAACGGCAAATGGAATCCTCCACCTCGTTGGGAGCCACCATCATCAAATCCGCAAGCTCATCAATGATAATGACAATATGGGGAAGTGTGTTTTCTCCGCCGTTTGCCGTAATCATTCTGTTGTAGCCTTTGATGTCACGCACATTGTTTTCAGCAAACAGCGCGTAGCGCCGGAGCATTTCCTGCACTGCCCAGTAAAGCGCACCGGAGGCTCTTCTTGGCTCTGTTACAACAGGGATTAAAAGATGGGGAATACCGTTATAAATTCCCAGTTCCACCACCTTGGGGTCTACCATCAAAAGCTTTACATCGTTGGGGTCTGCTTTATAAATAATGCTGGTAATCAATGTATTAATGCACACACTTTTACCGGAACCGGTAGAGCCGGCAATTAAAACATGGGGCATTTTAGACAAATCATGAATAATGTTTTTGCCGGAAATATCCTTACCCATAGCAAAAGCAAGACTGGACTTGAAATTGCGGAAATCGTCGGTGTCCAGCACTTCCTTGATATGCACCACACTCACGGATTTGTTGGGGATTTCAATACCGATTGCTTCTTTCCCGGGGACAGGCTCAATGCGTACGCTGGGGGCAGCCAACCGAAGTGCCAAATCGTTGGTCAGACCAACCACCTTGCTGACTTTAATGCCTTCGCCCAAAACCAATTCATAGCGGGTAACGGCAGGTCCCTTGCTTACATTGGAAAGCTTTGCCTCCACATTAAAGCTTTTTAGGGTGGTAATCAGCTTTTGTGCCGTTTCACGCAATTCTGTCCGGGAATTTGCATCGTCATCTGATGCGCTTGCATTATCTAAAAGAGAAACAGAAGGGAAGGTGTAGGGGATGCGTTCATATACATCCTCCATTTCCTCCGACACATCCTCCATGCCGGTCAGGCGTTGTGGCGCCTCTACGATTTTTGCATCGTTATATTCTTCCTCATAGGGCGCGTCTGTATGTATCTCATCTGCAGCCTGTGCATCATATCCTGATTTTTCAAAAGGAGAGACAGCGTTATCAATGACGCGATCAATGCCTGCTAAGGCATCTGTATCAAGACTTGCAAAATCGTCCTGGTTTTGCGAAACGGATGCAGCATTTGCGCCGTCTTCCACATCTTTTCGTTTTACCTTTCTAACCTTTGCGGTGCGGCCGTTTGATATACCCAAATCCTCATCGGTAAAGTTCACAAAATTAGCGCCATCGGCGTTACCCGAAACGGCTTCTTTTTTTCTGCGGGCATCTTCTGCGCGGGTTTTAACAGAAATACGGGCATCGTTGGTTTTTACATAGGTTTTTAAAATTGCCCGTAACAAAACCTTTACAGGTGACCAGTCCACCAGCATCATGGTAACTGCCAAAAGGGCAGTAATGGCAACAATGACAGAGGCAACTTGTCCAATTAAAACACGAAGAATATCCGCAACAAAGCCGCCCAAAAGGCCGCCGCCGATTCCGTCTACACCCTGGCTGTAGTTTGCCAGCATGTTGGTTATGGAAACAGGGTTTTCTTTGGGGACAGAGAACATATGTGTCAGCACGGACAAAACGCCAAAGGATGCTGCAATCACGGAATATTTTTTGCGATGCAAATCATAGCTTTTTTTTGCAGACTTATGTAGCCCGTTTACAATTAAAAGAATGGGAATCAGAAAAACCACCCAGCCCAAAAGCCCGCAGGCAATATCTTTAACAAAAGAACCAATAAACCCTTGGGGGAAATATAGAAATACAAACAGCAAAATGCCGCCTACCAAGGTAAACAAAGAGATAAACTCTTCTGTATTTGGGTTGATTTCGGTTTGCGCTGCTTTCTTTTTATTGGAAATAGGTTTTTTTGTGATTGTTTTCTTTTTTAAAGCCATGTTTCAATCTTCTCCTATTCAAAATTTTAATCTGTCCTTTTTATCATACCATAAATCTGAAAAAAAAGCCATAGTTTTATGAAATTTTGTGGCAAAAAAGAAAGAACAGCTGCAAAATCTTGCAACTGTTCTAAAAAATTTAGCTTAATACATAAACAACAGCATCTCGTCTGCCAAATTGATAACATTGATCCAAGGAATTGTAGCAAAGGTCAATGCGGTTTTTCTTAATTGCACCACCGGTATCTCCAGCAATCGCAAACCCATAAACCCAGGATTTTCCTCCGTCAGCAGACTCAATATAAAGCTTTGAGTTCAACGGAATCACTCTGGGGTCAACGGCTACCACACCATAAACAGGTGCGCGACCTGTTGCGGTCTGTCCTGCCCATTTTCCGTTGGATGCGCTGGAACCCTCATAGGCGGTTGCTTTGCATGATAACTTTCTGGAAAATGCAAAGGTACCGGACGCGGTTACAGCAATATTTCCGTCTATGGTTGTTTTTGTGTTATTCTGTGCCAATGCAGGCAGTGCCGCATGGGGAACGCCGTTTTCGGTAACCCCGGGGGTTAACACAAAGGACGGGTCAGCGGGAATAATGCCTGACGCGGGAACGGGTTTTGTTCCCACTTCCACAATCTGCTCTACCGGTTGTCTGGTAACTGTTTCGCCAATCAGTGTTGCAGTAACACCGGCGCCATCTTTTGAAACTGTTTTAAATGTGCGGACGGTTAAACCACTTACGCCCTCTTGCACAACGCGCTTATAGCCGGCGTATTTTTCCGCATTTTCAATCGTTTTTTCCGTAAAGGGAATTTCCTCATGTGTTTCATAAATTTCCACATAAACTCTTGTTACGGAAACGGTCATACCCTTTGTCACTTTTGTATTAACATCGGGGATGACTTCATCATACTTTCCAACACGAAAACCATCTGCAAAAAGCGCATCGCCCACGGTATTAGCTGTGGTACGAATTTTAAAGGTCTTACCGGATGTGTTCAGGTAAAACACTTTTTCGCGTCCAACGGTAATGGTGTCGCCGTTTTGAATTTCTGCAGCAGTATCTTTGGATACTGTGTCATTTTCTCCTAATGTAATGTTTGCGACATAAAGTGCGTCGCCAACTGTCTTGCCTTTTGTTTCAACCTCGAAATATTGGTCACCGTCAACGATGGTTACTGATGTAAGCGGTGACTCTTCATCAGCGGATGGGGTAAAACCGTAGAACAAAATCGAAGTAGCGATGATGGCAATCATCGCGATGAAACGCTTGGAAGGACCATTGAATGAAAGAAATTCATTCACGAAAAATGTCCTTTTTTTGTTCGCCATAAAATACCTCCTGAATCTAACCATATGTTACAAAATTATTAAATTCTGTCTGCGGCATTGCCTATTATAAAATATTTTTGCTAATTTGTCAAACAATTATCCTTAATTAAGCAAAAAACATTAAAAAAATATTTGTAAGAATATGGTAAAACCTTTGAGAATGCTAATAACCATGGGCTTTGGAAAATTTTTACCAATTTTTGAACAAAATTTGATTTTTGTTTGTTTTTGGTTTTCTAAAATAGAAATATATGGAAAATTAATACAAAATATGGAAATTATTTTGCAAAAAAATCTATAAAAAATCGTTCTAAAATGGCTTTGCTATGCATAGAATGGAGCGAAAAGACGGTGATTTTATGGACAAAGTACGGACGGAAATTTTGCCAAAATTTCCTCTGTTTTATCAGGAGCGATTGGCAGGATGTTCTTTTTTGGATTTATGTGAAATTCGGTTTCGCGCCCAAAGACCAGTGATGCTTTATTATCATAATCGAAACGGATTTCTTTCCGTGCATGGTGGTGAAACCAATCGGCGCGATGATGCGGTGATAGCCGGACAGGAAGACATCGCATGCATTGTGAACGCCTTTTGCAAAGGCTCGGTTTATGCCTATCAGAATTATTTGAAGGATGGCTTTATCCCGCTATGCGGGGGACACCGCATCGGCATCAGCGGAAAGGCAGTGATGGACGGGGAGCGGATGATTCATGTAGAGGAGTTTTCCGGCATCAATATTCGGATTGCCAGAGAATTCATTGGCAGTGCAGATGGTTGTATGCCTCACATTTTTCATGATTGTCAGCTTTTAAACACCGTTATTATTTCCCCGCCAGGCTATGGAAAGACAACGATTCTGCGGGATATTGCACGACAGCTTTCTAAAGATTATAAGGTAGTAATTGTGGACGAGCGCTACGAGCTTGCTGCCACCAGCAAGGGCGTTCCCCAGTTTGACATTGGTGATCAGACCGATGTATTGGACGGGTTTCCCAAGTCCATTGGGATGCTTCATGCGCTTCGCTCTCTTTCGCCGGATGTGATTGTGACAGATGAAATCGGCACAGAGGCAGACCTTCGCGCAATCGACGCACTTTTAAAGGGCGGCTGCAAAATTGTTACCAGTATGCACGGTTACAGCCTTGATGAGGCACTTTTAAAAAAACGAAAATTAATGGAGCAGTTTGATACGGCAATTTTGTTGGGAAAGATACATGGAATTCCGGAGGTGGTTCAATGCCGCAAACAATAGGAATTGTTCTGATTTTTTTATCATGCATACTTTTCGTACATCAAAAAGCAGAGGGGCTTATTAAAACGCTCCAAAATGTAAAACAGATGAAGCAGGCACTTATTTATATGAAGAACGAAATCTCTTTTTCGTCCAAGGCGTTGGCAGAAGTGACGGCGTCGTTACAATATGTTTTAACAGGAAACATCGGACAGTTTTTCAGCCAGCTCTCTTCATATTTGTCTGCCAATGAAACGGCGGATTTTGGACAAGCGTGGGAGCATGCCAAAGGCTGCTTTGGAAACAAACCGTTTTTGCCTGCAGCAGCAGACTCTATCCTGACAGACTTTTCCCGTCAGGCAGGTAAACTGCCAAGGGAAGCAGAACTGGAGAATTTTGAAAAAACCATCAACGATTTGGATGTAGAAATTGCAAATGCAAATGAAACATATCCCCAAAAATGCAAACTGATTTATACACTGGGCGTTTGCGCAGCAACGGCTGTGCTGATTTTGTTTCTGTAAAAGGAGGAAATTTCCATGGAAATTGATATTGTTTTTAAAATTGCTGCCATCGGCATATTAATCAGCGTGCTGAATCAGGTGCTGGTGCGTGCCGGCAGGGAGGAGCAGGCCATGCTCACCACATTAGCAGGACTTGTGGTTGTGCTGTTAATGGTAATCCGCCAGATTGATTATTTGTTTGACACAGTCAAGAATATTTTTGACTTATAGGAGGCGCAAAGTTGAATGTTGTTCAAATTGTTTCCTTTTCCATTCTCGGTGCGGTTCTTTCTGTAGTGCTAAAGGAGCATAAACAATTTGTCGGTGTGGCAATTTCCATGCTAACAGCGATTATGGTCTTTTTCTTTGCCTTGCCGGAGCTGGAACGCGTGTTGTCATACGCACATACGCTCTACCGCGTAGCAGGGGGAGGAGATTTTTACATAGATAGTCTTTTGAAAATCACAGGAATTACAAGCCTGACCTGGCTGGGAAGCGATATGTTAAAGGACGCCGGACTGTCTGCAGCATCCTCGGCGGTAACCATGGCGGGTAAGGCAATTTGCATGGGCTTGTGCCTGCCGATGATTGGTGCATTGTTTGAAATGGTGTTGTCCATTCTTCCTGCATAATTCAAACAAAAGGAATATACGCTTATGAAAAAAATCATTTCTATACTTAGTTTCTTCCTTATATTATATATACCATATCTTGTAGAGGCGGTGCATATGGAAGAATTAATTGAGGAGGCAAGTCGCAAAGCTGAAGTACCGGGTTATGATGTGTCGGATACGGCAAATGCGGTTTTGGAGGGAAAGACTAATTTTACATTTGCCGGTGTGGCAGATGGCGTTCTTTCCGTTTTTACAAAACAGCTTCGCGAAAATGGTATAACCATATTAAGGATAACTGCCATTGGCATTTTATCCGGTGTTGTGGCAGCACTTTGCAGCGACAAAAACGAAATCGGCACACTTGCATGCGTGGCAGTGGTCTCTTTGGTAAGCTTAAAAACCTTTTCTTATTTTATTATAACGGCAAAGGAAACCATTGATTCCATGCTTCTGTTTATGCAGGCACTGATGCCATCTGTGGCAACTGCCACGGCGGTGGTGGGACAAACAGCACAAGCGGCGGTTTGCGGAACGGTGTTTGGCGCCATGCAGGTGTTCATTTATATCTGTAAGGAGCTGTTTCTCCCCTTGGTAGCCGTCATGACAGCACTTGGCGTAGCAAACCATTTGGGCAATGCCTCCTATTTAAAAAGTATGCTTGGAGGACTTGGGGCGTTCTATAAATGGGGAACGGGACTTTTGCTTACGCTCTACAGTGTTGTGATTGGACTGCAAGCCCAAAGTGCCGGTATTTTTGACACAACTGCAGGTAAAGCGGTCCGGTACGCAGTAGGCAGCTTTGTGCCCTTGGTGGGAGGCGCGTTGTCTGATTCTTTGGATATGATTGGAACAGGGGCAAAAACCATTAAAGCAGCCTTAGGCGTCAGTGGGATTATCGGTATTTTTTATGTTTGCATGCAGCCGCTTATTCATATATGTGCGGTTGCGCTAGGGTATAAAATTGCCGCATGCCTGTGTGCTGTTTTGGCGGAAAATAAAGTTGCGGGTGTTATCCATTCTATGAGCGGAAATCTTGTGCGGATTTGCGGTATATTGCTTGTGGTCTGCGTTATGTTTATTATCAGCATTGCCATGCTTTGCAGGTTTGGAGGGGTATTGTGACGGCGTACTTAAAAAGTGTAATTGCGGTGGTGTTTTGCGCATCCCTGCTTTGCAGCTTGTTTCCAAAGGAAAGCGTGGGAAAGTTTGCCTCCTTTGCTGCAGGACTTGTGGTAATGACAGTTGTTCTTTTGCCGCTGATTCGTCTTTCAAAGGGATTGGCTGTGCAATTTTCGGATATTCCCGTTGAGGAGCTTTCCGTTCGGGGTGAGGATTACTTAGAGGACGAATTTGAAAAAACGGTTGCCAGCCGTTTAGGAGAATTATTAAAAGAAAAAACAGGGCAAACATTTCGTGTCTCCGTTCGGGCAGAAACGGATAAAAACGGCGATGTATGCGGATTGGATTTGGTGGAGATTGCACCCTACAGAGCAGAATATGCACTTATTTTGGCAACAGAGCTAAACATTGCAAAGCATAAGGTGGTGGAACTGGAATGATGCAAATATCGGAGCTCAAAAAACTTTTCGGACAAATTATGAATACAAAAATGCTTGTTATCATATTTATAGTAGGGATAGGATTGATGCTGCTTCCCTGGAATTCTGGTGATAAAAAACAAAACACACAGGTGCAGGATGCAGGAGATACATATAAGCAGGAATTGGAAACGCAGCTTGAGGCAATTCTTTCTTCAGTAAAGGGAGTGGGGCATACAGAAGTTATGATTACATTTGAAAATGACGGGCAGACTTTTTTTGCATCAGATGAAAAGGAAGAGAGCCAGCAAAAAGAGGATTCCCGGGAAAATACCCAGGAAAAAACATACATCATCAAGAATGACGCCGGAGGCGGCGAGTCTCCGGTTGTGGTACAAAAAGCCAAACCGGAAATTGCAGGTGTGCTTGTGGTTGCGCGGGGTGCAAGCAATCTGGATGTAAAAAATAATGTCATCAGCGCAGTTCGCGCGGTGTTGGGCGTAAAAGCACACAGAGTTGAGGTGCTGGAAAGAAAATAACAGAAAGGAAGGAAACATATATGGAATTTTTAAAAAACAGACAAAGAAAACAAGTGACATCTTGCAGACGCACAGAAGGAGAAACCGTGCGGAAAAATAAACTGCTGGTGCTTCGGAAAAGACAGATTGCAGCAGCATCGCTGATTTTATTAATCGGTGTTGCGGGATACCTAAATATGACCATTCAAAATGGTGAAGCAGACCCCAATGTTGCGGTAATGTATACCGAGGCATCCAAACGCCTTGGTGAAGCAAAAATGGTTAACGCAACTAAGGATTCAGAAGAAAAAACGGAGGATACAGGAAAAAACAACACCTCCGTTGTCAGCGAAAGCTATTTTAGCAACGCAAAAATGGAGCGGGAAAAAACAAGGGGAGAAAGCATTGAGATGCTTACAAGTGTGCTTAACACAGCAGGGGCAGATAAGGAAGCAAAGGAAAGCGCGCAAAAGCAAATTGAACTGCTGGCAAAATTCACAGAAAGTGAGGTTGCTGCAGAAAACATGATTCGTGCCAAGGGTTATGGAAACTGCATTGTTTTCATGGGAGAAAATGTGACTACGGTTGCGGTGGAAACCAATGGTTTAAACGAAATAGATGCGGCGGTTATCACAGAACTGGTGGCAAATAGCGGCGTTGTTCAGCCGGACCAGGTTAAAATTGTTGAAATTAAACCCAATTAACTTGAAAAAGATGTTGTTTTTTTTGAAAAACAGTGGTATAATAAAAAAAGATATACGAAATGAAAAATATTCAGGAGGTACCAGAACATGGCTGAAAAAGATATTATATTTGAAACGCAGGAACACGCAGGGGAAATTAAAATTTCCAACGAGGCGGTTACCATTATTGCAGCCCAGGCACTTTGTGAAATTAAGGGAATTCAACTTGCAACCTCTGCAGCAGAAGGTATTGTGGATAAATTAGTGAAAAAGCCTATGCAAAGAGGCATCCGGATTTATTTAGATGATGCGGCAAAAAAAGCGGACATTGATGTGCATATCAGCATTGATTATGGCATCAACATTCCGGAAATTTCCTGGACCGTGCAGGAATCGGTGAAAAAGAATGTAGAAACCATGACCAGTATCGTGGTTGAAAAGGTCAATGTGTTTGTAGATGGCGTTACCATTGAAAAAGAGCCAAAACCCGCAAAGACCAAAAAAATTAAAACCGAAAACATACAGGAAACGGTAGAAAAAGAAAATTAATTTATGATTGGGAATCGGCTTGTCCGATTCCCAAATTGAATTTATAAAAGATTATGGCGGCTTAAAAGCCAGGCAAAACGAGTGAGAAAGGACGATTGTCTTATGAAAATCGGATTTATCGGTGGCGGCAATATGGCAAGTGCCATTGCAGGCGGTGTGATAAATAGCGGAATTTGCGAGAAAGATGCGCTTTATATCTGCGACAAAAATTCTGCTGCTCTTGCAAAATATGACGATGGCATCCATGTGAGCACAAATAATCAGGATGCACTTCTGTGTGATTACATAATTTTAGCGGTAAAGCCTTTTGTTTTGCCTCTTGTGCTTGCGGAATTGGCGCAATGCGACAAGACCGTAATAGCAGAAAAGGTGTTTGTTTCCATTGTGGCAGGTGTGACAACCGATGCAATCCGAAAGGTGCTGGGAGCAAACAGTAAAGTGATTCGCGTGATGCCAAATACGCCGGCGCTTGTAGGAGCGGGCATGAGCGTTATTGCACAAAGACAGGACAATGTTTCCGAGACCGAGTTTCAGGATGTGGTGCGCATTTTTGATGCTGTTGGTAAAACAGAAGTGATGGCAGAGGAAATGATTAATACCGTAACAGGCATCAGCGGCAGCAGCCCTGCCTATGTTTATATGATGATTGAGGCGATGGCAGATGCCGGCGTTCGGGATGGACTTCCGCGGGATGCGGGCTATCGTCTGGCGGCACAATCGGTTTTGGGCGCGGCAAAAATGGTGCTGGAAACTGGAAAGCACCCCGGCGAACTCAAGGACATGGTTTGTTCTCCTAAGGGTACCACCATTGAGGCGGTGGCAGAGCTTGAAAAACGAGGCTTTCGTTCCGCGATTATAAAAGCCATCAAAAAATGCAACGAAAAAGCAAATAAAATCAATTAAAAAGAACCCCGTTTTGATACGGGGTTCTTTTTAATTTGCAGTAATAATGCCAATGGACTCTGCGACAAAAATTAAATTTCGTTTGGTATAACGAATCTCCAGCATGGTGCCCCGCATAATTTTGGGGTTCTTTTTATCTTTGTTATAAACGGCGATTTCCTCTTGCGCTCTTTTTGAAAGAGCGAATTCAATTTCCTCGCCTTCCACCATGATTTTCAAAAAATCTTCACCCAAGGCAGTTAATCCGCCATCTGCCATCAGTTCATCTTTATTTACGGTGTAAAACCTTCCTTGTTGATTTTTAACGTTTGGATTTGCAGTTGCTACGGGCAGTGGCGTTACAGAAGCACCGTCATTTTTTTTGCAGGAGGAGGCACAGCCCATAATTGCTACTGCACATAAAAGCAATGCAATGGTATTTTTTTTCATATTTTTCCGCCTTTCGTCTGTTATTTTCTTATTCGTTCTTGCACAACATTCATGTAATAAGAAACAAGCATGCTGAGCATATAGTCATATAGAATAAACACAATTTCGGCAGCAATTATCACAAGAATAAGATGAGAAAAGACATATTCAAAAATTGCGCCAAAGCTGATGTATGCAAGTAGAACATAATTCAGCACAAAATAAGCCACAATCAAAATGGCATTGAAAAAGAGAATTTTAACCAGCCATTCCATAAAACGATTGTGTAGTTGTTCGATATACGATTTTACAATTGGATAGTATCCTAAAAATGCGACGAATAAAATCATCTGAAATTTAAAGGGAATCAGCAAAATCCCAATTAGGCCTGTGGCAAGAAATTGAATTAAAGAATATTTTGTGCCACATTCTGCATGGGTTACCAATACACACAAGGAGGTTAGTGCCAAAAGCGCAATTCTCCCCATGGGAAGCACCACCGAGCCATAAAGACAAACAACGGTAAGCGCCGTCATAATGGATGCAAATGCTAATTTTTTTATCATGCTTACGCCTTTCTGCTCCGTTTATCGAGCCAATCTTATTAGCAGCAAGAAATCAAGTCGCCACCCAAGCATTCGCAGCAACAGTCAGCACAAAGCAAATTACTGCAGCAGTTACACATGGCGCTGCTGTCTGATGTCATGCTTCCGCCCATGTTTCTGTATTGCTGGCGTTGATGCTCAATGGCGTTTAGGGTTCTGCGATATTCAAAGTTAGCGGGGTCCATGTTCACTGCCTGGCGCAAAAAGTTCACGCCCTGGTCGTGCCAGCCGCGACGAATATACAGAGTGCCTTTTAAATAAAACCATTCTGCTGTGCGATTTGAAGAAGCATCTAAAATTCGCTCTGCTTCGTCTAACGAATTCATATTAATTAAATTCCGCACTTGTGCAAAGGTGCCGGAACCGTTGCTATAGCCACCGGTTTGCTGACTTGTTCCGTTCCCGCCGGTTAAAGCATCGTATGCCTCGTTAATTTGTTTGAATTTTTCTGCAGCCAAATCTGCCAGCGGATTTCCCACATATTTGTCGGGATGGTACTGCTTTGCCAGCTTGCGGTATGCTTTTTTTATTTCCTCTTGTGTGGCATTTTTTGGTACGCCTAAAATTTCGTATGGGTCATTCATCTTTCTTATCTCCTTTTCGGTCTAACACATTGTCTAAAACATGGGGAAGACCCAAGTATAAAATATTATCCAGTATGGGATTGTTTTGCTTGATATTCAAAAGTTCATAGCTGTTTGCAATGCTGCTTAAAGTAAGCGTTAAAGAATCGCGCAGTGCATCCTTATCAGGCGGTGTTTTTTGCGTTAAAAACACATTAAAGCAGTGTTTTTTCTTGTCCTTTTCCATATCCTCATAAGCGTCCAATATGTAAATAAAACGCCCGAGCAAATAGCCTATATGGGAAAGAATGCGGCGTGTGTTTTCGTCCTTGATAAAGGGCGGAGTAAACACATGTTGCATTAAAGTGCCAAAGGTATCTGCCAGTGCATCAATGGAATCGCATTGCGCGTGCTCTAATGAAGTAAGCGCCTTGATTTGTGCCTTGCAGCTTTCATAGAGCATGCCATACTGCTTCATCACGCGGCGTCTTGCGCCGGAAAGTGAAATAAGTGCCATGGCGGATTTTACGCTTTTTTCATCGTGCACATCATCTGCAAGCTTTAGCATTGCCAGCATAACCATCACGCCTGCGCTATAAGAAAGGCAAGGACTGGTTTCGGTCATTGGCTTTTTCTTAAAAGGACTTGCCATGCAACACTTGGCACTGCACTTGTCATCTGCATCGGTAACAGCAGAGAGCAGAAGCGCTAAAAAAACAGCGTCATAATTCAGTCCAAAGCGGGCAAAAAATCCATATTCTTTTTTTAGGGTCATACACAGTCCACAATAATATGCGCGATAAGTGTCATATTCCTTCACGCGAAGCTCATCTTTATAAGCCCTTACATAACCAAACATATAACATCCATCATTTTTTTCATATATTTTTTGTTCAAACACATACTAATCATGCATTTGAAAATAGTATATCATATTTTCTTGAAAAAATCATCAACAAATTGTTAAATAATTGTAGAATTACTAAAAATATATGAAAAATTACTTGGGACTTTGATAAAATTTTATCGATATAATACTTGAAATTTAGGAAAAAATATACTATAATAGAAAAGGTTAGTTATTTGTATGGATATAAATTTTTTTAAGAGGTGGAAAAAATGAATTTAACAGTAGAAGACATTTGCGTAAAATCCAAAAAAGTTCTGGTACGGTGCGACTTTAATGTGCCGCTGAACGATAAGGGTGAAATCACAGACGACAACAGAATTGTTGGTGCGCTTCCCACCATCAAGTATTTGATTGAAAACGGAGCAAAAGTAATTCTTTGCTCTCACATGGGCAAGCCTAAGGGCGAACCCAAGCCGGAGCTTTCTTTGGCACCGGTTGCGAAGAGCCTATCTGCAAAATTGGGTAAAGAGGTTATTTTTGCAGCAGACGATAATGTCGTTGGCGAAAATGCAAAAAAAGCTGTTAGCGAAATGAAAGACGGCGATGTTGTTCTTTTGGAAAACACACGCTACAGAGCAGAAGAAACCAAGAATGTTGACGAGTTTTCAAAGGAGCTTGCATCCTTAGCAGATGTATTTGTAAACGATGCATTTGGTACAGCACACCGCGCACATTGCTCCAATGTTGGTGTTACCAAATATTTGGATACAGCTGTTGCAGGTTACCTGATTGAAAAAGAAATTCAGTTCCTGGGCAATGCAGTAAATTCTCCCGTTCGTCCGTTGGTTGCAATTCTGGGCGGTTCTAAGGTATCTTCTAAAATTTCCGTTATCGAAAACCTTTTAAAGAAGGTTGACAAATTAATCATTGGCGGCGGTATGGCATACACATTCTTTGCAGCGCAGGGCAAAACAACCGGAACATCTCTTTTAGAGCCTGACTACATTGACTATGCGAAAAAAATGTTAGACGAAGCAGGCGACAAAATTTTGCTTCCTGTTGACACAGTGGTTGCAAAAGAATTTAATAACGATGCAGAAAGCATGGTTGTTGAGGGTAACATTCCTGAAGAATATATGGGCCTTGACATCGGTCCTAAGTCCATTGAACTTTTCTCAAAGGCTTTAGCTGATGCAAAAACAGTTGTTTGGAACGGACCTATGGGCGTATTTGAAATGCCCAACTTTGCAAAGGGTACCAATGCGATTGCAAAGGTTTTGGCAGATTTAGATGCAACCACCGTTATCGGCGGCGGCGACAGCGTTGCAGCTGTAAACCAGGCAGGACTTGGCGACAAGATGAGCCATATTTCAACAGGTGGCGGCGCTTCTATGGAATATTTAGAAGGCAAAGTTCTCCCCGGTATTGACGCTTTAACCAACAAATAATTTTGACAAGGAGATATAAAAATGGGAAAATATATTATTGCCGGAAACTGGAAGATGAATAAGCTTCCTTCCGAAACATATGATTTTGTTAAGGAAATTGCTGATAGAAACGCAAATGCACCTTGCGAGGTTGTTTGCTGCACACCTTATGTTTGCTTAGCAGAGGCGATTCGTGCTGCAAAAGGAACAAATGTTAAAATCGGTGCTGAAAACCTGCATTTTGAAGATAAAGGAGCATTTACAGGCGAGGTATCCGCTGATATGCTTTTAGATTTAGGCGTTGAATATGTGATTATCGGTCACTCTGAGAGAAGACAGTATTTTGCTGAAACAGATGAAACCGTTAACTTAAAAACCAAGAAAGCGTTAGCAAAAGGTCTTATTCCGATTGTATGCGTAGGCGAAAGCTTAGAAGAGCGTGAAGCAGGCGTTACAATGGATTTAATTGGCATGCAGGTTAAAAAAGCGTTCTTGGGGATCGAAGCAAAAGATGCAGCGAAAGTTGTTGTTGCATACGAGCCGATTTGGGCAATTGGAACAGGCAAGACAGCAACATCTGACCAGGCTGAAGAAGTTTGCGGCGGTATCCGTAATATCTTAGAGGGCTTATATGATGCTGAAACTGCAAAAGCCGTTACCATTCAGTACGGCGGAAGTATGAATGCATCTAATGCAAAAGAGCTTTTAGACAAGCCCAACATTGATGGCGGCTTAATTGGCGGTGCATCCTTAAAAGCGGATGACTTTACAACAATTTTAAACTGGAAATAATTAATATTTATTCACAATGAAAGGGCTGCGGACAGCAGCCCTTTTTAAAAGAAAGAACAGGATGGTAAATTCATGAAAAAACCTTTGTTATTATGTATTATGGACGGCTTTGGCATTAACGAGGCAGAAAAGGGAAACGCCATTTACGCGGCAAACACCCCCAATCTTGATAAACTGTTTGCAACATATCCCAACACACTGTTATCAGCAAGCGGCATGGCAGTTGGTCTGCCTGACGGACAGATGGGAAATTCCGAGGTTGGTCACACCAACATTGGCGCAGGTAGAATTGTATATCAGGAGTTAACCCGTATTACAAAATCCATTCAGGATGGCGACTTTTTTGAAAACGAGGCGCTAACTGGTGCGGTAGATAATGCAAAGAAAAACAACGCGGCTCTGCATATTATGGGCTTGGTTTCAGACGGCGGTGTGCATAGCCACAATTCCCATATCTACGCTATTGTTGAGCTTGCAAAGCGCATGGGGTTAGAGAAAGTATTCGTGCATTGCTTTTTAGACGGCCGTGATGTTCCGCCTGCATCGGGAAAAGATTTTGTAAAAGATATGCAGGACGAGCTTTTGAAAATTGGCGTGGGCAAAATCGCAACCGTCATGGGCAGATACTATGCCATGGACAGAGACAATCGTTGGGACAGAGTGGAAAAAGCGTACAACGCTATGGTGCTGGGCAAGGGCGAAACAGCAGCATGCGGTGTTTGCGCAGTGGAAAATTCTTATAAAAACGATGTGACAGACGAGTTCGTTCTTCCCACAGTTGTCACAGAAAATGGGGCACCTGTGGCAACAATCGGTGCAGGGGATAGTGTTATTTTTGCAAACTTCCGTCCTGACCGTGCCCGCCAGATTACCCGTACCTTTGTGGATGCAGATTTCGACGGCTTTGAAAGAACCTATTTCCCGCTTCATTTTGTGTGCATGACACAGTATGATAAAACCATGCCCAATGTAACAGTTGCATTCCGTCCACAGACCTTAGACAACACATTAGGTGAGTATTTAAGCAAACAAGGCCTTAAGCAGCTTCGTATTGCCGAAACAGAAAAATACGCCCATGTGACATTTTTCTTTAACGGCGGCGTTGAAAAGGTGTCCGAGGGCGAAGACAGAGCGCTAATCAATTCTCCCAAGGTTGCTACCTATGATTTAAAGCCTGAAATGAGCGCATATGAAGTAACAGACAAATTAATGGAAAAATTGGATAGCGGTGATTTGGATGTTATCATCTTAAACTATGCAAACTGCGACATGGTTGGACACACCGGTGTGATGGAAAGTGCCATCAAGGCAGTGGAAACAGTAGACACCTGCGTGGGCAAGGTTGCAGACAAAATCTTGTCTATGGACGGTGCGATGCTGGTAACGGCAGACCACGGCAATGCAGACCAGCTGATTGATCCTGAAACAAATGGTGCGTTTACCGCACACACCACATTCCCTGTACCATTTATTGTAATTGGCTGCGGTGATGTTTCCTTGCGTGAGGGCGGTGTTTTAGCAGACATTGCACCAACAATGCTGGATATTTTAGAACTGGCGCAGCCGGCGGAAATGACAGGAAAAACACTTTTAAAATAATAAAAAGCATCATAATTTTAGCGCGATATGCACATTCTATTTAGTAGAATGTGCATATTTTTTTGCACAAAACAGGAGGCAGTAACATGAAAGATTATATCGAAATTACAGACATTTCCGCAAGAGAGATTTTGGACTCCCGGGGCAACCCAACTGTTGAGGCGTGCGTCTGCACACAGGCTGGTATTTGCGCACGGGCATCTGTCCCGTCGGGCGCATCTACCGGTGCCTTTGAGGCGGTGGAACTGCGGGACAATGATAAAACACGCTACAACGGGTTGGGCGTACAAAAGGCGGTGCAGCATGTAAACAATGAAATTGCAGATACGCTGATTGGGCTCAATGTGTTAGACCAGCGGGATATTGACAGACGCATGATACAATTAGATGGCACTGAAAACAAATCAAATCTGGGCGCCAATGCCATTTTGGGTGTATCACTGGCTGCTGCAAAGGCAGCTGCAGCATCGCTGGGAATCAGTCTTTATCAATACATTGGAGGTGTCAATGCCCATACATTACCGGTGCCCATGATGAACATTTTAAACGGGGGCAAGCACGCGGACAATAGCGTAAATCTGCAAGAATTTATGATTATGCCTGTGGGTGCCAAAAGTTTTTCTGAGGCACTTCGTATGTGCGCAGAGGTGTTTCATAGCCTAAAGGGCGTATTAAAAACAAAAAACTACCCAACATCGGTGGGTGATGAGGGCGGTTTTGCCCCAAATTTAAAGAATGATGAAGAGGCACTTGCACTCATTTGCGAAGCAATTGAAAAGACCAAATATGTGCCTGGGGAAGATTTTCAAATTGCCATGGACGCGGCTTCTA
>JAZPYM010000066.1:0-2215 GCA_045544215.1 Congzhengia sp.
TATGTATTTTGACGATTTGAAAGTCGGCATGACGGTGGAAACCGCACCTGCCGTGATCGAAAAAGAAAAGATGATGGCTTTTGCCCGTGATTACGACAACATTCCGCTTCACACAGATGAGGAATATGCGAAAACCACTCCGTTCGGTAAACTGATTGCTCCCGGCGTAATGTCCTTTATGTCGGTCTGGGCAAAATATCTTGAGGTGGATTTCTTTGGTGAGGAATTGCTTGCAGGAAAATCAACCAAGATCGAATGGTTAAAACCTGTCTTTGCTGACGATGTTTTGTCTGGCAAGGCAACCATAACAAAGTTAGTCAAACGCAACCCCAAAAACGGACTTGTAGAGATTACTATCGAGGCATATAACCAAAACGGAGATATGGTGCTGACAGATGTTACTGAAGCAATTGTGAAACGTAAATATGGTGAGACTAAATGATTGGTGTTATTGTAAATGTAATCACAGTGCTCCTTGGCTCATCCATAGGATTGCTGTTTAAGAAAGGGATACCCGAAAGGGTGACCAAGGCGGCAATGATCGGTCTTGGTGCCTGTACCTTGTATATCGGAATATCAGGCAGTCTTGTCGGTGAAAACACGCTGATTCTTATCGTGTCTGTAGTTCTGGGTGCAATCGTCGGAACTTTGCTGAACATAGACGGAGCTATCAACCGTCTTGCCGGAAAGGTTGAGGAAAAATTCAAGAAGGATGGCAAAGGCGTGTCCGTAGCAGAAGGTCTTGTTTCTGCAACACTCTTGTTCTGTGTCGGCTCCATGACCGTAACCGGCTCTATTCAGGCAGGGCTTACTGGAGATAACTCCGTGCTGATCACCAAGGCAATGCTTGATTTGGTATCCTCTATGATGCTGGCATCCAGTCTCGGTATCGGCGTGCTGCTGTCTTCAGTAGCAGTGTTTGTAATTCAGGGCGGTCTTGTTCTGCTGGCCGGGCTTATCTCGCCAGTTATGAGTGTCGGAGCTATCAACGAAATGACTTGTGCCGGTTCTATCCTGATTATTATGATCGGCACGAATCTGATGGGCATTACCAAAATCAAGGTTGCGGATTTTCTGCCCGCAATCCTTTTTGCACCGGTTATATATAACATTGTTCCGTTGCTTGAAAAGTTGTGGTCAATGATTGTTTCTTGACAATTTTTCAAAATATGCAGCAAAACTATTGACATGCGCATATGATGTGAGTATAATATATAGCAAGTTAATATTTCAAACCGTTGAAGCGGAGATAACGGCAATGATGCCTTTACAGAGAACCTGTGGTGCTGAGAGTCAGGTAAGAAACAAGTTGTCAAATGGACCGCTGAGGGTGCAGTCAAATGGGATTTCCCAGAGTATTCTGCAACGTGTTGGCATACGTCAGTTGCCGGGGATATGTTGGTATCCTGCTAAGCGCACGGGTCATGCCGTGAATCAAGGTGGCACCGCGGATAGTGTCGTACTGTAAATGTACCTATTCGTCCTTGACAGAGTGTGTATTTCTGTCAAGGGCGTTTTTGTTTTACATGAAAGCTCCTTTGACAGAAGATATAAGTCAAAGGAGCTTTTTCCTGTATTAAGGAGGTAAATAAAATGATGACATTACGCTGGTGGCGCTTCTTGCGCCGAATATATGAAATTAAACAGAAAGAGATTGTAAACCCAAAACCAACCTAAAACAAAACTTATATATGGAGGAAACTACAATGAAATTTAACAATATTGATTTTGATACCTATTTTAAGAACTATCCCGACAATAATGGCTACTTTGGCAAATACGGCGGCTCCTATATTCCGCCTGAACTGCAGGTTGCTATGAATGAGATCAGCGAAGCATACCAGACCATTTGCAAGTCCCGCAAATTTATCAATGAGCTTCGTCGTATCCGCAAGGAGTTCCAGGGCAGACCGACACCAATTTCCCATCTTGCAAGACTGTCCGATAAGATCGGCACCGGCGTTCAGCTCTATGTGAAACGGGAGGATCTGAACCACACCGGCGCACATAAGCTCAATCACTGTATGGGTGAAGTATTGCTTGCAAAGTATATGGGAAAGAAAAAGGTCATTGCCGAAACAGGTGCAGGTCAGCACGGTGTGGCTCTTGCTACCGCCGCCGCATACTTCGGCTTGGAGTGTGACATTTATATGGGTGCTGTCGATATTAAGAAGCAGGCTCCCAATGTGGCAAGAATGAAGATCCTTGGTGCAAG
>JAZPYM010000067.1:0-13712 GCA_045544215.1 Congzhengia sp.
GAATTCCTTCTGTTTTTTATTGCCTTGTGTTTTGAACAAACTTCGCCTCTCGGCGTACCCCCGTACGCCGTCGGGTAACCGAAAGTAAGGCTACGCCACACTTTCGCTCAGTTTGTCCAATCTGTACTATTTTCCGTCCAGCCCAAAAAGAGGCTGTGGCAAAATGCCACAGCCTCTTTTTTATATCAATTTATTAAAACAATTCACTTACAGAGCCATCGCAATAAATTCTTCTGATTGCTTCTGCAAAGAGGGGTGCAACGGAAAGGGTTTTGATTTTGTCAATTTTCTTTTCTTCCGGAATGGCAATGGTGTCCAGTGTCACAAGCTCACGAATCGGACAATCTGTAATCCGCTCCATAGCAGGACCGGACAAAACACCATGGGTGCAACAAGCATAAACTTCTTTTGCGCCTCTTTCTGCCAGCGCTTTTGCGCCGTGGCAAATGGTGCCTGCTGTGTCAATCATATCGTCAACCAAAATAACCTTTTTACCCTGAATATCACCAATAATGTTCATAACCTCAGAAACATTTGGTTTGGGACGGCGTTTATCAATAATCGCAATGGGCACATCCAGCTTTGCAGCAAAGCTTCTTGCTCTTGTTACGCTGCCCAGGTCGGGGGAAACCACAACCAAATCCTCGCGATTGGGGAATTTCTCAAGATAATACTGCGCCAGGGATGTTCCGCCAAGCAGATGGTCAACAGGAATATTGAAAAAGCCCTGAATCTGTGCGGCATGAAGGTCCATAGTAAGTACGCGGTCTGCACCTGCTGCAGTAATCAAATCTGCAACAAGTTTTGCAGAAATCGGGTCTCTTGCCTTTGATTTTCTGTCCTGTCTTGCATAGCCAAAGTATGGCATTACAGCAGTAATTCTGGAAGCAGATGCGCGTTTGAATGCATCAATCATAATCAAAAGTTCCATCAGGTTGTCGTTAACGGGGTTAGAGGTTGATTGCACGATAAACACATCCGAGCCTCTTACCGTTTCATAAATGTTGACTGAGATTTCACCGTCTGAAAACATGCTTACTTCCGCATTTCCCACCTTCAAATCCAGTTCCGCTGCGATTTTTTCTGCCAAATCAGGATTGGCGTTGCAGGCAAAAATTTTTACATCCTTACCATGGTTAATCATTTGTGATAACTCCCCTCTTAAAGTTTGATATGATAATTAAAATTAAATACAATTGTAATGTGACCTTATGAAAGCCGATTGATTGAGCGAATCAATCGAATATCCTGGCCGATAAAACGAAGCAGTACATAATTTCCCAAAATGCGTGACACCACCCGCTCGGAATATTTGGTTTCAAAATCAGAAACCGAAAGGTTGGTGTTCAGCACTGTTTTTTTGCCGGAAATCAACCGGGAATTTAAAATGTCAAACAGCGTTGCATTGGTGTATTGGGTGGAAAATTCACTGCCCAAATCGTCTAAAATCAACAAATCACAGGTGTAGAGTTTGTCCACTTTAAACTTCAGTTTTTCGTAATCCTCTGTGCGTCTGAATTTTAGTGATTCCAGCATGGAAAAAGTCTGGTACGCCGTTTCATATATCACAGAATGACCCTTTTTGAGCAATTCCTTGGCAATACAGGTGGAAAGGAAGGTTTTCCCAAGCCCCGGCGCTCCATAGAACAACAAGTTGTCATCCGTTTTTTCAAAATTTGCAACAAACTCCCTGCAGGTATTCAAAATTCCCGCCATGTGCTCTCTGGGAGAAACCGGCCATGTTCCGTCCGGCTCGTTTGAATATAAGGAAAGGTCAAAGGTATCAAAGCTTTGGTCTGCCAGCTGGGAGGACAAATTAGACGCTTCATACGCCTTTTGAATCAGCTTTTTTTTGTAGCACTCGCACACACTGGTTCCCACCGCACCTGTATCCTGACAGGCAGCGCAGGTATATCGCAGTGACAGCTCTGTGGGGGCATAGCCATGCTCAATTAAAAGTGCGTCTCGTTTTGCAAGCAGGCGTTTTTGACTCTCCCGCAGGTTTTTAACCTGCTGCGCAACATCATCGCCGGAAAGAGCAATTTTATAAAGCTTTAAGCCCAGCTGCTTGATTTCGTTGTCCACTTGTTCAATTTCAGGCACGCTTTTGAAAACCTCAGCGCGACGCTGCTGTAAATCTGTCTCATTTGCTCTGCGAATCTCCTCGTACTCATCCTCAATGGCACGATAAAGCTCTGCATCGTAATTCATCCATTTCCACCACCTTTTCGTGTTACATTTAAAAAGGTCTTTCGCATAATTTCGTCATAATCATAACGGGATTTTTTTTGCTCTGCAGGCTTTTTAAAAGTGCGGTCTGCGCTGTTTTTGCCGGCTTCCCGTTCCATTTTTTTCGTTTCCAGAATTTTGTTCATATAGCCAAAGGCAACCTTGCCTGTGTTCTCCACCGTAATTTCATACGCATTGTGAATATCCTCTAAAGAGGCGGCAAGTTCTGTTTTCCATTTTTGAATATATGTAAGTTCCCTGGTGGTAAGCTTTCGTTCGTTGGCACCGATGATCCTGCGGACTTGTCCTGCAAAAGAAAGCAATTCCTCTCTGTTTTTGATAAAGCGGTTTGCCTTTGCCACGGTGTCAATCCCGTTTTCAGACCATTTTTGTGCTTCCCGCTCCATCTGGCGCATGGTGGTTTTTCCTTTGGAAATATAATACTCCACCAAAACTACAATCACCTCCGGCGTCAAGCCGTAGTAATCATGCATAGAATATAAAAGCTCAATATCGGATGTGGACAAGGTTTTTCCCAAAATGCCACTGACAATTCGGTAAGTTTGGGCAAGCTTGGCATTTTCCTCTATCCGTTTGCCGATTTCGCCGCTTTTGTAGTGGGGACGAAAATCTGCCCTTGCTGCCTTTGGGGCAATGTCAAAGCAGAATTCCACATCGAATTCCCCATCGCTGACGCTGGTAAAGTTATGTACTACCACCAGCCCCTCAGACGCGCAATATAAAAACGCGTTTACCACATCCAAAATATTGATGTGCAGACAATCCGCTAAATAGCCGTTGGTAATGTCTGTTTTGCCCTGATAGTATTGATTCAGCGCATACATATACACGGCGAGATATGTGGTATTTCCCGTTTTTATTAACTTTTCACAAGCCGCCTCCGGCACTTTGATAAAGTTGTGCGCAGGACCTGCGGAAATGGGATTTAATATCATGTCCCTCACCAATACCATTCTTTTAATTTCAAGCATATTCCTTATACAGTATATCACAAAAAAAATGGTTTGTAAACACGATAAGACACAATTCGCAAAATTTTGATACAAAAAAGCAAAAAAAAAATGCCATGTCAGCGACTAAGGCAGTAACATGGCACCCAATGGACATTTTCAATTATTTACGCAAGCCAAGCTTTTCGATGAGGGTACGATATCTTTCGATGTCAACTTTCATCAAGTAGTTCAGCAAGCCACGACGCTGACCAACCATTTTGAGAAGACCGCGTCTTGAGTGATGGTCTTTCTTAAACAGCTTTAAGTGCTCATTTAAGTGGTTGATTCTTTCTGTCAAAAGTGCGATCTGCACTTCCGGAGAACCTGTATCTCCTTCATGTGTTTTGTACTGTTCGATAATTGCTTGTTTTACTTCTGGTCTCATGTAAAACGCCTCCTTAAATTATTCTTATGCCAAGAACCGAGAGAAAGGTCAAAATCGAGGTGACGCCCAACCCCCAGTACCGGTAACAGTTGACATTCTACCACAAACTCTGCGGTTTGTAAAGGCTTTTTTCAAAAAAAGTTGAAATTTTTACTTCAAAGTGGAGGATTTGGGCTGTTCGTGGACAAAAAGACAGTTTTTCAAGGCGTTTTTTTGTAGTATTACTACTATGCAGCATGACCTGCATCAATGATAATTGTTTTGTTGGCAGAGGGCAAAAATACCCCCTGCATGCGATGTGCCTCATAAAAGGCGCCGGCAAGTGCTGCACAAAGCACCACTGCAGCGCACACCAAAATTACCCGTTTTTTGCCAAATACAAAAACCATTATTACATCTCTCCTACATGAAACAAATTCATGCATATTGTATTCAAATAACGCCTGATTTAGCACATACAAAAAGGGGCTGCAGTAAAATGCCAAGACCACACAAGGCAAGGAAAAGTGCATTACAAAGCCATATTGCTTTATTGACAATAGCAAATACTGTGAAATTTAAGGAAGGAATTCGCAACATACGAATTCCTTTTAGTTTTTTATTGCCTTGTGTTTTGAACAAACTTCGCCTCTCGGCGTACCCTCGTACGCCGTCGGGTAGCCGAAAACAAGACGACATCTTGTTTTCGCTCAGTTTGTCCAATCTTTGCTATTTTCCGTCCAGCCCAAAAAGGGGCTGCAGCAAAATGCTACAGCCCCTTTTTATAAAATTCTTTATTTTACTTTGATGCTTTTATAAACATTTTCTTTGATTTCGATATTCATCTGGTCCTTAAAGCCGTCTAAATATGCGTTATATGCCTCTGTGGAAAGCTGGTTTCTTGCCATAGCCATCATGTTCTGATATAGCTCGTTTTCCTCCGGAAGCGGATAACGCTTAATGATATGCCAGCCGTAAGAGGATTCTACCAGTGCAGGATTTACCTCGCCAGCCTTAACTGCAAAGGTTCCCTGGGTAAATTCCGGAATCATGCTGCCGGTTCCGTCAACAGAAGTGCCGTTTTTGTCAATCATATAGCCTTCTGCATTGCCCTCCATGCCGGGATCTTCGCCGAATTCTTCAATCAGCTTTTCAAAATTGTCGCCGTTTAATGCTTTTGCTAAAACTTCTTCTGCCTTTTTCTTTGCATCGGCAGCATACTGCTCTGTGTCAGACGGTGTTGAGCCGTCCTCCGGTGCGTTCATAATCAAAACATGCTTTACAGCAGCGTAATCCTCTTTCACATTTGCTACAACTGCAGCGTCATCTACAACAATGGGAGAATCTTCCTGGCCGGATACGAACTGAAAATATTTGCTGGACAAATATACCCGTTCCAAAATTTCAGCAAGCTGGAATTTGTCTGCACCGGTTGCCTTTTCAAGCGCTTTTAACTGTTCCTTTGCCTCTGCATCGTCTGCATTGATAATTGCATGCGCTGCTGCTAGGTCCTCTTCGCTTAAAGCAATGCCAGCTTCTGTTGCCTTTTGCACAGCGATTTCCATACGAATCAGCTCGTCCATAGCACGAGATTTTGCAACCTCTGTTGCTTTTTGTCCGTCGATTTCTGTTTTCCAGAACTCGTCTTCTGATGCAGCATTTGCCTCTGCCAGCATGTTTGCTTTGGTCATTTCCAAATAATACTTATACTCTGCCTGTGTTAATTTGTTGCCATTTACAGACGCAATATCACGGGAAACAGAAAGTCCGTTAATGCTCGCAAGGAAATATGCAGCCAAGCAAATTACCACAATTGCTATGATCCATTTAATCGTTGCTTTTAATGTGTTCACAAAAAACACTCCTTCTCTAATCGTAATAAATTTATTATACACTACTTTTCTTTCTGTTGCAAGTATTTCTTATAGGTCTGTAATAATTTTTTTACAGAATATAGCAGTTCTGCCTCTTTTTCCCCTTTTAATTTCAGCACCATATAGGGTTTTGTGCCTGCTGACACAAAGAATCGGTTTTGGTAAATTGCCACAAGTTCCGCTATGGCAGAAAGTGCCATGTTGTCATGGAAATAGCAGGTGATTTTGCCATCGCCAACCGAAACCTCTCCAAAACCGCAGTCCTTTGCCAGATATTTTATTTCGGAGACTGCAATAAGTGATGCAACGCTCTGAGGCAAATCGCCAAAACGGTCACAGATTTCGCCCTCCACCTCAAGCTTGTCTTCATCACTTTCAATGGATGCAATTTTTTTGTAAATATCAAGCCTTTGGGCGTGGTTTCTGATGTAGCTGGGCGGAATGTATGCCTCTACATTGATGTCCACTGTGGGCTGAAAATCTTCCTTGGGTGCAATCCCAGAAAGCTCGCTGACGCTTTGCGCCAACAGCTCACAGTACATGTCATAGCCCACCGTATCCATATGCCCGTGCTGTTCCGCGCCCAATATGTTTCCTGCGCCGCGAATTTCCAAATCCCGCATGGCAATTTTAAAACCGGAACCAAACTCTGTAAACTCCTTAATTGCCCGAAGTCGTTTGGTTGCCGTTTCGTTTAAAACCCGATCGGGACGATACAGAAGATATGCAAACGCGCGGCGGTTGGTTCTGCCCACTCTGCCCTTTAGCTGATACAACTGAGAAAGCCCCATTCTGTTTGCATCCTCAATAATGATGGTGTTTACATTCTGAATATCCAGCCCCGTTTCAATAATGGTGGTGCACACCAAAATATCGATTGTGCCGGAAAGCATTTCCATCATAATTTCCTCTAAAGGCTCTTCCTCCATAGCGCCGTGTGCTACCGCAATTTTGGCATCCGGAAACGCCTTTTGCAGTTTGCGCGCCACAGAATCGATAGAGGCAATGCGGTTGTGAATGTAGTAAACCTGTCCCCCGCGAGAAAGCTCTCTGCGGATGGCATCGTTGGTTACCGCATCATTTTGCTCCATTACCACCGTTCGTACAGGAAAGCGATTTTCCGGTGGCTCGGTTAAAACGCTCATATCGCGGATGTGAATCATAGACATATGCAGTGTTCTGGGAATGGGCGTTGCGGAAAGCGTCAACACATCCACATTGTTTTTCATTTCCTTAATGCGTTCTTTGTGCTTGACGCCAAAGCGCTGCTCCTCGTCCACCACCAATAGCCCTAAATTTTTAAATTCGATATCGTTTCCCAAAAGCCGATGGGTGCCGATAACAACATCGATTTCGCCCGACTTTAGCTGCTTGATGATTTGTGTTTGCTCTTTTTTTGTTTTAAACCGGGAAAGCTCTGCTACACGAACGGGAAATTGTTTCATCCGCTCAGAAAAGGTGTTAAAATGCTGCATCACCAAAACAGTGGTTGGGGCAAGTATCGCCACCTGCTTTGAGTCCATCACCGCTTTAAAAGCAGCCCGAAGCGCCACCTCGGTTTTGCCGTAGCCTACATCGCCGCACAAAAGACGATCCATGGGGCGCGTGCTTTCCATGTCCTGTTTTACCTCGGCAATGCTGCGCAGCTGGTCGTCCGTTTCCGTATAGGGAAACGCTTCTTCAAAGGATTTTTGCCACTCACTGTCAGGAGAAAAGGCAAAGCCTTTGGCATTTTGCCGCGCACTGTAGAGTGCAACAAGCTCCTTTGCAAGCTCTATGGTGGATGCCTTTACCTTATTTTTCTGTCTTGCAAAATCGGCACCGCCCATTTTATTCAGCCGCACCACGCCGTCTTTCCCCACATACTTTTGCAAAAGGTCTAACTGGTCTGTTGGCACATACAAAAAGTCGTCGCCGCTATACTTTACCTTTAAGTAGTCATGGCGCCTGCCCTCCACCTCTAAGGTGTCCAGTCCCATATATTGTCCGATACCATGGGTGCGATGCACCACATAGTCGCCAATGTTTAAATCGTTAAAATCACGAATGCGAGCAGCAGAATCCAGCTTTTTCTTCTTCACGCTCCGTCTGACGCTTTTGCCAAAAATTTCTTCCTCGCCAAAGAATGCAATTCTGGTTTCTTCATAATAAAAGCCCTGCTTTAGTCCACCTGTCACAAAATTGATTTTGCGTTTGGCAGGTTTTGTGCCATCTGCATCCTTCGTGGAAAAGCCTGCATCAGTTAAATCCTCGGCAAGCTTTGCCCGCTTTTCCGGCTCCACGGAAAACACCACGGTATAATCCTTTAGCCACTGGGCTAAATCCCGATAAAACTGCTGGCGGTCCGGTGCTGCTCTTCCCACCGCGTTACACACAGCCGTGTACTCTGCCATAACACGAAATTCGCTTATCTGTTGCGGAAGCTCTGAAAGCGCCACAAAAGGATGGGTTAAAAGGGTTTTTAAAACATCAAAATAGTTGTGAATATACTGGTCCTTGAACTGAAAATGTTTGTCCTTTTCCGCAAGCGCCTTAACCGTTTCTTCAATATCCCACAAAAGTCCCTCTGCCCGCTGGGAAATGGCGTTTGGCTCGTCGTAAAACACAATGGCGTCTTGTTCAAAGTATTGCAAAACGCAGGTGTTTGTCACCTTTTGTACCACTGATTCCCCTGCAAGACCAATTTTGGCGCTTTCTACATTTTCAACCGACACCTGGGTAAACACATCGAAGGTGCGGACAGAGTCCACCTCGTCCCCGAAAAGTTCGATTCTGTAAGGATTTTGAGCTGACGGCGGGAACACATCCAAAATGCCGCCGCGAACAGAAAACTGCCCTTTTCCCTCCACCATATCCTCCCGCACATAGCCCATATCCACAAGTTTTTTTATGGTGTCTTCTATGTCGCAGGTGCCACCTGTTTCCAGCAAAAGTACGCGCTGAGAAAAAGAAGCAAGGTCAACAGTAAATTGCAGCAGCGCGTCAATCGACATTACTGTAATAGAAAGTCCCGTCTTTTCTGTCAGCTGCTCAAGGACCGCAATACGCTGATTTTCCAGCTCGTTGCTTTTGGCATCGGCTTTAAAAAATTCCAGTTCCTTGGACGGATAGTAAAATGCCCGGTCAGGCAAATAAAAAGACAGGCTTTCTGCAAGGTTCTTTGCGCTGTAGTCACTGTCGGTTACAAAGATGCCCTGTTTTTCTAAATTTTGGCACAGAAAAGCGGCAAAATGCGATTTTGCCCCGGGGGTAAGCCCCACCAGGGATAGCGCGCCTTTGCCGATTTGTTCCTTTATTTTGATAAAGCTGTTTACCTGATTGTTTGCATCAAAAAAAATGCTCATTTAAAACGCCTTTCCGTTATAGTTGTTCATGGCACTTTCGGTTCCGTTTTTGATGATATGTGGAATTACCTCTTCTACCACGCAATCTACCAGCTTGGATAGATGCGAAACCTCTTCCTTGGAAAAGTGTCCCAGCACCCAATCTGCCATGTCGTAGTGCTCCGGCGGTTCGCCTACGCCAATTTTAATGCGGGTAAAGCAGTCGGACGCCAGCTGATAGATAATGGATTTTAGTCCGTTATGCCCGCCGTCGCTGCCCTTAGTGCGAATCCTGAGCTTCCCGCAGGGCAGGCTGACATCGTCGTGAATTACAATGACCTGCTCTGTCGGCACTTTATAATAGGCGCAGATTTCCCGCAGGGATTCTCCAGACAAATTTACATAAGTTTGCGGTTTTACCAAAAGTACACGCTCCCCTGCAATACTGCCTTCGCCTACTTGCGCCTTGTGTTTGATTTTATTGATTTTGATTCCGAATTTTTCTGCCATGTAGTCCATGGCAATAAACCCGATATTGTGTCTTGTACCATCATATTTCTTTCCCGGGTTTCCTATTCCTAAAATGACAAACATATCTGTTCCCCTTTATTCCTTGATATAAGTAATTGCCACGCCGTCTCCAATAGGCAGAATGGATGTTTCAAACCGCGTGTCTGTGCAGATGTAGGTTAAAAATTCCCGCAATCGTCTTGTAATAGTTAAATGCTTTTTCTTACAAAGTGCATCTGATGCGGTCATGCCCATGTAAAGCACATCGTCTGTAATAATCACGCCGCCCTTTTGCATTTTTTTAAGCACCTGGTCAAAATGGACATGGTACTGTCCCTTTGCCGCGTCTAAAAATGCAAAATCATAGGTGCCGCCTAATGACGGGAGTACCTCGTCTGCATCACCAAATATGGTGCGTATATTATCCTGTGCGCCGCGGCGGGAAATGTTTTCCTTTGCCAGCATAAAAACTGCCTCATCCCGCTCGATTGTGGTAATGTGCGCATCGGGAACACAAGAGAGCATCATCAGGGCGCTATAGCCAATGGCAGTACCAACCTCCAGGATTTTCCTCGGACGCGTAACCGACAAAAAGGTTCTTAAAAACTGTTCCACCTGGGGCTTTACAATGTATATATGATTTTCCTCTGCAAAATCGCGCAGTTCCTTGAAAAAAGGTTCGTTTTCCCGATGGGTATGTTCAATGTATTCGTCAATATAATCATGCACAATATTGCTCACGGCGTTTGCCCCTCCAAAAGCTTCTCACAAAGCCCTGAAAAGCGCTTTGCTTCATAATCGTTGTCCACCATTTTAAAGATGGCACCCTTTTGCCCCACCAGCACCACCATTTCTTTGGCGCGGGTAACGGCAGTGTATAGTAAGTTTCTTGTAAACAGTTTTTCCGTTCCGTAAAACACAGGAATCACCACAGTGCGAAATTCGCTTCCCTGGCTTTTATGTACCGTGATGGCATAGGCAAGCTCAATTTCGTCCAGCAGCGTGTTGTCATAAGAAACCTGCTTGCCATCGTCAAACAACACCTCAATAGAGGTACTTTTGACCTCTGAAATTCTTCCCATGTCTCCGTTATAGATGCCTGTTCCCTCTGTGCCGTCAGCGCGGCTCCATAGAATTTCGTAGTTATTTTTTATTTGCATCACCTTGTCTCCCTGACGCAAAACACGGTTTTGAAATACCCACTCATGTTTATCCTCGCAGGGGGGATTAAGGAGGTGCTGCAGCGTTTCGTTCAGTGCAAAAACTCCGTTTTGTGTTTTTTTCATAGGGGTGATGACCTGAATATCTGTCACGGCATCCAGTCCATATGCATTGGGCAGACGGCGGCAAACTAAATCAGAAAGCTGCTTTGCCGTTTGGGCGGTGTCCGTTGTTTCCACAAAGAAAAAGTCCTTGTCCTTTTGGTTTAAAACAGGGTATTCCCCCGTATTAATGCGGTGGGCGTTGACTACAATCATGCTTTCTTCTGCCTGCCGAAACACCATGCTTAAGCGTACGGTGGGCACAAGCCCTGATGCAATCATATCGGAAAGTACATTGCCTGCGCCAACAGAGGGCAGCTGGTCACTGTCCCCCACAAAAATCACGCGGCTACCGCGTTTGATGGCAGAAAGCAAAGAGCTCATCAAAATTACATCCACCATGCTGACTTCGTCAATGATAATAACATCCTCGTCTAAAGGCTCGGTGCTTTCTCTGAAATATTCCCTGAGCGTGTCCCCCTCGGCAAACCCCACCTCAAGCAGACGGTGAATGGTTTTTGCCTCTTTTCCGCAAAGCTCTGTCATGCGTTTGGCGGCACGACCGGTAGGTGCTGCCAATGCGATTTTGTGTTTGGCTTTTTCAAACAATTTGATGATAAAATTAATGGTGGTGGTTTTACCCGTACCGGGTCCGCCTGTGATAACCGTCACGCCGTTTCCTAATGCACAAAGTACCGCCTGGCGCTGCGCATCTGCCAGGGTAATGCCCGTTTCCTGCTCTGTTTTTGCAATTTCCTTTTCCGCGTTTTTAACCGTTTCTTGTCCTACCCCTGATAGCAGATCACGGATGCAGGACGCAACCTGGGACTCTGCGTGGTAAAGAGACGGAAGGTAAATACATTCTTCATCATCTGTTTTGGTGCAAATCAGCTCCCGTTCTTTTAAAAGCTGCACTAAGGCGTTTTCCACTTCTAATGCGTTCACGCCCAAAAGACGAGCAGAAAGGGAAACGAGCGCGTCGCGTTTTAAATAGGTATGCCCCTCTCCCAACGCAGAATTGGTTAAAATATATTTCATTCCGGACTGAATACGAAACACATTATTTTGCGCGCAGCCTGATTTTGCTGCCACCATATCCGCGGTTTTAAAGCTGATGCCACGGATGCGTTCGCACAAAATATATGGATTTTTCTTAATCATTTCCACTGCATTTTTGCCCAAAAGGTCATACACCTTTACCGCATAATTCGGCGAAATACCAAACCTTTGCAAAAATAAAATCAGTTGTTCCTTTTCGTAAATTGCCATGTAATTTCGCGAAATTTTCATGGCCTTTTCCACAGTAATGCCGCGGATTTCTGCCAGGCGTTCCGGCGTGTCCACAATCACATGCAGCGCGTCTTCGCCAAACCTGTCCACAATTTTTTCCGCCGTGGCAGGACCGATGCCCTTTACCACGCCGGAGGAAAGATAGGTCAATATTTTGTCCTTTGTTTCCGGCTCCACTCGCTGAAAAAGCTGCACCTTCAGCTGCTCTCCATAGCTGGGGTGGTTTACCCACACACCGCTGACAATTAAAAGCTCTCCCCTTTTTAAAAAGGGCAGCGTTCCAACGCAGGTGATGAGTCCGTCTTCCCCTGCGTCCAAATCGAAGATGGCATAGCCATTTTCTTCGTTCTGATATATAATTTCATCAACTGTGCCCTGATAGGCGTCTTGTTCGTGCATAATTATTCTGCTCCAATGTCACCAAGTACCGTTTGAAACAAATCAGGTGCGATACAATCATACCACCGATAGTTCCCCCGACGAAACCAGGTAAGCTGGCGTTTTGCATAATTTCGGCTGTTTTGTTTGACGGCTGTGATGCAGGTATCTTCATCTGTTTCTCCCAAAAGATGCGCCACCACCTCTTTGTATCCGATGCCCTGCATGGACTGGCAATTCCTGTCAATGCCGCTATCCAAAAGCGCTTTTACCTCACAAAACAATCCTGCTTCAACCATCTGGTCCACCCGTTTGTTGATGCGGTCATACAAAATTTCTCTGTCACAGGAAAGACCGCACAGAAAAAAGTCAAAGGGCGATTTTTCTGTTTTGGAAGCTGCATTTTGCTCCGTCATGGTTTTGCCTGTGATGTAGTACACCTCCAGCGCCCGAATCACCCGTTTTGTGTTGTTGGGGTGGATGGCGCAGGCAGAGGATGGGTCAATTTCTGAAAGTTTTTGATGCATGGCATCTTTTCCCACGCGGGCAAGTTCCTCTGTTAACTCGCGGCGCAAAGTTTCATCTGCAGGCGCCTCTAAAAAGGTCACATTGTCCACCAATGATGAAATGTAAAGCCCTGTGCCGCCTGTGACAATTGCCGTTTTGCCGCGCCTTTTTATGTCACCAATCGTTTCCTTTGCTAAAGCACAAAAATCTGCAACGCTAAAAGCAGCATCGGCAGGCAAAAAATCCATCATATGATGCGGGATGCCCTGCATTTCGTCTTTGGTTGGCTTTGCGCTTCCAATGTTTAGCCCTTTATAAATTTGTACGCTGTCGGCAGAGATAATTTCGCCGTCAAGCTCCTTTGCAAGACGGACAGAAAGCGCGGTTTTCCCCGTTGCTGTTGGTCCTGCAATCACAATTACTTTTTCCATTTATACAATCCTTTTAAACTGTTTTTCGATAAATTCCTTTGTAAATTCTATCATAATCGGTCTGCCGTGAGGACAGGTGTTGATGCCGGACAGCGCAAACACATCGTCAAGCAGCCGTTTCATTTCCGCTTCATTTAAAATGGCGTTGGCTTTTACCGCGCCGCGACAGGCAATGCGGTAAAGCATTTTAGATGCCAAATCATCATCAATGCGCTTTCTGTTTTGCGACATTAGCGCAATGATTTCCAAAAGCATTCCCTCAGCATCACACGCCCCTGCTTCTAAGGGTGTTCCGCGGACAATGACTTGCTTTTCTCCAAACTCCTCCGCCAAGATACCCAAATCACAAATTGCATCCTTGTGCTCTGAAAAAACAGCGAAATCCGTTGGCGACAGCGTAATCACTTCGGGAGAAAGCAGCATTTGTGTAGTAATTTCCCGCGTTTGATACTGCAAAAGCAGCTTTTCATAACGCAATCGTTCATGGGCGGCATGCTGGTCTACCATCAGCATTTTGCCGTCCTTTTCAAT
>JAZPYM010000068.1:0-9171 GCA_045544215.1 Congzhengia sp.
TATTGCTAAAAATGTTGAAATAGGACTCGGAACGGTAGTAATGGCAGGTGCGGTTATTAATCCTGACACTTTTATCGGCAACGGGGTTATTATAAACACGTGTAGCTCAGTTGACCATGACTGCAACGTGGCAGATTTTTGTCACGTATCTGTAGGTGCGCATCTGTGCGGTACCGTAAGTATAGATAAACACACATGGATAGGTGCGAGCGCAACGGTTATTAATAACACTAATATTTGCAGCGGATGCATGATAGGTGCAGGCGCTGTAGTAGTAAAAAATATTGAAAACAGCGGCGTGTATATTGGGGTTCCTGCAAAGTTTTCAAAAGAGCTTTAATAGCGAAAGAAAGGAAATTTATGAGAGTTTTGCAAGTTGTTAAAACAAATCGCGGTGCAGCTTGGGCATATAATCAAGCACACTGGTTATGCGAAAATGGCGTTGAGGTAATTACCGTGTTGCCTGACGAAAACAAAGGCTATGCAGAAAAATACAAAGCATCAGGTATGACTGTTGTAAAAGGCGATTGGTCGCTGCCGATTTCTAAGCCATGGCATATATTTAAAAGAGCAAAAGAAATCAGACAACAAGTAAAAGAAATAGCTCCCGATTTAATACATTTTCACTTTGTAACCAATGTAATCATGGGAAGATTGGCACTTAAAAGAGTACACATACCAAGACTGTTTCAAATTCCGGGACCACTTCATTTAGAAAGTCCCGTTTTTAATTATGCCGAAAGACATGTATCTACCCGTGATGATTATTGGGCAGGTGCGTGTGTTAAAACCTGCAATATTTACAAAGAAAAAGGCATAGATGAAAAAAGAGTATATTTGGCATATTACGGAAACGCCGAAAAGGATAAGATAGAACAGCCTGACGGCTCGTTACGCAAGCAATATAATATTGCTGATGACGAGACGCTAGTTGCAATGGTAAGTTATTTTTACAAACCCAAAAAACATATGGGTCAGACTCGCGGCTTAAAAGGACACGAGGATTTTATAGATGCCATCAGCTTAGCAATAGAGAAAAACCCTAAAATTCGCCCTATGATTATCGGCAACGCCTGGGACGGCTCTGAGCAGTATGAACAGCAGGTAATTAAATATGCTAAAAACAAACTGGGCGACAAGGTAATATTTACCGGTTATCGCAATGATGTTAAGAAAATATATCCCGAGATAGATATTGCGGTGCATCCGTCGCATAGTGAAAATTTAGGCGGGGCGGCAGAAAGCCTTGCCATGGGCGTTCCGACCATTGCCACAAACATTGGAGGATTTCCGGACATTGTACGCCACTTAGAAACCGGTTATTTAACAGAGGCAAAAAATCCGCAAAAGCTTTGCGAGGCTATTTGTTATATGACAGAGAATATTGAGGAAGCTAAACAAATGGCGCAAAAAGGGAAACAGCTTGTAGAGGAATTACTCAATATCAACATTACGGCAAACCGTGTTAAAGATATCTATCATTGTATTTTAAAAAAATAACACATTTTTGTTAGGAGGAAAAAATGAGGGCATTATTTTGTTATGATGGACCTTTAAAAAAAGACGAGAACGGTCTTTATTATGATATTGTACTAAACGACCGTATGTTCGAAAGATATTTTAAGGTTTGTGACAAATTAGAATTGCTTATAAGAGTCAAAAATGTTAAAAACGACGATATTAAGGGAAAAATGTCACAGCTTACAAATCCTGATATAAGCGTAACCGAATGCCCGAATTTAGCCTCTGTAAGCGGAATGATTAAAAATACCGCCAAGGTAAAAAAAATACTGGAAGAGCGAATTAAAACTGCAGATCTAGTGTTTATTCGTCTTCCAAGCACAATCGGAAATCATGCAGTGGATTGTTGCAAAAAGTTAAACAAAAAGTATTTAATTGAGGTTGTTGGTTGCCCGTGGGATGCATACTGGAACTATAGCTTAAAAGGTAAGTTTGCGGCTCCATTTGCTACATATATGATGAAAAAAAGAATTAAATCTGCTTCGCACGTTCTTTATGTTACCAACGAGTTTTTACAGGACAGATATCCTACAAATGGCAAAAGCATTCCTTGCTCAAACGTTGAGCTTAAAGATTTTGAATGTGATGCTTTGCAAAAAAGATTTTCTAAAATAGACAGCTATAACGAAAATACCAAATATGTTATAGGTACAGCGGCGGCACTCGATGTTTTATACAAGGGTCAACAATATGTTATCGAGGCTTTAGGAAAGTTAAAAGAACAAGGCATTACCTGCTTTGAATATCAGTGTATCGGCGGCGGAAGCGGCGAACATTTAAAGTCCGTAGCTCGCGTGTGTGGTGTTGAAGAATATGTAAATATAGTAGGTCAGCTCTCGCACGATAAGGTTTTTGAGTGGCTGACAAACATTGATTTTTATATTCAGCCCAGCAGACAAGAGGGACTTCCCCGCTCTGTAATTGAGGCAATGAGCCGAGCTCTTCCTTGCCTAGGTGCAAAAACTGCAGGCATACCTGAGCTTATTAATCCTTCATGCGTTTTTTCGAACTCTAAAAAAGAGCCTGAAGAAATTGCCGAACTTTTATCCAATATGATTAAGGATAAAGAAAGAATGAAAAAGCTGGCAGAAGAAAATTATAACGAAGCCAAAAAGTACGAAAGAGATACTTTAATAAAAAGAAGAACTGACTTTTTTAAAGATTATGCCGAAGCATAACAGAGGTGAATGAGTATGCATATTATGGTTGTTATCAGCAATCCGTCTATGGGCGGCGCGCAGAAGGTTGCAATGAATTTGACCGAATGGATAAACATTAATACAGACTCTACGGCGCATATTGTTGCACTATCTGGAACACAGCAAAAAACCTACGATATGCAAAAAATGAATTTTTCAGTATTAAAAAAGGGCCATATTATCGGTCAACTTAGGGCTAAAATAAACGAGCAAAAACCCGATATCGTTTTAAGTATGGGGGTTCCGCTCTCTATCTACACCGTTCCCGCATGTAGTAGAACTGGCGTTAAACACATCATATCCGAAAGAAATGACCCTAAACATTTTGCAGGCAAAAAAATAGTTAAATTTGTTTCAAGACTATTTATGAAAACCGCATCGGCATTTGTTTTTCAAACCATCGACGCACAGGAATTTTACGGCTCTAAACTTGCAAAAAGATCAAAGGTTATTCCGAATCCCTTGTTTAATACAGAAAAGATGCCTAAAAAACCCTTTGACGGCGAAAGAAACAAAACGATTGTTACGGTTGGCAGGTTAAATTCCCAGAAAAATCAGAAAATGCTAATTGGCTCATTTGCCGAAATTTGTGAAAAATATCCCGATTATAAGCTAATAATTTGGGGCGAAGGTCCCGAAAAAGATGCACTTAGAAGTTTGTCTGAAAGTCTTGGTGTGGCAGATAAAGTAGCTCTTCCCGGGGCAACACGGGAGGTTTTAAACGAAATATATAAAGACAGCCTATTTATTCTTTCGTCAGATTTTGAAGGTATGCCAAATGCACTTATGGAAGCAATGGCATTGGGCCTTCCGTGCATTTCGACAGATTGTCCCTGCGGTGGTCCTAGAGCACTTATAAAAAATAACAAAAACGGTATTTTAATTGGTGTTAATGATAAAAAAGCCTTAACCCAAAGTATTACATATATGCTTGATAATCCTGAAACTGCAAAGGCGATGGGTCATAAGGCTTTTAAAATAAGGGAAGATTACAGTTTAAATCGTATTTGTACGATGTGGTACGAATATTTTAAGGAAGTTGTTAAATATGGAAAATAAAAAAATTAGCAAGATTTGTTTTTCAGTTAATAAAATTTCTCTTTCAGGCGGCGCTGAACGTGTCATTTGTGTTCTTGCATCTGAATTTGCACAAAGGGGAATTGATGTAACAATCATAACGCAGGAAAGTACAGAATGTGGCTACCCACTTCATTCTGATATTAAAGTTTTGGCTACAAAAACCAACTGCGGAATTCCAGGGATAAGACTTTTGGCACGATGCATTAAATTACGCAAATTGGTAAAAAAATTAAATCCCGATGTTTTAATTTCGTTTATGACACTTAATAACGTCTTAGCGATTGCATCTTTATTGGGCGTTCGCACTCCTTTGATTGTTTCTGAAAGAATATATCCCGGGGCAATTACCGGCATAGTAGCAAAATTGCGCAGTCTGCTCTATCCGCTTTGCGAGGGATTTGTTTTTCAGACCGATAGTGCAAAAAAGTTTTTTGATAAAAAAATTCAGGACAGGTCTGCTGTAATATTTAACCCGCTTGTAGATAATATTCCTCAAAAAAGGGACGAACCCGAAAAAACAATCGTTACGGCAGGAAGAATGACCAAGCAAAAGAACCATGTCCTTTTAATAAAAGCATTCAGCGAATTTGTAAAAGAAAACCCTGATTATAAGCTGGTAATTTACGGAAATGGCGAAGAACGAAACAATTTAGAAAACCTTATAAAAGAGCTTAACTTAACCGATAAAGTGCTTTTGCCCGGCACAACTAAAACTTTACTTTACGAAATGTCAAAGTCGGAAATGTTTGTTTTATCCTCCGACTACGAGGGAATGCCAAACGTTTTAGCTGAGGCTATGGCAATCGGTTTGCCATGTGTATCGACAGATTGCGTTGGCGGTGGTGCTAAGGCATTAATTGATGACAGAACAAACGGCATTTTGGTGCCGTGTGCAGATGAAAAGGCATTAACCTCTGCAATGTGCGAGGTTGTGTCGAACGCCGAACTGGCAAAGATGTTAGGTAGCAATGCGGCAAAAATTAAAGAACCACTTAGCCGCAAAAGCATTGCTGAGCAATGGCTTACATATATAGAAAAAATAATTTTTTAAAATGAAACTATAACTTTAAACAAGGTGGCGGAAACCGTGAACGATAATAAATTATATAACGTATATGCAAGAACAATAGGAATTGTTATGCTCGGTCTTATCGGTGCTGTCTGGCTGATTGTGAACAGCCCTACACTAAGGGATAAAGTTACGGTAAACGGCACTATGATCATTATTGTTTATATTGTTTCGATTATTACAGTTTTAAGGGTTAATAACTTTAAAATAGTTCCGTTTGTATTCTTTTTGATATATTGTTTTTTCTCGAATGCAGGTCAGACCTTAGTTGAGCTTTTACATTTGCCACATAACTCAAATATTAATATATACGCGCACTACACAGATAATTTAATTGCCAAAATGCTGGCTCAGCAGGGGGCAATTATAATCTTTGCTGTGTGTGGATATTTGATTTTTAAAGGTTCATCAAAGGGCCTTGAAAGCATAAGGCTTGAAAATCCCATAGTGAAAGACACAGACCAAATAAAACTAGCAGATATATTATTTATGGTTATTTGTTTTAGTATTTTTGTCGTATACTTAGGCGAGCTTTCAAAAAGAGCGCAACTGTCATACGGCGATTATTACTACGAAAACCGCGAAGGTGCCAACACGATTTTAACGTATATTTATCACGTTTACGGCTTTATGTATTTAATGACCCGCACCGGTTGGAAAAAGAAAATGGCGGTTATAACAATGGTAACAATCGCTATTATGGCTGTGTTTATCGGTTCGCGTTCTAACACAATTCCGGTTTTGGTTGGATTTGTTGCAGTAAGCTTTTTAACACAGAAGAAAAAAATACAAATAAAATTTTGGCATCTTTTACTCGGATTTTTAGCGTTATATATCTTTTCGGGTTTTACTGAGCTTAGAAACTACTCTTTAAACAGAATTGATATGGAAGTGCTTAAAAGAGTCTACGGTAGATCAACAATTGAATCAATGGTAAATATTTTTATGGAAATGGGCGGAAGCGCAAGAACCTCTCTTTCGACCATGTCGGCTCTCAATATAGGCATAATCGAAGAAGGTCACACCATGATTTATTACTTTTTAAAAGGCTTTTTGCCCGTTCAGATTGTTGAGCTTTTTATTTCTGCACCCGACATTCCGTCTTTAAGTGCGTGGGTAACCGAGTTTAATGGCTCAAAATCGGGCTGGGGATTTTCAATTATCGGCGAAATGATTTATAACTTTGGTACGCTGAGCTTTTTGGGCGGTTTTGCCTTTGGCGCCATCTGGGGGTGGTGCGAACGGCTAATGGCTAAGTATTTATTGCAAAAGAACTATTTTTTGGCATCGACCATTTTATATTTATTAGGCTATGCTGCTTTTTTGGCAAGAGCAGAAATGGCACTTATGTCTACCAGAATTAGATATACAGTTTATATAATCATTATAAGCTATTTCATGAAGAAATTTGTTCTTACTAAAAAAGAGGAGGGCGCAAAATGAAAAAAAAGATACTTTTTGTTATGTACTCTTTAACAGGGGGCGGTGCCGAAAAAGCATTGGTCAATCTTTTAAATATGATTGATTACGAAAAATATGATGTTACCTTGCAGCTATTTGAAATTCGAGGAATGAATTTAGAATATCTGCCCGAGCAAGTTAACTTAAGACCTGCACTAAAAACCAAAACATGGTTAATGTCAGGCTTGGGTACTTTCGTTAAGACCGCGATTAAGAATAAAAATTTTGCGCTTCTTACAAAAAGACTTTGTGCAAGTATTAAAATAAAGCTTAAAAAGAATGCGACATCTGCATACACATCTATGCTCAACTGGAATGTTATAAAAAATGATTTTCCTGTTGAAAACGAAAAATTCGACATAGCGGTTGCATATATTCAAGATACACCGCTTTATTATGTTGTAGATTGCGTTAATGCAGACAAAAAGCTTGGCTGGATGCATATTGATTACTCAAAAATTAATAATCCGCTTAAAGCTGAATCGGAAAAGTACTATAAAAAACTCGATTCATTTATTACAATTTCCGAAAAATGCGTTGATTCTTTGCAGGCGGCATATCCGAATCTTGATAATATTAGTTTACTCTATAATCTTAATTCACCCGAACTTATTTATTCATTAAGCGACCGCGACCCGTTAGAGGGGATGGAAACCAATGTTCCTACTGTGTTATCCATAGGTCGAATGACAGAGCAAAAGGGCTATGATTTTGCAATCGAGGCGGCAGCTATTATGAAAAAGGCAGGCATCCAGTTTAGATGGTACATAATGGGTGCAGGTCCTTTAGAAAACGAGCTGCGTGATATGACAAAACAGCTTGATGTAGAAGACGTAGTTGTTTTTATGGGATTAAGAAGTAATCCCTACCCTTACATAAAGGCAGCAACGGTTATTGCACAAACCTCGCGTTATGAGGGTAAATCCGTTGTATTAGACGAAGCAAAAATACTGAAAAAGCCTATTTTAGTTACAAACTACCATTCCGCTCCCGACCAGATTTCAAATGGAAAAGACGGAATTATTGTCGATATGACTCCCGAGGCAATTGCAGATGGGCTTAGCCAACTACTTGCAGATGAAGAAAAACGCAAATCATTATCAGACGGTCTTGAGTCCTTTAGCGAGCAGCAGACTTATTGGCTGAACAAGCACTATGAAATATTCGAAGGGAAAAACTAAGCATGAGTGTAATGCGCAAAAAATCAATTTTTTACAATATGCTGTCACAAATGGCAATGCAGGTTGTTGTTTTTGTTGTCGGTCTTATAGTGCCGAGATACATTCTTTTGTATTACGGAAGTGAAATAAACGGCATATCTACAACGGTAAGTCAGATTATAAACTATGCCTCGCTACTCGAGGCAGGCTTGGGCTTAGCATCTATTCAAGCACTTTATAAGCCTTTGGCAACAAACAACATCGAAAGTATTAACGGAATTTGTGCTGCCACCAGAAAATACTATTTTCAAATAACCGGATGGTTTTCGCTTGTTATTGTTGTGTCGGCAGTGCTTTATGCGGCTTTGGCAAAGGGCAGCACAGACAGGGTTACCATCGCATTAATCGTTCTGGCAATTTCGTCAGGCAGTATTATAGAGCATGCTTTCCATGCTAAATATAACGTAATTTTAACCGCAGACCAAAAGCTCTATGTCGTGAGCATAGCAAAAATTATTGGTCTTATTATGCAGGCTCTAGCAAAGTTTATTTGTATCTTTATGCATACAAATATCGTATGGGTTTATGCTGCCGGAAGCTTGGCGCTGGTTGCAAGAATTCCGTTTTTGGCACTTTATGTTAAGAAAAAATATCCGCATATTTCCTTCCGCGGCAAGATGGATTTATCTGCACTAAAACAGCGCAGTGCACTTTTAATACATCAGATTGCAGGACTTGTTGTTAACAATTCGGGTGCAATTATAATTTCGGTTACATCGCAAAACGGCTTAAAGCTCGCCAGTGTTTATGCCATATATCGACTGGTTTATAAAAATATGTACACCTTAATTACCGGTGCATTTTCAAACGGCAGTGTGGCAAGCTTTGGTCAGCTTTTTGCAAGCGGAAAGTTTGAAGAGGCTAAAAAAACCTTCCGTTCGTTCGAGGTTTTGTTTTATATGGTAATCGGCATACTTTACGGCTGTATTGCGACATTAATTTTGTCGTTTGTTGGTCTTTATACCGACGGTGTTACCGATGTTGAGTACATATTACCAACATTAGCACTCCTTATGACGATTGCCGAGGTGTTAAACTGCACGCGTGTGCCCTGCGGAATGCTTATTAATGCTCAGGGGCATTTTCATCAGACAAAATACCGTGCTCTTATAGAGGCGGCAATAAATTTTGCAGTAACCTTAGCATTAATTTTTAAATACGACGTTTATGCCATTGTTATTGCAGGTATAACCTCCTACATATACAGAGTTACCGATATTGTCGTTTACGGTAACCGTGTGCTTTTAAAAGACAAAGCATGGGGCAGTATGCGAAGTATTTTAATAAGCTGGTTAGGGGTGCTCGGCACCTGGTTTGTTATGCAGTGGGTATTGCCCGATATAACAAGCTGGTTAGGATTTTTTGCATGCGCTGCGCTAACGGCACTTATAGCCTTGGTTTTGGTGCTGTGCCTGACTCTTTTGTTGCGATTTAACGAAGCAAAGGCACTTGCCGCACAAATTAAAAATAAGCTTCCGATAGGCAGAATAAATAAAGGAGTTGAAAAGCTATGAATTATTTAAAAAGGGCTATTATTTCTTTAGGCAGCAGAAGAGTGTTTAATTGGATGCCTGATGAAACCTATTTAAAATTGCTTTATTGGGCAAGAGTGGGTAAAAAA
>JAZPYM010000069.1:0-5709 GCA_045544215.1 Congzhengia sp.
AAGTTCTGCATATATCTCGTCTGTTAAAACCATGATGTCGGTGTCTTTTAAAACTTCTGCAATGGCTTCCAAATCCGATTTTGTCATGATACCGCCGGTGGGATTGTTGGGGAAAGGCAGAATCAAAAGCTTGGTTTTTGGTGTAATGGCTTTTTTCAGTTGTTCTGCTGTCAGCTTAAACTTATCCTCCACCTTTGTGACAATGGGTACAGGAACGCCACCTGCCAAAATAGTACAGGGCTTATAGCAAACAAAGCAGGGCTCCGGAATTAAAACCTCATCTCCCGGGTTAACCAAAGAACGAATGGTAAGATCAATTGCCTCACTTCCTCCCACAGTTACCAAAATCTCACTCTTAGGGCAGTAATGAACACCCGTTCTGCGCTGTATGTAGCGGGAAATTTCTTCACGAAGAGCAAGAAATCCTGCATTCGCCGTGTAATGTGTTTTTCCTTTTTCTAATGCATACACACCCTCGTTACGGATATGCCAGGGTGTTACAAAATCCGGCTCACCAACGCCAAGGGAAATCACGCCCTCAATTTCATTTGCTAAATCAAAAAACTTTCGAATGCCCGATGGTTCAATGGTTTTCACAACATCAGACAATACATTTTCGTAATTTATCATAAAGTAATCACCTCGCGGTCATCCTCTGGTTTAGAACTTAAAATAACGCCCTCAACCTTATATTTCTTTAAAATAAAGTGTGTTGCTGTGCTGATTACTTCCTCCATAGGAGCAAGCTTTTCTGCAACAAACAGTGCAACCTCTTTCATGGTTTTTCCCTCAACAATCACAGCGATGTCAAACCCGCCTGATACAAGGTATACCGATGAAATCTCATCATATTGATAAATCCGTTCAGAAATGCGATCAAAGCCGGACCCGCGCTGGGGTGTTACCTTCAGTTCGATAATAGCAGAAACCAATTCTCTGTCTGTCTTTTCCCAGTCGATAATGGTCTTTTCCCCCAAAATGGTTTGATTTTCTTCACATTCTTTTAAAATACTCTTTACAAACGCGGGGTCTTTATCTACCATAACCGCAAGGTCTTCTGCTGTTAGATGAACATTTCGCTCAATCAGTTTTAATATTTTTTCTTTATCCTTCATCATACAACTCTTCTCCTTCGTCATCTAATAAAATATAGTCATATACATAGTCCCAGAAATTCTCTGCACTCTCTGCAGATTTAACAGAAAACGGAAGCAATACATCCCCATCTGACAGGTCTAAGGTTTCAATGATCCTGTCAAGACTTTCCTCCAGCTGACGCTTGGAAAGTTTATCTGTTTTGGTGGCAATCACCACAGCCATGCCGCCTGCACTTTTAATGGATGCAAGCATCTGACGGTCATCTTCTGTGGGTTTGTGGCGGGAATCCACCAACAAAACCAGCTGCAAAAGCTGCTTCCGCTGCGTTAAATAATCCCCAATTACGCCGCTGAGCGCTTTGCGCTCAGCCTTACTGGCGGCAGCATACCCATAGCCCGGCAAATCTACCAGCATCAGTTTATTATCAATATTATAAAAATTGATGGTGGCGGTTTTCCCCGGGGTGGCACTGACGCGGGCAAAATTTTTACGATTTAAAATTTTATTAATCAATGAGGATTTCCCCACATTTGACCGTCCTGCAAAAGCAATTTCCGGCATGCTTGTAACCGGATAATGCTCCTTTTTAACGCCAGACAACATAAATTCTGCATTGTGTATATTGATTTTCATAGAAAACTCCGTTCTGTCATTTGACGAATGTTACACAAGAGCGATGGAAAGCACTTCATCCATTGTCCGTACCGGATGTATGGTGACATTATCCCGCACAACCTGCTCTAATTCATCAATATCCTTTTGATTTTCCCATGGAATAATAATCGTTTTAATACCGGCCTGATATGCCGCCAAGGTTTTTTCCCGCAATCCGCCAATTGGCAAAACTCTTCCCCGAATGGTAATTTCGCCGGTCATGGCAACCGTGTGGCGAACTGCTCTTTGACAAAGCGCCGACGCAAGTGCTGTTGCAATGGTGATACCCGCAGACGGACCATCCTTTGGCGTAGCACCCTCCGGAACATGGATATGAATATCATTCTCCTTATAAAATTCCTCATCTATACCCAGCATTTTGGCGTTTGCACGCACATAACTCATAGCAGCCTTGGCGGATTCCTTCATCACATCACCCAGTTGGCCGGTTAATTCAAGATTTCCTGTGCCGTGCATTAAATTCACTTCAACAGAAAGGGTGTCTCCCCCTACTTGCGTCCAGGCAAGACCGGTTACAACACCAATTTCATCTTTTTTCGATGCCTGCTCCTGTTCAAACAGATGTTTTCCCAAAAAGCTTTCCAGATTTTTTGCAGTAACAGACACTTTTTCTTCCGGATTCTCTACAATGGAAAGAGCTGCCTTTCTGCAAACATTAGCAAGCTTGCGCTCCAATCCACGAACGCCGGCTTCTTTGGTATAATGCGCAATAATACTATGAATTGCACTGTCGCTGATACCCAAATTCTGTTTGGTCAGTCCATGCTTCTTCATCTGTTTTGGTGCAAGATGGCGTTTTGCAATATGAAATTTTTCTTCCGCGGTATAACCGGGAAGCTCAATAATTTCCATACGGTCCAAAAGCGGTCTTGGAATGGTATCCAAGGTATTTGCTGTGGCAATAAACAGCACATTGGACAAATCAAAATCAATTTCCATAAAATGATCGCGGAACTTGGTGTTTTGCTCAGAATCCAGCACTTCTAAAAGTGCTGCTGACGGGTCACCCTTATAATCTGCCGCCATCTTGTCGATCTCATCAAATAGCATGAGCGGATTGTTTGTGCCCGCCTGCTTAAGCGCTGTAATAATTCTACCCGGCATAGAGCCAATGTAGGTTCTTCTGTGGCCGCGAATTTCTGCCTCGTCCCGAACACCGCCTAAGGAAATGCGTACATACTGCCTGCCCATACTTTCTGCAATGGACTTTGCAATTGAAGTTTTACCAACACCTGGGGGTCCCACAAGGCAAAGAATTGGTCCTGCCATGGATGAGGTAATCTTTTTTACAGCCAAAAATTCCAAAATCCGCTCTTTCACTTTTTTCAATCCAAAATGGTCTCTGTCAAGCGTAGCTTTGGCGCGTTTAATTGCAATAGTGTCCTTTGAAAATTTATTCCAGGGAAGGTCGCAAATCCATGTTAAATAGGTGCGGATAACCGTAGACTCCGGATTGCCGTAAGACATTTTTAAAAACCGCTCCAGCTCCTTGTTGCATTTTTCCCGTACTTCCTCGGGCAAATCAAGGGCATCCAGTTTTGCGCGATATTCCTCTGCCTCAAGCTCCAATCCCTCTTTGTCTCCGAGTTCCTCCTGAATGACCTTCATTTGCTCCCGCAGAAAATATTCCTTTTGATTCTGGTCGATGTTTCGTTTTACTTTTTTATCAATCTTACTGTCAATTTTTGCAATCTCTGTTTCGCGGATTAAAAGGCTAATTACTTTTTCTGCCCGTTCTTTTACATCTGTTGTGTTTAAAATATCCTGTTTATCCGCAAGCTGAATCGGCAGATTTGCTGCTAAATTATCTGTGAGCCGCGCGGTATCTTCCGCATTTTGATGCACAAACAAGAACTCTCCGCCCAGTCTTTTATTGGATTCGCGGTATTTTGCAAATTCCTCCAAAAGACGACGACGCAGTGCTTCGTTTTCCAGCTCCGTTTCGTCATATTCCTCAGCATCTATCTCATCCACCAAGGAAACAAAATATGGTTTTATTTTCAAAATTTCACTAATTTCAGCCCGTTTGATCCCCTCAACCAAAACACGAACCGTATTGTTTGGCATTTTAACCACCTGGTTAATTTTACAAATTGTACCCATTCGTTCAACATCTTTCGGTGTGGGGTGTTCAATGGAAGCATCCTTTTGCATTGCAACAAAAGCCAGTTGCTTGTTCAGCATGGCATTTTCCAGTGCAAGAATGGATTTTTCCCGCGCTATATCAAAATGAAGAAGTGTGTTAGGAAAGACTACAAGACCGCGCAGAACAATCATCGGCAGCGCGCTGGTTTCCTTCATAATAACCTGACTCATTCGTACCTCCAAAACATGATAAAGGTTTTTATCATGGTAACATCTATCATAAATTTTATTTTACTGTTTTCCAAACATCTGTATTTGTTTTTGTCACACATAGTGCAATGCGATTTTGAAACTGCTTTGAAAGAAGCTCCTTCATATAATCGCAAAAAATAATCTCTGCAAAATAATGGGGAATTTCCACCATTGCCATGTGATTTTCATATGCAAATCTTGCATGATGGTATTTAAAATCACCGGAAATAAAGCAGTCTGCTCCCTGCTCCTTTGCCGCATAAACATAAGATGCCCCGCCACCATTTACTACGGCAATTTTTTGAATCAAACGATTTTCATCCCCAACATAACGAAGGTCGGGAACAGAAAACCGGTCTTTCAGTTGCGCAAGAAGGGTTTTAAGCGCACACGGGCTTTTAAGTGTTGCAATTCTGCCAATTCCGTTTTTATCATCTCCGTCTAATGGCGTGCGACAGGTAGTTTCTGCAATGTTATCTAAAAACGCATCTCCCAGACCGCCTTCCACACTGTCAAAATTTGTGTGTACGGACGCAAGTCCAATTTGATTTTCAATCAGGGACAGTATCGTTTTGGATACACCATCCTCCCCTGTAATGCGCCGGATGGGCTCGAAAATCAGCGGGTGGTGAGACAGAATAAAATCAGCACCAATTTCCTTTGCCTCGTTTGCAACTGCCTCATCTACATCCAATGTAATCAGAAGTTTATGCACACTTTTTGTAGGGTTTCCAATCAAAAGGCCTACATTATCGTAGTCCTCTGCGAAGTTTGGCGGTGCAATTTTGTTTAAAAATTCCACCAATTCTGCTGCCGTTACCATTGTGCGCACACCTCCCTGATTTTTTTCATTTCCCGATATAACAAAAGAAACTTTTCGCGTTTTTTTAAAATTTGCTCCCCTTTGCCATGCTCCATAGACGCAATGGCTTTGTCAAGCTCGTATAACTTTCCATCCAGATACAAAGGCAAAAGCGGGTCTTTTTTTTCAATTAGCCGTTTGCCGATGTGATAATCAATTTCCCTTGTAATAGGCATTTCACCTCGAACGACCGACAGAATATGATATATCTTATCATCCTCTTTTGCAAGACATTCATCCTGGATAAGAAAATGGTTTTCCGACAAAAATTTTCTTGTTTCCTCTATAGCAGTCATAGGCTGAAGAATAAAATGCTTAACCGTATCCCAATGCGCTTCCCCGTCTTTCAAAATGCGATTGATTAAAATGCCTCCCATGCCTGCAATTACAACCGTGTCTGCTTCCCCTGGAGAAAGCGCCAAAAGGCCGTCAGACAACCTGGTAGTAATTTGGGCCTTGCAACCGAATTTTTCAATGTTTTCTTTTGCCCGCGAAAGTGGTCCTTTGCGAACATCCATCGCAATCGCCTTGGGACAAATTCCGGAAAGCACGAGCCAGATAGGAATATAGGCATGGTCTGTTCCCACATCACAAACAATGCTGCCACATTTTACAAAGCTTGCTGCAGCCATCAATCTTGGCGTCATCATTTTCTCAATTGTCATCATGAAAACTGCTCCCACTCCTATCCTTTTATCATCTTATTAGTATAGCATAATTTGAAAAATGTGTCAATC
>JAZPYM010000070.1:0-1520 GCA_045544215.1 Congzhengia sp.
TGTCTTTCCCTGAAAAAAGTTGACTCATTAAATCTTAAACAATGGGTAGTTACATTCTTCAAAGGGAAAAGTATTTGAGTAAAGTTGTAGAACTCCGCTCGGAAGGCATGGGTTATGGTAGAATTTCTAAAATTATTCCCGTTCCAGAGGAGACAATTCGCCGTTGGTGTGTTAAATTTGCACCCACAACCCAACAAGTTCACAGCACGATGAAGAAATCAGCACAGACAAAAGTTTGCGAGACAAATCAGCAGCAGGCGCTTCCTGATGATATCCTTTCCTTGCAAGCCGAGTTGAAAAGACTTCGTGCCCAACTCGTCGATGCCGAGATAAAAGCCGAAGCCTATGATGAACTCATCAATGTAGCCGAAGCAAAGTTCGGCATCCGCATAAGAAAAAAAGCTGGCGCCAAGCAGTGAGTAACCTGCACGCAAAGGATCCCAAACGCTATGGGGTCCAACGACTTTGCGCACTGTTTGGCGTAAGCAAGCAGGCTTATTATAAACATGAGGAGGCAAATATCCTCAAGAAAGTCGCTCAAGAGTCTTTTGTTCTGGAATACATAAAATGCATCCGTGCAAAAGATCCCGGCATAGGCGGTATGAAACTGTGGTATATGTACTGCCGTGATTTTCAAGGAAACGCCCCTGTCGGCCGCGACCGTTTCGTGGAGGTAGTCGACAGGTATGGCCTGAAGGTGCGGAATAAGACCCGTAAGCCAAAGACCACAGACTCGTCTCATGGTCTTCCCACATATCCCAATATAATCAAGGACTTTATTCCGTCAAAAGCCAACCAGCTATGGGTAAGTGATATGACGTACATTACCATATGGCTTGATGAATATCACTATGTGTTTTGTTATCTATCACTGGTTATGGATGCTTACACGGAAGAGATTGTCGGTTGGAGCGTTGGGCCGACATTGGAAACCTCTTACCCCATAGAGGCTCTCAAGATGGCAATGAAGCGTATAGAAGGGAAAAATGATATAGAACTTATCCACCACTCAGACCGCGGTTGCCAATACGCCAGTTCGGAATATGTCAGACTGCTCGAAAGGATGAATATAAGGATAAGCATGACCGAAAGCGGAGACCCCAAGGATAATGCCCAGGCTGAGAGAATAAACAACACAATGAAGAACGAGCTCCTTAAAGATATGCGGTTCAATTGTATTGAGGATGTCATGGCTGCCGTATCGAACGCTGTGGACTTTTATAACAACGAGAGGCCGCATATGAGCATTGATATGATGACACCGGCGCAAGCTGCGATGCATAACGGTGAAATCACTAAACGATGGTTCAGTTATAGGACACAAGCAATCAAAAACAATCACTCATCCTTGGAAATAACGGAAAAAGGTTTACCTTTGCCGACGCCTCAAGGGTTTCCTTCCGGGCTACGCCCTCCAGTCAACCCTTGAGCGGGATAAGAACGGGGAAGACAACCATTATCAGGAATAATAAAAACAAGTCAACAAATAACAGTTATAAGTCTAACCAGAGTCAACTTAT
>JAZPYM010000071.1:0-1735 GCA_045544215.1 Congzhengia sp.
GCTCGCATCATGTCTTCCGACATGGAGTTTGTGGCGGGAGATGTGGGCGCATACCGCATGGTATTTACCTTTTTTGACAACGACAAAAAAATGGCGCTTGACGGATATACCCTGGCAGTAAAGGTCCGCCGTGCAGACGGCGTGGTGCTGTCAGACAGCGGAAAAATCACAGGGGATACTGCAGAATATATCCCGCAAAACGCCTGCTACTCTGTGGCGGGAGAGGTAACCTTTGAAATTGCTTTGGCAGACAAAAACCAAAACTACATCACTACCAAAATCATTACTGCAAGGGTGCTGGAAAGTGTGGGCGAGCCGAGGGAGACAGCGAAAGAAAATGTTTCGGTGTATGTGTCTTTACTTTCCCAGACAAAAGCCCAGCTTGACGCGGCAAATGCGCTTTTATCGCAAAGCAATGAAACGCTGAACCAGGCAAAAAAAATTGCAGAGGGTTTTCGTCCGGACATGGTAAAAGGGTATATTCCGCTGTCGGAAACCTATGATGCTAAAACAAACAAAACCACAATGGTTTTAACATCTGTAGCGGGCTTGGAGGCTGGTCAGTATATTGCAAAATATATTGTGGACGAGCCTTATAACAAGTGGCAACAGAGGAAGATAGATGCCATTGATACTGCTACAAACACAGTAACCATCAATGCAAAATTTGATACACAAATCAGCGAAGCATTAAACGAAAACAGCGCTTTGGAAGACGGCATTTTAGTGTATGGAGATTGCACAAAAGGTGCTGTTGATGTAGCGTATCGCGAGAATATGGCGCTACTAAAGGCATATGTTGTGGGAGATTACAACACATGCGGCTTTGGCACCAATGTGGAAGGCAACAACAACCAGGGGCTTGGTATTTCTTCCCACACCGAAGGCGACAGAAATACAAACACAGGACTTTTTGCACATGTTGAGGGCTCAAAAAATGTCGTTTCCGGCTCGGTTGCCCATTGCGAGGGTTCTTCAAATACGGTTTCCGAGGAGCATGTGCATTGCGAAGGCGTGTCCAACACCGTATCAGGCAAGTACGCCCATTGCGAGGGCTATGGCAACACGGTTACTGCAGACTCTGCGCATTGTGAGGGAAGAAATAACGATGTGTCTGGTCCCTATGGCCATGGCGAGGGTTTTGGAAATAAAATATCTGGTAATTATTCTCATGGCGAAGGAGCAAATAATGAAGTATCGGGTGACTGGGCGCATGTAGAAGGACGCCACAATATAGCATCGTCAGATTATCAGCATGTAGAAGGCAGATTCAATGTTCCGGATAGCGAAAATAAGTACGCCCACATCGTTGGCGGCGGAACGAGCAATGATGCAAGACGAAACATCCACACCATCGACTGGAACGGTAATGCAGAATTTGCGGGTACTGTCAGCAGTAGTGGCGTAATCCTTACATCCCCTAACGGTAAAAAGTTCCGATTAACCGTTGGTGATGATGGTGCTTTAAAAACGGAGGCGTTATAAAAATTTGTTAAGGAGGCAATCAGAAAAAACCATGCTTTCTATTTCAAAAAAACAGATTGCGTATAACCGCGCAAAACGGACAAGCGAAATCCGCTACATTGTGATTCACGATACGGGGAACAAGTCAAAGGGCGCAGATGCCGAGGCGCATTTTCGGTATTTTAACGGCGGAAACCGAGGCGCGTCTTGTGACTTTTTCGTGGACGATAAAACCATTTTGCAGGTAAATGATTATGCGCATTACTACACC
>JAZPYM010000072.1:0-18161 GCA_045544215.1 Congzhengia sp.
TCTCACATAGAGCTTTTGAATGCACTCCTCTGTGAGTATGGCATTGGAGAGGTTTTAAAGCCTGAAATTATTACGGCTATTACTGAAAAAAATATTGGTGAATTAGAAAAATTGCTGAGCAGAGACAATTTTAATGCCTTAAGATATTTAGTAGATAGTTTTGAAAACACAGAAGCAACATTAAGCGCTTTAAAAAGCGTTTCCAAAAGCGATGACTCCGCCCGCGCAATTTCAGAATTGGAAAAAGTATGTCATTATCTTGCCTCCAAGGGCTATGGAGAAAATATTGCCATAGATTTTTCAATTTCCAAAAGCGGCGGTTATTACAGCGGCGTTATTTTTAAAGGGTTCATCAACGGCTTTTCTTCTCATATTTTATCCGGCGGTCAATATGACAAGTTGATGAAGCGAATGAATCGTCCCTGTGGCGCCATTGGCTTTGCAGTATATCTTGATTCGTTGGAGAGAATTGAAGCATCGCTTCCGGAAGACAATTTTATCAACATTGCCCTTCCGAAAGGCAGACTTGGAGAAAAGGTCTATGATATTTTTGAAAAGGCAGGCTTTGATTGTCCTTCCATACGGGAAGAAAACCGGAAACTGATTTTTGAAAATGAGGAAAAAGGCATCCGCTTCTTTTGGGTAAAGCCCTCGGATGTTGCCATTTATGTAGAGCGCGGTGCGGCGGATATCGGCGTGGCGGGAAAGGATATTCTTCTTGAATATGCGCCGGATGTGTTTGAGCTGCTGGACCTGAACATAGGCAAATGCAGAATGGCTGTAGCGGCAAAAAAAGATTTCTGCGATGATACATCAAAAACCCTTCGCGTTGCAACAAAATTTGCAAACATAGCACAAAACTATTACGCAAAAAAATGCCGCGATATTGACATTATCCATCTGAATGGTTCCATTGAAATCGCGCCAATATTGGGGCTGTCTGATGTGATTGTGGATATAGTGGAAACGGGAAAAACACTTCTTGAAAATGACTTGGCGCCTTTTGAAACCATTGTTCCAATCAGCGCGCGTCTGATTTCCAACAAAGCATCCTATGGATTTAAAACACAAAAAATAGAGGCCATCAAACAAGGCCTTGCTAAAGAGGTAACTTACGATGATTAAAATAATGAAATATGGCGAATTATCCGCAGAAGATATTTTTAGCAGAGGCGAAACCTCCTTTGATGTTGGCAATATTGTTTCCGAAATTATTGATAATGTTAAGAAAAACGGCGACGATGCCCTGCTTGATTATTGCAAACAATTTGACAAGGCGGAATTGGATTCATTAGAGGTATCTTGCGAAGAAATTGAAGAGGCATTTTTGCAAACGCCTCCCCGTTTTATTGAGATTTTAAAAACCGCTTCCCAAAATATCTGGAGTTTTCACAGCCGCCAGGTAAGAAACAGTTTTATTATTAACGAAAACGACGGAATCGTTACCGGTCAAAAAGTAACGCCGATTGAAAAGGTTGGCCTGTATGTTCCCGGCGGCACAGCTGCATATCCGTCCACTGTTTTAATGGACAGCATTCCCGCAAAAATTGCCGGCTGCAAGGAGCTTTGCATTACAACACCCCCAATGCCTGACGGCAAAATCAATCCTGTTATTTTGGTTGCGGCAAAAATTGCAGGTGTGGACAGAATTTTTAAGGTTGGAGGCGCCCAGGCAATTGCTGCCTTGGCATACGGAACACAAACAATACCAAAAGTGGATAAGATCGTAGGACCAGGTAACGCATTTGTTGCCGAAGCAAAACGCCAGGTATTTGGCAGAGTATCCATTGATATGATTGCAGGACCAAGTGAAATTTTAGTCATCGCAGACAGCAAGTCCGATCCTCGTTTTGTTGCTGCAGATTTGCTTTCACAAGCAGAGCACGATAAAATGGCAAGTGCAGTACTGGTCACAGATAGTACGGAGCTTGCTATTGCTGTGCAAACAGAAATTGAAAAACAGTTACTAACACTGCCAAGGCAGGAAATTGCACGGGTTTCCATTGATAACAACGGAAAAATTATCGTAGCAGATAACATATCCGATGTGATTGCAATATCTAACGAAATTGCACCGGAACATTTAGAGCTTTGCGTGGATAATCCCTTTGATTATCTTGATAAAATTACCAATGCAGGAAGCATTTTTATGGGAAGATATTGTCCGGAAGCCCTTGGGGACTATTATGCCGGACCGAATCACACCCTGCCTACTTCCGGCACCGCAAGATTTTCCAGTCCCTTGTCTGTTGATGATTTTGTGAAAAAATCCCAATATACCTATTATACAAAAGATGCACTGCAAAAAATTGCAGACGATGTTGCCTTTTTTGCTGAAAAAGAGGAGCTTTCCGCTCACGCCCGAAGTGCAACAATCCGGTTTGAAGGTGAGAAAAAATGAGCAAATTTTTAAATAACAGACTTCAGAAAATAGAAGCATACACCCCCGGGGAACAGCCTCAGGACAAGCAGTATATCAAGCTAAACACCAACGAATCTCCCTTTCCCCCGTCCAAAGGGGTGGCAGGTGCCATTAACAAAAGTGAAATTGACCTGCTTCGCTTGTATTGTGACCCTGCGTGCAGAAAATTAAAAGAGGAATTTGCAAAGCTTTACGATGTAAGACCTGAAAATGTTTTTTTGTCCAACGGCTCTGATGACATCTTAAACTTTGCATTTATGGCGTATGGGGAAAACGGCGCAATGTACGCCGACATTACCTATGGATTCTATTCTGTCTTTGCTGCACTTCATGATGTGAAAAGCGATATTGTTCCGCTAAAAGATGATTTTTCTTTGGATGTGGACGCTTTTTGCGGCAAAAACAAGCTGATTGTGATTGCAAATCCCAATGCCCCGACAGGCATGGAAATAACCCTTGAAGAAATAGAAAAAATTGTTGTAACAAATCCGGATTCGGTTGTGCTCATTGATGAAGCATATGTTGACTTTGGCGGCACATCGTGTGCCAGTCTGACAAAAAAGTATAAAAATCTTTTGTGTGTCGGCACTTTTTCTAAATCCCGCTCCCTTGCCGGCGCAAGACTTGGCTTTGCCATTGCAAATGAAGCACTCATCCGGGATTTGGAAACAATAAAGTATGCAACCAACCCATATAACATCAATCGACTGACACAAATTGCAGGAATCTATGCACTGCGGGAAAATGACTACTATCTTGATAATTGCAAAAAGATTATCGAAAACCGCAAATACACCGCAGATGAATTGACCACTCTGGGCTTTTGCGTGCTTCCTTCAAGCGCAAACTTTCTCTTTGCAAAAAGCGACGCGATTGATGGCAAAACTCTTTATGAAAAATTAAAGGAAAAAGGCGTTTTGATTCGCCATTTTGAAAAGCCAAGAATCAAAGATTATATCCGCATTACCATTGGAAGCGAGGCAGAAATGAAACTGTTTATTTCCAAGGTAAAGGAAATTTTAGGAGAATGTATATGAGAATTGCAGAACTGAAAAGAAAAACAAACGAGACCGATATTTGCTTAACTTTAAATCTGGACGGCAAGGGTATTTCTGATATCAACTCAGGTTGTGGCTTTTTAGACCATATGCTGACCTTATTTGCAAAGCATGCCCGCTTTGACCTGACACTTTCCTGCAAGGGAGATGTTGAGGTTGACTATCATCACACCGCAGAAGACATCGGCATTGCTTTAGGCGACGCCTTTTTAAAAGCCCTTGGGGATAAAAAAGGCATCGTTCGTTATGGCAACTTTCTATTGCCCATGGATGAAACGCTGGTTATGAGCGCTGTTGATATTTCCGGTAGAAGTCATCTTTCTTATTCTGCAGAAGTCCGGGCAAAAAAAGTAGGCGATTTTGACACAGAGCTTGTGCAGGAATTTTTTGAGGCATTTGTTCGCAGTGCCAAAATCACATTACATATCTTAAAATTAAACGGAAAGAACTCACACCATATTCTTGAAGCAGTTTATAAATCAGTTGCACGGTCCTTAAAGGAAGCGGTTGCCATTGAGGAAGAATATAAAGATGAAGTTCCTTCTACAAAAGGAGTACTTTAATGATTGCGATTATTGACTATGGCGTGGGCAATTTGTTTTCTCTTTCATCTTCCTTTCGTGCAATTGGATATGACACAGTTGTAACAGGAGATAAAAACATAATTAAAGCGGCCGATAAATTAATTTTACCGGGCGTTGGTGCTTTTTCTGATGCAATTAAAAAGCTCCGCGAAAGCGGTCTTGACAAAGTAATCTATGAGGAAGTAAAGAATGGCAAGGCCTTGATGGGTATTTGCCTTGGCATGCAAATGCTTTTTGAAAAAAGCTTTGAATACGGCACGCATGAGGGTTTAGGGCTGATTCCCGGAGAAGTAATTCCCATGGAAAATACAATTCCCAAGGAACTAAAAATTCCACACATCGGATGGAATCAATTAAAAATAAAGAAAAACAACCCGCTTTTAAAATATATAAAAGATGGCGATTTTGTATATTTTGTTCATTCCTATTATGCAGACAACTGCAGCGATGCCTTAATTGCAACCACCGATTATGGCAAGGAGATAACCGCTATTGTTGCCAAAGACAACATTTACGGATGCCAGTTCCATCCCGAAAAAAGCGGAGAAATCGGGCTTAAAATTTTAAAAGCCTTTTGTGAAATGGAGTAAAAAATGAAACTTTTTCCGGCAATTGATTTATACGATAAAAAAGCAGTGCGCCTTTTAAAAGGCGACTACAACGAAATGACTGTATATAGTGAAAATCCCATTGAAATCGCACGGGATTTTGAAAAGTGCGGCGCCGAATGCATTCACATTGTGGATCTGGAAGGCGCAAGAGACGGCACAACGCCGAATATAGACATTGTAAAACAAATCGCGCAAGAAACCTCCCTGTTCTGTGAGATTGGCGGCGGAATCCGCGATATCAACACCATTGACGCATACATAAGCTGCGGCATTGACCGCGTGATATTAGGCACCGCTGCTGTTACGGATATGGAGTTTTTAAAGCAGGCGCTTGCAAAGTACAAAAGCAAAATTGCCGTGGGCGTCGACATTAAAGATGGTTATGTAGCAATCAAGGGATGGACAGAAAAGAGCAAGTTTTCCTGTTTTGAATTTTGCGAAACCATGCAAAACCTTGGCGTTGAAACCCTAATATGCACAGACATTTCAAAAGACGGGGCCATGAAGGGAACCAACCGAGCGCTCTATGAGGAATTATTAGAAAAATTCTCGTTAAACATTACGGCCTCCGGAGGTGTTTCTACGCTTGATGATGTGAAAGCACTACGGGATATGAACCTTTACGGCGCCATCATCGGCAAGGCATACTATATAGGTGCCATCGATTTAAAAGAGGCATTGGAGGTAGCAAAATGATAACAAAAAGAATCATTCCGTGTCTTGATGTAAAAGATGGTCGTGTTGTAAAAGGCGTAAATTTTGATAATTTAAACGATGTTTCCTCTCCTGTGGCGCTTGGAAAATATTATAGCGACCACGGTGCCGACGAATTGGTGTTTTACGATATTACTGCCTCAAGCGACGGCAGAAAACTATTTACCGACATATTAAAAGAAGTGGCACAAAACATTTTTATCCCTCTGACCGTTGGGGGAGGCATCAATACAATTGATGACTTTGACCGGGTTTTAAAATGCGGTGCAGACAAGGTCAGCGTGAATTCCGGCGCAATTAAAAACCCGGCGTTAATCAGCGAAGCCGCACAAAAATACGGAAACCAATGTGTTGTTATTTCGGTTGATGTAAAGCGTGTAGACGGTGTGTTTCGGGTGTTTGCCAAAGGCGGTCGTGAAAACACCGGCATGGAAGCAATTTCCTGGATCAAGCGCTGTGTTGAAAACGGCGCAGGCGAAGTGGTTGTCAATTCCATCGATACAGATGGCGTAAAAAAAGGCTTTGACATTGCAATGTTAAAAGCCGTGTGCGAGGTGGTAAATGTACCTGTTATTGCTTCCGGCGGTGCAGGTTGCCAGGAGGATTTCGTAAAGTTATTTCAGGAAATCCCCGACATTGATGCAGGGCTTGCAGCATCCATTTTCCATTTCGGAGAGGTAAAAATTACAGACTTAAAACAAACCCTTAAGCAAAACAATATTATCGTTAGAAATTGAAGGTGTGTATCATGGTACAGATAAACGAATTAAAATTTGATCAAAACGGACTGATTCCGGCTATTGTGGTGGACAGTCTTTCTAAAAAGGTTCTTACGCTTGCATATATGAACAAAGAAAGTCTTGCAATCTCACTCAAAAAACAGTTGACCTGTTTTTACAGCCGTTCAAGACAGGAGCTATGGCTAAAAGGAGAAACCAGCGGAAATTATCAACACATTGTTTCCATTTCCACAGACTGCGATAAAGATGCATTGGTTATTATGGTAGAAAAAGACGGTCCGGCTTGTCATACCGGCTCTGACTCTTGTTTTTTCTCTCCCTTATTTATCAGCGAAACCCTTCCGGATTTCTCTATGGACAGCCTGTATGCATTGCTGGAAGCCCGCAAAAAAGACTTGCCTGAGGGTTCTTACACAACATACCTTTTCCAAAAAGGCATTGATAAAATCTTAAAGAAAATCGGCGAGGAATCTACCGAGGTCATTATTGCCGCAAAAGATAATGATAAAAAAGAAACAATATACGAAATTGCAGACCTTGCCTATCACATCATGGTTATGATGGTTGAAATGGGTATCAGTGTTAATGATGTGAGAAAAGAGCTTGCATCTCGTCATATTATTGACCACAAAGTAAAACAGGAAAAGATGACCGGAAATGATTAAAACAAATTTTCACACACATACCATATATTGTGACGGCAAAGACACCCCAGAGGCGTTAGTTGTTTCGGCAATCGAAAAAGGCTTTACCTCACTGGGCTTTTCCGGGCACAGCTATTTTAAAAAAGATAAAGCCTATACCATGTCTGCTCTGGCAGAAGAACAATATTATAACGAAATTACTGCATTAAAGGAAAAATATAAGGACCAAATTGAGATTTTTTGCGGAATTGAGCAGGATATTTATTCTCCGCTTCCAACGCGCAAATACGATTACAAAATTGGTTCCGTTCATAACATTTATAAAAATGGCGAATGTCTGGTGATAGACGGCTCCTTAGCAGAGCTTAACGACATTTTAAAACGCCATTATGACGGCGATTTTGACATGTTTGCCAAGGATTATTTTGAAACCCTGTGCGATGTTGCGGAAAAAACCCAGGCAGACATCATCGGCCATTTTGATTTGATTTTAAAAAATCAGGAGAGAATGGGATATGTTCCCACGCCGCAGTTTTATCAATATGCAGAAGACGCCGTATTAAGCCTTTTAAACTATAACATTCCTTTTGAAATCAATACAGGTGCTATGGCAAGAGGATACCGGACAACTCCCTACCCGGATATGCAAATACTCCGATTTATCCATCGCAATGGCGGAACCATTATTTTCTCCAGCGATTGCCACGACAAAGCGTTTTTAGATTATGGATACGAACAGGCAAGGGTAGTGGCATTAGAAGCAGGCTTTACCCAGCAGGCAATCATTACAAAGGATGGCATAAAATATATTCCAATATGATTGAAAGAAGATTTGTTTCCGGCTTCTTGTTTGACAAAATAACAAGCCTGTGTTATATTAGTAATAAAGGAAATATTTTACTTACCAAAAAAGGAGGCGCTTTTGTTGAATTTTGCACAACGACTGCTCAAGCTGATGCAGCGGGACCGGATTACGAAATTTAAATTGTCCAAAATGCTGAATGTGTCTCCCTCTTCCGTTGCCAACTGGCTCGCGGGAGAAAGTAGCCCAAACATTGATAAAATCCGGCAGATTGCTGTGCTTTTTAAAGTGTCTACCGATTATCTGTTAAATGGAGAGGACTCGTATAGCAGTACCTTAGAGTTTGCATCTTTAGCCCAGCTGGAACAGCTTTTGCTAAACACCTTTCGGTCAGCATCTGCAAACCACAAAATTGCCCTGCTGGAATACGCAGAGCAGTTGACCAAAAACGATTCCTCCTATTATCAGCCCACCTTTGCCGAAGTGGGAAAAGCCGATGCCCCACAGTTAACGGCAGAAGACATTAAAAGACTGAAATTAATTTTAAACGAATATGATAAAAAAGAGCTGTAAAGATTTTACAGCTCTTTTTTGTTGGCAAAATAAAAAGCACCCGAAGCGCACACGAGATTTATTATAAGGTCAAAAGGGCTTTTTGCACGCTTCAGATGCCACCAGTATTCAATTCTTATCGCTGCGGAAATTGGCGGGGATGCACTGCATTCGCGTTTCCCGGTGCTCTTTTTTGTAATTCCTCCAGTTTCCTGGAAAGTTCTTCTGTCTTTTTCTTCAAAAGTGCAATCTCAGCCGCCTGGTTTTGAATGGTTTCCTGTGCTTCTTTTTGTGCTTGCCGCATGTCGTCTGTCACATTCAGCGCCACCAAAATCGCAACCATAGATGTGCTGAGTCGATTGTTCATATTTTTAACCGCAACCATTTTTCTGTCTACATAATCTGCGGTTTCCAGCATATATTCCCGACTGTTTTCAGAAACCAAGGTGTACTCCTGCCCGCAAATTCTAACCTGCAATTTGTTTGCCATACAGCACCCTCCAAACCAGTTTTTTATGTAAGCTCTGCATTCACAATCTCATTCATAATATTTTCAACTTCGCTTTGTTTGATTGCCTTTGCAATCACAAGCTCGCTGACTAAAATCTGTTTTGCACCATTTAGCATTTTTCTGTCACCAGTGGAAAGACCATGGCTTTTTTCACGAAACATCAGATTTTTTACCACGCGCACAACCTCATAAATATCGCCACTTTTGATGCGCGCTACATTCTCGCGATGTCGCTTGTTCCAGTTGGAATCCATCTCCGTAGGGCACGCCCGGAAACTTTCCAACACCCTGTCTGCTTCTTCTTTGTCGATAACATCACGAATTCCGATTTCCTCTGCGTTGCAGGTGGGTATCATAACCTTCATGTCCCCGATTGGTATACGCATAATATAATATGTCTGCTTTGCGCCCATAATCTCTCTGTCTTCTATTGCCTCAATGACACCGGCGCCATGCATAGGATAAACAATTTTATCCCCTATATTATATTCCATTTCCAAAACCCTCCCCATCTGGTCTTAACAAAAGACCTCAGGTACAAAAAAATAATATTCCTCATTTATATTGTAGTACATTTTCCCGTTTCTGTCAAGGTTTAAATGGCGAAACTTAGGAAAAAAATTGATTTTATCTTGCAAAGAATTTCCTTTCGCGATATAATAGAAAGCGGAAAAAACTTTTAAATACGGGGTTCTTATGATAAAATTTCAATCGCTTTTAAGCAGCTCATCCGGCAATGCCACATACATAACAGATGACACCGCCGCTATCCTAATTGATTGTGGCGCTTCCGGCAGTTATATCAAACAATGCCTTGCGCGGTTAGGAACAGATGTCACCAAGCTTTCCGGCATATTTCTAACCCACGCTCATAGCGACCACATTGGTGCTGCCGGCACACTGGCAAGAAATTTTCAACTGCCGCTGTATGCCACCGCCGAAACCTTTTTCCACAGCGCGCGCCAACTGGGCAATGTGGATGAAGAAAAGAAAAAAGTTATTACACCCTCTAAAGATATTAAAATCGGCAGTATGACAGTACACGCCTTTTCCATTCCTCACGATGCGCCGGGCGCTGTCAGCTTCACCGTAGCCGATGAGGACTCAAAATTTGGCATTGCCACAGATGCCGGATTTGTCACAGAAGAAATGCTGGAAAATCTAATTGGGTGCGATACCGTGATTGTGGAATCCAATCACGATGTAACCATGCTAAAACAAGGGCCATATCCCTATCCACTGAAGATGCGAATATTGGGAAGCGGCGGACACCTTTCCAACGAAGCGTGTGGCGAATTTTGCGCCAAATTAGCTGCAAAAGGAACGCGTTCGTTCTGGCTGGGACACCTTTCAGAACAAAATAACCAGCCTCGTCTGGCGTATGAATGTGTCAGCAAAATATTGGCAGCACATGGTTTTACAGTAGGCACAGATGTGGCGCTGAATGTGATTCCAAAATACTGGATTGGGGAGATTTAATGAATATTACAATTGTTGCCGTTGGGAAAATAAAAGAAGCATATTTAAAAAGTGCCTGCGCGGAATATGAAAAACGGCTGTCGCGCTTTTGTAAACTGAAAATTGTAGAACTCCCCGACGAGCCTATGAGCGACAGGCCCTCCTCTGCAGAGTATGATAGTGTACTGAAAAAAGAGGGCGCCCGTATTTTATCTGCCATAAAAGACACAGATGTCGTAATCTCCTTGTGTGTGGAGGGCATCCAGCAATCCAGCGAAGCCTTTGCCCAAACCATTGAGAACGCCTGCACCAACGGCGCTTCCAGTTTTACATTTATTATCGGCGGAAGCCTTGGACTTTTGGAGGAAATCAAGAAAAAAAGCCATTTGCGGCTTTCCTTTTCAAAAATGACCTTCCCGCACCAGCTTATGCGCGTTATCCTGTTGGAGCAGCTATACCGAGCGTTTAAAATTAATCGAAACGAAAGCTACCATAAATAATAAAAAGGATTGTGACATATGTCACAATCCTTTTTTACACCTTTTAAAGCCCTGCTTTTGCTACCTGCACCATAATGGCACATTCCATACGCTTTTTAAACAGCTCGCACCCCTGGGCATATACGCCGGTAATCGCACCGGTTGCATGATATGCATTGGCTGCACATCCACCGCTGCAATACAGCTTTGCCCAGCAATCGCTACATTCCTTTCTGGCATAGGCGTTACAAAGCTTAAATTCACCCAAAAGCTCTTTGTTCTCAACGCCTTTCCAGATGTCTCCCATTCGATAGCGTTCCTCGCCAACAAACTGGTGGCAGGGGTATAAATCGCCCCAGGGCGTTACGGCAAAATATTCCGTTCCGGAACCACAACCGGAAATCCGCTTATAAATACAAGGACCGCCTGTTAGGTCAATCATATAATGGTAAAAGGTAAAGCCGTTGCCCGCTTTTTCCCGTTTTATCATTTCCTCTGCCAAAAGCTCGTACTGACGGCAGACAATTTTCATATCTTCCTCTGTCAATGCATACGGGTCCTCCGGTGCGCACACCACAGGTTCCATAGAAAGCTCTGTAAAACCCAAATCCAGCATATGTAAAATGTCCTTTAAAAAATCCGGATTGTTGTGGGTAAAGGTGCCGCGCATGTAATATCCTTTGCCCCCGCGGGATGCTACCATTTTTTGAAATTTGGGAACAATAATATCATAGCTGCCCTTGCCTGACGCCGTTTTGCGCAAGAAATCGTGGACTTCTTTTCTGCCATCTAATGATAGCACCACATTGTGACATTCCCGGTTGGCAAAATCGATGACATCATCATCAATTAGCATGCCGTTGGTGGTTAAGGTAAAACGAAAATTCTTGTTGTGTTCTTTCTCAATGGAGCGCGCATACGCCACAATCTGCTTGACCACCTCAAAATTCATCAAAGGCTCACCGCCAAAAAAATCCACCTCTAAATTATGACGATTGCCGGAGTTTTCAATTAAAAAATCAATGGCGCGTTTTCCTACTTCAAAGGACATCAGTGCCCGTTCGCCGCAAAAATTTCCCTGTTTTGCAAAACAGTAGTCACAAGTTAGATTGCAGGTGTGGGCAACGTGCAAGCACAACGCCTTAATATCTGTGTGCCGGTTTTTCAAATCAAACGCTTTGTTTTCATAAATATCCTCTGCAAAAAGCTTGCCATCTTGTTCCAGCTGCGCAATATCGGACAAAAGCGCATCCAATTCCTCACTTGTAACAGACGCATCCGATTGATATTTTTCCAACATTTGTGCTTTTATTTCATCGTGGCTATGGGTTTTGTAAAGGGCAATCACATCATAAGCCACCTGATCCACCGCGTGAACGCTACCACTGGCCATATCCAAAACCAGATTGTATCCGCCCAATTGATATTGATGTATCATAATTCCTCCACAGACTGCTAAATGCAGCCATTTTTGTATTTATACAGAAAAAACGGGACTGCTTATAAACAGCCCCGCTAAAGACATCATTACTTATTTTTGCTTTCGCACTGCTGATTTGCAACGCCGCAAGATGTTTTGCAAGCAGACTGGCAGGAGGTCTGACATTCGCCGCAGCCACCATGCTCCAAGCTCTTTTTCAAATCCTTTGTTTCGAGTGTTTTAATTCTTGTCATGTGATTCACTTCCTTTTCTCACCAAAGTATTTGCATTTATTATACCATAGCGCTTTCGTCTTGTCAAGGAGTTTTCATCTCTTCTCCTACCTGATCATGTTGCCATCAAAAAAAGACACCCTAAGGTGTCTTTTTTAATACAAAACATTAAGCCGCAAGCTTACGCGCATCGGCATAAACAATTGGCAAAACATAGGGTTGCAACTAACAATGCAACAGCAAACAGGGCAGCAAGTCCTAAAAAAATGGCAACCACCGCCGTCGCAGCAACGGGTGCCACAATCAAGCCCACACCTGCCGTAAGAATTGTCCCAATTGCCGTTACAAAAAGCAATCTTCGGTAACCGCAAAAACAGCCGTTATCGTTTCCGGACGCAGCTGCCGCATAAATCGGAAGAAGCAGCACGCTTAAAACACCAATTGCCAAAAACGCCCAGAAAGTAATTCCGGCTGCCACAAAACCAAAAGCGTAAAGCAAGCCAAGAATAACTCCGGCAACAATGCCAATAATTGCTGACAAGCACACGCAATTCATTCTGCAATAAGTCATTATATCACCTCCTTTATTACATTATATGAAGGTTTTTTATGCATTGTGAAAGCCTGACGCCTGCGCTTTATTTTAAAAAAAGGCTGTTAAAGCAGCCTTTTTTATCTATTAAAATTTTTCTACTGAAATACTGTTTAAAAAGGTAGGTATCACTTTTTGCGGCATTGCCTCCTTTCTTATGACATGCACCGTTCCCTACTTGACCAGGCTAATCACCAAAGTGTAAACCCCCTTCTTGCATAAGGCTCTTTTTAAAAAATTACAAACCGCAACATATTTCAGTTGCGGTTTGTAATACGCATATTCGTCATTCACAGCAGGGGTCTGTCTTCTTTTCAGGCATTTTTAAAGTCTTGTCAGGTTCGGTTTTATCGCCCAATCCTGTTGTTTCAGAAAAAATTACATTGGATTTTGTCATTTCAACCGCATCAGTAGGAACGATAATCTTTGCAGCTTTGCCATCAGACATCGCTACTAAAGCCTCATATTTTTTCAGTTCTAAGACTGCAGCATCTACACCCGCTTCTTTTAGAGCCGCAAGGCCATCTGCCTCTGCTTTTTTTGACAGATAAATTGCCTTTGCTTCACCCTCTGCCCGTGCAATTCTTGCATCTCTTTCACCTTCGGCTGCAAGTATCATCGCCTGTTTGTCGCCCTCTGCACGCGTGATAGCCGCCGCTTTGTGTCCCTCTGCCTGAAGCATCGTTTCTCGCCTGTCGCGCTCTGCTTTCATCTGCTTTTCCATTGCATTTTGAATTTCTGTTGGGGGAATAATGTTTTTCAGCTCAACCCTGCTTACCTTAATTCCCCATTTGTCTGTTGCCTCGTCCAAAATGGATGTCATTTTTCCATTAATGGTATCTCTGGATGTAAGCGTGCCATCAAGCTCCAACTCACCAACAATATTTCTCAGCGTGGTTGCTGCTAAATTCGACAGTGCTGAGATGGGATTAACCGCGCCATAAGCATATAGTTTTGCATCATAAATTGCATAATAAATGACAGTATCAATCTGCATGGTAACATTATCTTTTGTAATTACCGGTTGCGGAGGCGAGTCAAGGACTTGCTCTTTGAGTGTAACCCTTTTTGAAATTCTCTCTATAAGAGGTATTTTAATATGAATTCCCGCAGACCAAGTTGTTCTGTATTTCCCTAAAAGTTCCACAACATATTCATGTGCTTGGGGAACAATTTTAACATTTGGTATTATAATTGCAAGCACAATAATCAAAAAAACTGTAAAACCTACCATAATGCATCCCTCCATTTTAAATTAGATTACAAATACAATAAGAGGATAATGATATATTCTCTCCCATTTCAATTATAGTATAACAAAATAAATTATTGCATGTCAAGTGTATTCTGGATGCCCCTTTCCCTTTCATCCACGGCATAACCCGACTTATTTTATTATAATGAATAATATAATTTTGATTGGAAAAAATAAAGAAAACTGCAATTGGAGGTAAAATAAAATGTTTAAACATGAAAAATTACTTTTTCATCCTGTATCGGTAGAAAATCCAAATCCACAATATGCTGCATTGCTTCAGGAACAATTGGGAGGCGGAAACGGAGAACTCAAAGCAGCCATGCAATATATGTCACAGAGTTTTCGCATTAAGGACCCCGAAATTAAGGATTTATTCCTTGACATCGCTGCAGAGGAACTTGGACACATGGAAATGGTTGCCCAAACAATTAATTTGTTAAACGGCCATGATGTGGATGCAACAAAAGTTCCGGCGGGTGAAGTTCAGTCGCATGTTATTTTGGGTTTAAATCCGGGGCTTATCAATGCCTCCGGCTACTCCTGGACGGCAGATTATGTCACAGTAACCGGAGATTTATGTGCCGACCTCTTAAGCAATATTGCATCTGAACAACGCGCCAAGGTCGTTTATGAATATTTGTATCGCCAAATAAACGATAAAAAAGTAAAAGAAACGATTGACTTTTTGCTCAATCGCGAAGAAGCCCATAACCAGATGTTCCGCGATGCATTTAACAAAGTACAAAACAGCGGTTCTAACAGAGATTTTGGCACAACAAAAGCAGCAAAAATGTATTTTTCCATGTCTGACCCTGGTCCTAATGCATTTGCAAACAACGAAACGACTGCACCGTCATTTGAAAAATAAAGAGAGCACGATTTCGTGCTCTCTTTTTTCACAAAACAAATTTTAATTTTCTTCCTTTTGGGAACCGGTAGGATTCACAATACTGTATCCCACATTGACAATATGGTCCGCTATTCTTTCAAGTCCAACAATAACCGAGGAATAATAAGGACTCACATCTACACTGCAATTGCCCTCCGCAAGTCTTGCAAAGTGGCTGGCAATGAGTTCTTTTTTCATGCCGTCAACACAATTCTCCAATTGTGTCAATTCCGATAACTTCTCTGTTTGAAGTGTTTCAAATGTGTTAATTGCAATTGCAAACATCTGCATAACCGTGTCACGCATTTTTGTAATTCCCTCGAGTGCATGTTCTGAGAATGAAATCTCTCTGTTGATCATCTCCACGCCAATTTCGTTGAAATTTTCAGCATGGTCACCAATACGCTCAAGGTCGTTTAAAACATGGAAATACGAGCCAATAATTTTTTCATTGCCCCCGTCAACTACGGCGGATAACTTAATTAAAAATTTGGTTAATGCACTATTTGTAAAGTCAATAATTCTTTCATTTTTACAAATTAAGTTGTTATGTTCTGATGACCCTGTTTCCATTGCCACAAAACTCAGACGCGTATTTTCTTCTGCCAAGGAAATCATATAGTCAATTTCTTTTTTCACTTGCATCAGCGCAATAGAAGGTGTGGAAATAAGTCTTTCATCCACATATTTAAAGGATAACTCATCCTCTGTTTCTTTCTTGTCTTTGATGATTAAGCATGAATAATCAACAAGTTGTTTTACAAACGGAAGCAACAGGCATGTAGTAGTTGTATTAAATATAACATGGAAAAGAGACACTCTCATTTGAAGAGACATGGGGTCGGTGCCGGGGAACATCGATACTAGGAAATTTACTACCGGTTCCCTGAACAGCCATATGATTGCAGTAAAAAATACTGTTCCTATCATGTTAAATGTGAAATGGATAAAGGCGGTTCTTTTAGAATTCGCATTTGCGCCAACAGACGCAAGCAGCGCGGTTACACATGTTCCAATGTTTGCACCGAGAATAATAAACAATGCAAGGTCGAGGGGAAGTACGCCTGTACCAACCATTGTAATAACAACACCGGTGGAGGCTGAAGAACTCTGTATCAGCGCAGTAAAGATAACACCTACCAATATTAAAAGAAGCGGAAAATCAATCCTTTTGAAAATTTCAGTAAACATATTTTCAACAAGAGGATTTCCAAACGCCTGCTCACTGCTCATAATATTTAAGCCAACAAAGATTAAACCCAATCCAGAACAAAGGCTGCCGGCAATCTTGACTTTTTCCTTTTGGGCAAATCCCATCATCACACCCGCAAAAGCGAGAAGGTACATTGCCATATCAAAATAGTCATTTTTAAGAGCGACCAAGACACCTGTAATGGTTGTTCCGATGTTTGCCCCCATAATAATGGGTGTTGCCTGCATAAGCGTCATAACTCCTGCATTAACAAGACCGATAACCATTACCGAAGTAGCTGACGAGCTCTGGATAATTGCCGTCACACCGGCGCCAATTCCAACACCAGAAAAACGATTATTGCTGATTCTTTCAAGCAATCGCTTCATGCCCATACCAGCACTTTGCTCCAAAGCATCTCCCATAAAATTCATTCCAACAATAAAAACACCAACACCCGCAAGAAGCCAAATAAGACTTTGAATAAGCTGCATAACATCTTGTGAATTGAAAAGCATAACCATTCTCCTTTTTTGTCTTGTCGTATGATTGGGAATCTCTTACTTTCCCACGCTATTATATCACGGAAAATCGCATAAATCAAGGTGTTTTTTTGATTGATAAAACTGAATCAAACTTCCTAAAAGAACGGGCGTTCTGCATATTTTAACAAAAAAGCAACTTGCATCAGCAAGTTGCTTTTTTAAGGATATCAAACGCATTAGATGACCTTGTTCTCTCTTCCAAATATGCATCCGTAAATAATTTGCGAGATTGCCCCAATTGGTTTTTCACATCCATCCTGCACCCACTCTGTTACAACAGCAGTTATTCCGTTAAGATAAAACATCATGGCATACTTTCTGTCGGAAAGGGGATAATCAAACCGTTCTAAAATAGGATTAAAGATATTTTCATAAAGTCTTTGAAATACCTCATTAAAACCAAACGAATCTGCATGCAATAAAACGGTGGAAAATACAAGCCTGTTTTCTTTGATATATGATAAGTACGGATGTAAATAAGCATCCGAAATAAAATTCAGCTCATCAAGTGAGCTTTCCGAAAGCTTTTTTGCTATGTTCTTTCGGTCATCATCAAAATATTCCATAAAATCTTCAAGCAAAAATCTTGCTGTCTCATTGAGCAAATCAACCGTATTTTCATAATGCAGATAAAATGTAGAACGATTAACATTTGCCTTTTTACATATTTCGCTGACTGTTATATATTCAAACGATTTTTCTTCAAGAAGGGAAATAAGCGCCTTGTCCATCTTTTTGGCAGTATTAAAATATTTGCTTTCCGATTTGTTCAAAGCAATTCCTCCCCAGTTAAATTTTATTTTTCTTCGCTGATTTCGCGAGCAAGCTCTACAATCTCATAAGCATATTTGGCCTTGTCTCTTTCGAGCATTCTTTTGTAAATCGGATAGTTAATTCCGCAAAGAACAAATCCTATAATGCCTATAATAATTCCCGCAACCATCGCAACCATTCCGCTGCCAATCGCCTGCATCGCAAGACTCATGCCCGTTCCAACAACAAGGGCTGCAATAATACCAAATGTGTAAGTAAAAATTGTTGCAGGAAGCTTTGCCTTGTTATCAAGCTTTTTAAGGGCAACAATTTTTGAGTTATCCTTTGGGGCGTAGTCCTTTGCGATTGCTTCTGCTAAGATTTTGTCTGTGTTCATTTTTGAATCCTCCTTTAAATTTATGCTTTAAGTATAAATGAAAATGGTGTCAAAATGAACAACATAATTTCTGTTTTTTGTTGTTTTAAAAAACTTTTATGTTTATATGTTATCACAAAACATATCCTTTGGCAATGATGTATATAGCAGATCGATTGGACAAATAAACACAATATTTTTATTAAAAATCATGACGGAAACCGGAATCAATATGATATTTCTCAAATATGCATAAAATTTTTTCTATTGCATCGAAATCGGAATAATGTTCGTTCTTTATTATACTTTGTATTTCGTGCAACATATT
>JAZPYM010000073.1:0-1830 GCA_045544215.1 Congzhengia sp.
GGGGCTGTAGCAAAAGTCCCTAAGGAAAAAGAAAGACCATGGAACTGGCAAAAGCCGGTTCCATGGTTTTCTGTTGTGTGGTATAATTTAACTGCCATGAAAAACAATACCCACAAACTAGATTATTACACAAACAGCAGAGATTTGCAACTGCTAATAGACGAAAGATTTGCGGAAAAGGTAATTCCCGAAAACGACAGTGTACGGCTCCTGGATAAAATGGTAGAGGAGATGGATTTGAGCGCGTTATATGGGACATATGCGTGCACTGGCCGTCCAACCGCAATACCTCCGTCAACCACACTCAAGATCATGCTATATGCCAGCATGGAAGGCATCCGTGCGCCCCGGCAGATTCAGAAGCGCTGTGAGCGCGACATGAATTACATATGGCTGCTGGATGGTGCGGCAGCTCCGGAGTTTAACCACTTTGAGCGGTTTCGCCGGGACCATCTAAGCAAATGCGCAGATACACTGTTGGCACAGTTGGTACAAAAACTGGCAGCATTAGGTGAGATCCGGTATGAACACCTGTTTGTAGACGGAACAAAGATCGAAGCCAATGCAAACAAGTATAGTTTTGTCTGGAAGAAAAGCGTGACCAAGTATGAAACACGCCTGTTGGCAAAACTGGAGAGAAAGATTCCACAGTTGTGTGAGCAATATGGGATTATGGCTGCGACGGAAGAAGATCTGCTGCTTCAGATGGAAGGCAAAATGGTAACACCTTTTGTATATGGCAGAGGGAAGCGAAAAAGCCAGCTTCAACGAGATATAGAAGAATTACAAGGATTATTGCAGAGAAAAGAGAAGTGTTCCGGGTATCAGGGAACATTTGGAGATCGCAACAGTTTTTCCAAAACCGACCCGGATGCTACCTTTATGCATATGAAAGAGGATCATATGCGCAATTCTCAGCTCAAACCCGGATATAACATCCAGTTTGGCGTAGAGGGCGAGTATATCGTTGGCGTAGATGTGTCCAGCGAACGCAATGACCAGAACACGCTGATTCCGCTGCTGGAACAGATGGAGGCGCAACTGGGGAACAAATATCAAGATGTCACAGCGGATGCGGGCTATGAGAGCGAAGAGAACTACAGTTATTTGGAGCAACATGAAATTGGATGCTACATTAAACCTGCCAACTACGAACGGTCCAAAACGAAAAAGTTCAAAAGCAATATGGCACTTCGGGAAAACATGCTCTATGATGCCAGAGCAGATGAATATACCTGTCAAAACGGCATGAAGCTGCAAGCAAAGTATGTCAGTAAAAGAGAAAGCAAGACCGGTTATATCAGTCAGATCACTCACTACGAGTGCGAAAGCTGTGAAGGATGTCCCTACAAATCCGGATGCACCAAAGCGGAAGGTAACCGGAAAATGACGGTATCCAAGAGATTCATTGAACAGCGGGCAGAATCCTTGAAACGCATTACTAGTGAAACAGGTGTCCTGCTGCGGATGAATCGTTCAATTCAGTCTGAAGGGGCATTTGGTGTGGTGAAGGAAGATTATGACTTCCGACGCTTTCTGACCCGGGGAAAGAGGAATGTCCGGACGGAGATACTGCTTGCCGTGATAGGCTACGATATTCGGAAACTGCACGCCAAGATCCAGCAGAACCGGACCAAAACGCAGTTATTCCAAAAAGTTTCCGCTTAATTTCCACAGATGCAATAAAAACCAATAGCGACAGACTAAAAATAGCCTGCCGCCAATTCTTATGCTTAATTTTATCCACAAACAGTTGAAAATATTGCTGTTTATGCAACTTTGAAGGTTAAATTTAGAGCCGTAGCAATTTTTGTTTTGCTACGGCTCCTT
>JAZPYM010000074.1:0-6571 GCA_045544215.1 Congzhengia sp.
CATCTTCTTTCTTAAACCCATTGCCAATTATCTAACACCGAAAAGCAATTCTCCGTATGTTGGGAACGGCCAATATTTTTCTGCTGTAATGACCTCCGCCTCATCACAAGCTACTCGGAGTTCGCTCATTTTCGGAAGTAATTCATCACGAATCATATATCCTTCCTGCTCAACATTTGCACTGTCAGAGAGCTTGCAGAGAACTTTATCGAGTTCGTCACATTTTTCAAAAATCTGACCTGAAAGGAGAGAAAGCTTTCTGACTGTTCCGGTTTCATATACGCATGAAACTTCTGCATCAAGAGCCTTTTTCTTTCCTGCTGCTGATGCAATGAATGCGGTATATTCTTCAATTGCAGGCAAGATTTCCTTCTTAGCCATCTGAGACATAGTGTTAGCTTCGATTGTAACTGTCTTACAATAGTTTTCCAAAGTAATTTCGCAACGGGATTTAAGTTCTGCCTCTGAAAACACCTTATGGCTTGTAAGCATATCTACGTTTTTCTTGTCAAGTAAATGCGGAATCGCATCCGGTGTTGTACGAAGATTCAAAAGTCCTCTCTTCTCTGTAGCCTCTTTAATCCATTCATCATCATAGCCGTTGCCGTTGAAAATGATACGCTTATGGTCTTTGATCGTTTTCTTAATCATTTCGTGGAGTGCGGTTTCAAAGTCATCTGCATTTTCAAGCCTGTCAGCATAAATCTTAAGGCTTTCTGCAACAGCAGCGTTAAGCATAATATTTGCACAAGCGATACTATTTGAAGAACCGAGCATACGGAATTCAAACTTATTACCGGTAAATGCAAATGGTGATGTTCTGTTTCTATCGGTTGTATCACGGTTAAACTTAGGAAGTACATCGACTCCCAGTTTCATCTGAGTCTTTTCTGAACCCTTATACGGTGTATCTGTTTCAATTGCTTCCAAAACTGCATTCAGTTCATCGCCAAGGAACATAGAAACAACAGCCGGCGGTGCTTCATTTGCACCAAGTCTATGGTCATTTCCGGCAGTTGCAACCGAAATACGGAGTAAATCCTGATAATCGTCAACAGCCTTGATTACTGCGCAAAGGAACAGCAAGAATTGTGCGTTCTCATATGGCGTTTCGCCGGGAGACAGAAGATTTACACCTGTGTCAGTTGCCATAGACCAGTTGTTGTGTTTACCACTTCCATTTACGCCTGCAAACGGCTTTTCATGAAGCAAGCACACAAGAGCGTGACGTGCAGCTACCTTTTGCATGATTTCCATTGTGAGCTGGTTATGGTCGGTTGCAATATTTGTAGTTGTATAAATTGGCGCGAGCTCATGCTGTGCCGGTGCAACCTCATTATGCTGAGTCTTTGCAAGGATTCCGAGCTTCCAGAGTTCTTCATTGAGTTCCGTCATATATGCTTCTACTCTCGGTTTGATTACACCGAAGTAATGGTCATCCATTTCCTGACCTTTCGGAGGTTTTGCACCAAAGAGTGTTCTGCCTGTATAAATCAAATCCTTACGCTTTTCAAACATTTCCTTGGGAACAAGGAAATATTCTTGTTCCGGACCGACAGAAGTATGCACATACTTAGCCTCTGTACCAAAAAGCTTCAGAATACGAAGTGCCTGCTTATTTAACGCTTCCATTGAACGAAGGAGTGGTGTCTTTTTATCAAGGGCTTCGCCGCCGTATGAACAAAAAGCTGTAGGAATACAAAGTGTTTTCCCTTTTATGAAGGCATATGATGTGGGATCCCATGCAGTATATCCTCTTGCTTCAAAAGTTGCACGTAATCCGCCTGAAGGAAAGCTTGAAGCATCCGGTTCTCCTTTGATAAGCTCTTTTCCCGAAAAATCCATAATAACTCTGCCATCAGGTGAAGGAGAAATAAAACTGTCATGCTTTTCGGCAGTTATACCTGTAAGAGGCTGGAACCAATGTGTATAATGTGTGGCTCCGTTTTCAACTGCCCATTCTTTCATGGCATCCGCAACGGCATTGGCTACATTTGAGTCAAGCTGCGCTCCTTCATCAATTGTCTTCTTCAGTGAGTTGTACACCTTTGATGAAAGTTTAGATTTCATAACTCTGTCATCAAAAACTAAGCTTCCAAAATAATCCGGTACGGTTTTCATAGTAAAACATCTCCTTATAAACAGCAAAAGACACCTTCAATGTAAAAAATATCACATTAAAGACGCCTTTGCCTTTTTACTTATATTTATTTATTTTTTAGTATTAAACAATACCCTGTGCATTCATTGCATCTACTACTTTTTCAAAACCTGCAATATTTGCACCTACCACATAATTTCCGGGGAATCCGTAACGCTTTGCGGCATCATCAATGTTGTCGAAAAGATTAACCATAATATCTTTAAGCTTTGAATCAACCTTTTCGAAGGACCAACTGAGTCTTTCACTATTCTGACTCATCTCCAATGCTGAAGTTGCTACACCACCTGCATTTGCAGCTTTACCGGGTGCAAAGAGCACTCCGTTTTCCTGAAGGTATTTTGTCGCATCAGCAGTTGTTGGCATATTTGCACCTTCTGCAACTGCGATTACACCATTTTTAACCAAGGTCTTTGCATCATCAAGTTCAAGCTCGTTCTGTGTTGCACAAGGAAGCGCAATATCCGCTTTGATGCTCCAAACACCCTTACCTTCGTGATACTCGGAATTTGGTCTGTAGTTCTTATATTCGGTAAGTCTCTGTCTCTTTACTTCCTTGATTTCTTTAAGAGCAGCAACATCAATACCGTCAGGATCATATACCCAGCCGTTTGAATCAGATACGGTAACAACCTTTGCACCAAGCTGATGTGCTTTCTCTACAGCGTAAATTGCAACATTACCGCTTCCTGAAACGACTACGGTTTTTCCTTTGATATCCTTTCCGTTTTTCTTAAGCATTTCATCGGTAAGATACAAAAGACCATAACCGGTTGCTTCTGTTCTCGCAAGTGAACCGCCATATGAAAGACCTTTTCCTGTAAGAACGCCTTCAAACAAGCCTCTGAGCTTTTTATACTGTCCGAACATATATCCGATTTCTCTTGCACCTGTACCAATATCTCCGGCTGGAACATCGGTATCAGCACCGATATATTTACAAAGCTCACTCATAAAGCTTTGGCAAAATGCCATAATCTCTCTGTCAGATTTTCCCTTGGGATTGAAATCACTGCCTCCCTTACCGCCGCCAATCGGAAGCCCGGTAAGTGAATTTTTGAAAATCTGCTCAAATCCTAAGAACTTAATGATTCCGATATTAACTGACGGATGAAGTCTCAAGCCGCCTTTGTATGGACCGATTGCACTGTTAAATTGTACACGGTATCCGGTATTAACCTGAACATCACCCTTATCATCAATCCACGGTACCCTGAACTTGATTTGTCTTTCGGGATTAACTAGTCTTTCAAGCAGTGCATCTCTTCTATACGCTGCCTCATTTGCGTCAACAACAGGTCTGATTGAGTCAAGAACTTCACGAACCGCCTGATGGAATTCCGGTTCATTAGGATTTTCTCTTTCAACCCTTTCGATTACTTCATCTACATACGACATTTTTTTGTTCCTCCTTTAGCAGCGAAAAGAAAAAAGCGCCTCCAAGAGTATAGAAATACTCTTAAAGACGCCATTGCCTTATCTCCACAAACTCATATTATATTGTTAAAACAAAAGAAGCGTCCTCGAGAACCGAATCTCGAAGACGCCTTTGCCTTCAACTGCACACATTATACACCCAATTTTTTTATTTGTCAACCCTTTTTTTGAATTTTTTACTAAAAAACTTTCAGATATTTGGTAAATTTACGTTTTTCTCTTGACAAATTTGAAGTTTTAGTATATAATGGTTGCAAATGAGCAAAGACGTTCATTCATTTAGAAGAGTTTTCTTCTAAGTGAGTGACGTCTTTTTTTGTTTATTTATTCGTTTTATTATTTGCATGAAAGGACGTGGACCTATGAACACAGAAGGTCAGGTACGAATCCCTTCCGGATGTGCAATTGCTGCAGTTATATCTAAAGAAGGAAATCGCATGACGGGTGAAAAAATAATAGAAGCTATGAAACCTATGCATGACCGCAGCAACGGTCTCGGCGGTGGTTTTGCCGCTTATGGCATATACCCCGAATATAAAGAGTTTTACGCGCTTCACTTTTTCTTTAATGACCGCACCACCCGAAAGGACTGTGAAAAATTTTTAAAGGAAAGATTTGAAATTGTCAAATCCGAAATTCTCCCTACACGGAAAATTCCCCAAATTACGGACGAGCCTGTTATATGGAGATATTTTGTAGCACCATTAAAATCTGTACTTCTCTCCATGCAGCTTGATGAAAACGAGTTCGTTGCAAGAACTGTAATGAAAATAAATACAGAAATGCCCGGAGCATACGTATTTTCAAGCGGTAAAAATATGGGAACATTCAAGGCGGTAGGTTTTCCGGAGGATGTCGGTGTGTTTTATAAGCTTGATGAATACGAAGGCTATTCGTGGACAGCACACGGTCGTTATCCTACCAATACTCCCGGTTGGTGGGGCGGTGCTCATCCGTTTACACTTCTTGATTATTCAATAGTACATAATGGTGAAATATCATCCTATGATGCTAACCGCCGTTTTATAGAAATGTTTGGATACAAGTGTACACTCCAGACCGATACAGAGGTTATTACATATATAATGGATTATCTGCTCCGCAGACAAGGGCTATCACTTGGCGAAGCCGCAAGTGTTATTGCTGCACCATTCTGGAGCACTATAGAAAATAAGACAGATTTTGAGGATAAAGAAAAACATATTTATCTTCGTACACTGTTTCCGAGTCTCCTGATTACAGGACCGTTTTCTATTGTGTTTGGTTTTAACGGAGGACTTATGGCTCTTAATGACCGCTTGAAGCTCCGCAGTATGGTAGTCGGTGAAAAAGACGACAAGGTATTTATTGCAAGCGAAGAAGCCGCTATCCGTGTAATGGAACCTGATGCTAAAAACATTTGGGCACCTGCCGGCGGAGAACCTGTTATCATCAAAATGGAGGAAGGTGTTAAGTTATGAGCGTAGAATTTATCTATCCCGAATTTGAAGTTATAAGAAATCAGAATCGCTGTATCGGCTGCCGTGTCTGTGAAAGACAATGTGCAAATGAAGTACATACATACGATGAAGAAAACAAAATGCTCATAAGTGACGAAACCAAATGTGTAAACTGTCAGCGTTGTGTTTCTCTTTGCCCTACAAGAGCGTTAAAAATTGTTAAAAGCGACTGCACACTTCGTGAAAATGCAAACTGGCAGAATGATACCATTAAAGAAATATATAAGCAGGCTTCAAGCGGCGGTGTTCTGCTTTCATCTATGGGTAATCCCAAGCCACTTCCGGTATATTGGGATAAAATCCTGATTAACGCATCCCAGGTAACAAACCCTCCTATTGATCCGCTCCGTGAACCAATGGAAACCCGTGTTTTCCTTGGCAAAAAGCCCGAAAAGATTCAGCGAGATGAAAACGGGAAGTTAAAGTGCGAGTTACCTCCTCAGCTTGAGCTTTCAATGCCAGTTATGTTCTCTGCAATGAGCTACGGTTCTATCAGCTATAACGCACATGAATCTTTGGCAAGAGCCGCTACCGAGCTTGGTATTTTATATAACACAGGAGAGGGCGGTTTGCACGAGGATTTCTATTGTTACGGAGAAAATACAATTGTTCAGGTAGCCTCCGGTCGTTTCGGTGTTCACAAGGATTACTTAGAGGCAGGTGCAGCCGTTGAAATTAAGATGGGACAAGGTGCAAAGCCGGGTATCGGCGGACATCTGCCGGGAGCAAAAATTGTCGGAGATGTATCAAAGACAAGAATGATTCCTGAAGGCAGTGATGCTATTTCTCCCGCTCCGCATCACGATATCTACTCTATCGAGGATTTAAGGCAACTTGTATTCTCTCTTAAAGAGGCAACAGAATACAAAAAGCCGATTATTGTAAAAGTTGCGGCAGTTCATAATATTGCCGCTATTGCAAGCGGTATCGCACGAAGTGGTGCTGATATTATTGCAATAGATGGTTTTCGTGGCGGCACAGGTGCCGCTCCGACTCGCATCCGTGACAATGTTGGCATCCCGATTGAGCTTGCACTTGCATCTGTTGACCAAAGGCTTCGTGATGAGGGTATCAGAAACAATGTCTCTTTAGTTGTAGGCGGTTCTATCCGCAGTGCGGCAGATGTTGTTAAGGCGATAGCATTGGGGGCAGATGCTTGCTATGTTGCTACGGCGGCGCTCCTTGCTCTCGGATGTCACCTTTGCCGTACCTGTCAGACCGGCAAGTGTAATTGGGGTATCGCAACACAAAGACCTGAGCTTGTAAAAAGACTTAACCCTGATATGGGAAGCGAACGCTTAATAAATTTGATGAATGCTTGGAGACACGAGATTAAAGAGCTTATGGGCGGTATGGGTATCAACTCAATTGAATCGCTCCGTGGAAACAGATTGATGCTTCGCGGTGTCGGTCTTACCGATAAAGAGCTTTCTATCCTTGGCATTTCTCATGCAGGAGAGTGATAAAAATGAAA
>JAZPYM010000075.1:0-4683 GCA_045544215.1 Congzhengia sp.
TTCATCGCTTCAGGACGGTCAGAAACCAAAATTTTTGTAATTTCCTCTATGATGCGCTCCTTGCTTAAATTATTTACCAAAGGCGCATTTTTTTGAATGGAATTGAAAGTTTCTTTTTCAATCAAAAATCCTTTTTGCGCAGAAAATCGCACCGCGCGCAGCATCCGAAGAGCATCCTCACCAAACCGCACATCAGGAGCGCCAACGCAGCGAATCAGACCGTTTTTTAAATCCTGAACGCCACCAAAAGGGTCCACCAATCCGTCTGTTTCGTTATATGCCATCGCATTAATGGTGAAATCCCTGCGGGAAAGGTCTTCCGTGACAGAAGGGGTAAAGGTAACGGACAAAGGCCTGCGGTTGTCCAAATAATCTCCGTCTTTTCGAAAAGTGGTTACCTCAAAAATTTTATCATGCAACAAAACACCTACTGTTCCATGCTGAATACCCACATCAAAAGTTTTGGGAAACAAACGCTTAATTTGTTCAGGCAGCGCAGAGGTGCAGATGTCCCAATCAGAAGGAGGAATACCTAAAAGAGAGTCCCGCACACAGCCGCCTACAATAAATGCCGAAAAACCATGCGCCTTTAAAGTTTCAAGAATATTTTTCACATCCATAGGCAATGTAATTACCACACACCTCACCCCACTTTCGTTTTCATAAATGATATTTAAGCCAATTGTACCATAAAAAACAAAAGGAGTCAATGAAACAAAAAAACCACTGCGGTTTCATTTGCCACCTCATTTTTTGTCGAATGTCCAAACTTTTTTATTTGTGAAAAACATTGACATCCCTTGAAAAAAATTGTATAATAAAAGAGTGTATTTGTATGATTGTAGTATAAATGCATATTTTAGGTGAAAAATTTGAATCCATCAAAAGGTTCAGTTTAAAAATTTTGGAAGAAGGAGGTAAAACTTTAAATGGATTTAACAGAAATCATTATTTGTGCTGCGGCACTTGTTTTGATTCTTGTTGCATCAGTGATTGCATTTAAAATGGGCGACGCTTCTCGAAAGAAAAAGAACGAAGCAGTCATCGGCTCAGCTGAAGCGGAAGCAAAACGAATTGTGGAAGCTGCAAAAAAAGAAGGCGAAAGCAAGAAAAAAGAAGCCATTTTAGAAGCAAAAGAAGAAAATCATAAATCAAGACAAGAACTTGATAAGGAAATCAAAGAAAGACGCAACGAAATTACAAGACAAGAGCGCAGAATTCAGCAAAAGGAAGAAACGCTGGATAAGAAAACAGAAGCCATTGAAGAGCGAGAAGAAGCGCTGGCCAAGAAAGATAAAGATCTGGATGTTTTGCGGGAAGAAATTCAACAAATTAAGCAAAAAGAGCTGGGTATATTAGAACAGCTTTCCGGCTTATCGCAAGAAGATGCCAAACAGCTTCTTTTGGAAAAACTCGAAAATGAAGTGAAACACGAAGCGGCAATCATGGTAAAGGAAATTGAAGCCCAAGCCAAAGAAAATGCCGACAAAACAGCGAAAAACATTATTGCAGGCGCCATTCAAAAGTGCGCAGCGGACCATGTTGCAGAGGCAACCGTGTCTGTTGTAAACCTTCCCAACGAGGAAATGAAGGGCAGAATCATTGGTCGAGAGGGTAGAAATATCCGCACCTTAGAAACACTCACCGGCATCGATTTAATCATTGATGACACACCGGAAGCAGTTATCCTTTCCGGCTTCGATCCGGTAAGAAGAGAAATTGCAAGACTTTCGCTGGAAAAATTGATTGTTGACGGAAGAATTCATCCGGCAAGAATCGAAGAAACCTATGAAAAAGCGAAAAAAGAGGTTGAAACCCAGATTAAGCAAGAGGGTGAAAACGCAACCTTTGAAACAGGGGTACACGGCTTACATCCCGAAATTATCAAACTTTTGGGTAAACTGCGGTACAGAACCAGTTACGGCCAGAATGTATTAAAACATTCTATTGAAGTATCTCATGTGGCAGGCATTATTGCCGGCGAATTAGGGGCAGACATCACCATGGCAAAAAGAGCAGGCTTGCTTCACGACTTAGGTAAAGCGGCGGACCATGAGATGGAAGGCTCCCATGTTACCATCGGTGCTGACCTTGCGAAGAAATACAAGGAAAGCAAAGACATCGTGCATGCAATTATGGCACACCACGGCGATGTGGAAGCGACTACAATTGTTGCGGTGATTGTCCAGGCGGCAGACGCCATTTCGGCAGCGCGTCCCGGTGCAAGAAGAGAAAATATCGAGTCATACATAAAACGACTTGAAAAATTAGAAGAAATTGCAAACTCCTTTGAGGGAGTTGAAAAATCTTTTGCAATTCAAGCGGGCAGAGAAGTTCGTATTATGGTTAGTCCTGAAAATGTGAAAGATGAAAGCATCACACTTATCGCACGCGATATTGTGAAGAAAATCGAAGAAGAGCTTGAATATCCCGGTCAGATTAAAGTAAATGTTATTCGGGAAACCAGAGCAGTAGAATACGCAAAATAAAGCGTAAAAATTTAAATATATATAGAGTGATTAAGTGAAATAATGATAACTCAATATAGATTTAACCCCCTTTGCTGTTACAGCAAAGGGGGTATTTTTTATAAAAAAGGCTGTGGCTTGTGTCACAGCCATAATCAATCAGCTAATATCTGCTAAATCCAAAAATTTATGACCAAATTCTGCAATAAAATCCTTTCTTGCAGAAAGGTTATCGCCTAACAACACATCAAACATTTCCATGGTTTTTTCTGCATCGTCATAGGTTACCCGAACCAAACGCCTGGTTTCCGGATTCATTGTGGTCTGCCACATCATTTCCGGTTCGTTTTCACCAAGACCTTTAGAGCGCTGAATTTTAATTTTTTTACCGGCCAACTTTTCCGTAATTTCCTGTTTTTCAATCTCGTTAAAAGCAAAATAAGTATCTTTGCCGCAGGTAATTTCAAACAGGGGGGATTCAGCGATATACACCTTGCCCTCTTTAATCAGTGTGGGCATCAGCACATAAATCATGGTTAAAATCAGCGTACGAATCTGGTAGCCGTCCACATCGGCGTCGGTACAGATAATCACCTTGCTCCACCGCAGATTGTCCAAATCAAAGGTGGACAAATCTTTCGAGTGCTTGGTTTTAATCTCGATTCCGCAGCCTAAAACCCTTACCAAGTCGGTAATAATATCATTTTTAAAAATCTTGCCGTAATCGGCTTTTAAACAGTTTAATATCTTTCCGCGAACGGGGATAATCGCCTGAAATTCTGCATCGCGCCCTTTTTTGCAGGAGCCTAAAGCAGAGTCACCCTCAACAATATAAATTTCCCGCTTTTCAACATCTTTCGAGCGACAATTGATAAATTTGTTAATGCGGTTGGTCATATCCACAGAGGCAGTCAGATTTTTCTTAGCAGCAACTCTTGCTTTTTCGGCGCTTTCGCGACTGCGCTTGTTAATTAAAATCTGTTGAGCAATTTTTTCAGCCGCCTCTTTGTTTTCGATGAGACAAACTTCAATCTGCTCTCGCAAAACATCGGTCATTGCCTCTTGAATAAACTTATTGGTAATGGATTTTTTCGTCTGGTTTTCATAGCTGGTTACCGTGGAAAATGAGTTTGAAACCAAAATCAAACTGTCGGCAATATCAGCAAACCCAATTTTACTTTCGTTTTTGTTGTATTTGTTCTGATTTTTCAAATACTTGTCCATTACGGCAACAAATGCACTTTTTACTGCCTTGTCCGGCGCGCCGCCGTGCTCCAAAAAACTTGAATTATGGTAATATTCCACCATGTTGATTTCGTTGTTAAAGCAAAACGCAAATTGCATTTTCACATTATAATCTGGCTTGTCCTCCCGGTCGCGCCCGCGGCGTTGGGCATCAAAGGAGAAAACAGGGGTAAATTCCTTGCCGTCAGAAATCTCACTGATGTAATCGGTAATGCCGTTTTCGTAAAGATATTCATACATATCCCAGCCGTCTGGCGTTTGATTATATAAAATAAATTTAAGCCCCGAGTTTACCACGGACTGCCGTTTTAATACATCCTGGAAATATTCTAAAGGGATGTTAATATCGGTAAAAACTTCGGTATCGGGACGCCACTTAATGGTACTGCCGGTTTTTTTAGAGCGGGTTTCCTCCACCTGCAAATCGCCTACGGGATTTCCCTTTTCAAAATGCATGGTATATTTTTTTCCGCCGTATTGCACGCAGACATCCATATAAGAGGAGCTGTACTGGGTGGCACAGGTTCCCAACCCGTTTAAACCAAGGCTATACACATAGTTTTCGCCGCTGTTGTTTTTATATTTTCCGCCGGCGTAAAGCTCGCAGAAAATTAATTCCCAGTTATAGCGCTTTTCGTTTTCGTTGTAGTCCATGGGAATTCCGCGCCCGTTGTCTTTTACCTCAATGGACTTGTCAGCAAACCGGGTAATTTCAATTTCTTTTCCGTACCCTTCTCTTGCCTCGTCAATGGAGTTAGACAAAATTTCAAAAAACGAGTGCTCACAGCCGTCAATGCCATCGGACCCGAAAATAACTCCGGGACGCAGGCGCACGCGATCGGCGCCTTTTAATGACGATATACTGTTGTCGTCATACTGCTTCTTCATTGCATTCTGCCTTTCAAAACAAAATTAGGATTGGGTGCTGTAGTTGGGAGATTCTTTGGTAATGGAAATGTCGTGGGGATGG
>JAZPYM010000076.1:0-78512 GCA_045544215.1 Congzhengia sp.
GAGAATATTTATATACGATTAATATTCCTGAATTTATGATAGCAGATGAAAATAATTATGAACGAGAACAAAGGTTCAGTTATGGTAATGCTGATCTCATAGTAAAAGCGAGAAGTTATAATGAAAATATCCCATATGAATTTACACGTAATTACATCTTTGACAATTTCGATGGAGCGGTATTGTTGGATTATAATGAATTAAATACTGAAGGTTGGTATGTTTTGTCAGTTAAAACAAATAATAGATGTCATTATAGAAAATGTATGGTAAATGAGGAAAATAAGGTCGTAAGAATGTTTACACTGTCTATTCCTTCAGGACAAATTGAAATGTATTCCGGGATTATCGAGAGAATTGAAGAATCGTTTAGGACATTAAGATGAAAATTAAACTCTGTTATAACATGTCAATGCTTTATAAAAGCTTGCGGATGGTGTTAATATTAAAATATAAATAAAGGATAATATCTAATTATCGGAGGTACGATATGGAGACAAATCAATTGCTGGCTTTTGATTCAAATAACCGTGATTATTCATATAAAAAATACGAAAATGAATTTTTTAAAGGACAAAGTGCAGTACAATCATTATTTAATGGTTCCCAATTTCTAAATTGTCAAATTGAGAATTGTAATTTTTCAAGATGTGATTATGAAGGAATGAACATGATCAGCAACTCCATAAAAAATTCTAACTACAAAAGTGCAGATATAAAAAGTGTTGTTTGGAAAGATTGCGTTATTAACAATTGTGTTTTTGATGAAACGTATATTACAAATAACATATTCATAAATTGCATATTTCATAATTGTTCTTTTGCCAATTCAGTATTCCTACGAAATACAGTGAAAAATACAGAGTTTAATAAATGTATAATTACACAATCAACTTTTTCATTAAGTACTTTTACAAATTGCAATTTCTCTTCTATGAGTTTAGGAGACTGCAGTTTTTATAAACAAGTAATGAATTCTTGTAACTACTATGATGTATCTATGAATATTGATTCTATTGGACAAGTGTTTGGACTTAATCAGGAGATAATAAAAAATGTTACTTACATTTTTTTAGGAAAAGAATATGGAAATATAAAAGAATTTGGTATAGAACGCCTAATAGATGCTTTTAGACAAAAAGAATGGGCGTACGAAGAAATTCTATTAAAACATAACTGTGGTAAAATATCAAATTATGAACTAATTACAGAAATAACAGACTATTTTTCTCACCAAATTTCCGAGAAGAAAATAATAAAACAGGATGAGTTTGAATTTTTCATTATGATTCTCGAATTATTAAAACATTCTGAAAAATTGCCATTATTTGCACTGATATATTCATATCAAAAACTTTGTGAAAACATAAACAAACTTCAATATAAACTTAATGATTTAACTCTTGTAAATGTTAAATCTTTTATGAATCAGATAATCATATTAATTAATGAAATGCTTGAAGAGTATTATCGTTTTGCTGCAATTGATAAAACAACGGAACCAACACATACAATAGCGATACATTACGAAAGCAAAGAAATAATATATTTCAACACTATTATAAACGAATTAAATAAAATTTTCAATTTGGGCATCCACGATTCAGCGAAATTAATAGAAATCAAAAATGGAACATATATCGAAATAATTGTAGCTACAGTTCTCGGTATAACAGCTTTACAATTCTTTTTGTATGGTGTTAATGGTGTATTACTACAGTTAATAGATTTAAAAGCCAAATGGAAAGTATTAACGTCAAAAAATCCCCCACGCTACATAATGTCTTTAACCAGAGAGGGGAAACAGATTCAACCAGAAGCTTGTGGAATAATCTTGAATAGCATAAAAGATAAAAATCTAAACTCAACGTTTATTCAATATGCTTCTAAACTTAAAGATACTGAGTTTGTTTCGGAAAATATGGGTGATTCCTTAAATACCAAAAATGATAGAGACTCATGATGAGACTCTATCATTTTATTATTTGAGAGAGATATCTAAATGTGCGTTCTAATGCATAGTAAAATTTTTCATTGTAAGCTGCTAAATTTACTCTGAAGCAAAATCCTAAATCATCTCCGAAGTGATTCCTTTTCCCTGAAATGAATCTAACACCCGTTTCTCTTATAATGGTTTTGATAAAGTTAATGTCTAGACCCTTTTGTGCGTTTATATTAGGGAAAAATACGGTTATCAAATACCCATAAGAATTTTTATCATAAGCTGCTTCTGTAGCATCACATAAATTTTCTATTATTCTTTTGTTTTGAAGAATTTTTTCAAGAAATGCTGAATTGTATTTAGAAAAATTATGGGATAAATAATGAGAAATAGCAATATCATTTCCAGTGCTAAGACAGCCGCAAATGATATCTGACCATGCATCTAAAAAATCCTGCATTTCTAGATTAGCTATTATTACAGAGAATTTGTTCCCGTTCATACAAACAGACTTGTGCGGGCTATATATTCCTATAAAATTTTCAAATTCTCCTAACTCTCGAACTAATTCCATAGAAGACATACATAAACTTTCGTCAAAAACAACTATGTGATCATTTAACAAATGTTTGAATAAAGAAATCATATTTTTATCATAATAAACACTCGTACAATATACGGGATTAGTTACCCAAAAAGCAGAATTTTTCTCTAAATTTAATTTGTTAGGGTCAACAAAATATCCATTTTCACATCTATCTAAATATACAGGTATGCATTCAATATTAAATGTTTTACAAGCATGAAATAATGTGAAATATGCTGGGCACAATACAATTAATTTTTTTACACCGACAGAATGTAGCATATTAACGCAATTAAAAATAGATGCAGATCCCGAATGTGTAAATAATGCAGCTTTATTTGATAAACATCCAAGTTTGTTTAATACTTGTGATTTTCTTATTTCTGATTGTGTGTATGAAAAAATATAATCAATATCATCAATTTGATAGTTTAACGCTAAAATATTAGATAATTCGGATTTGAATTCTCTTGAAGGATTCCAGTCTGAAACATTAACTAACACATCTTCGTGGGATGAATTATATTCGTTTTCTAATATATCAATTTCATCTAAAAAATTTAATTCACCAATGGTTTTATTTATGTTAAAATCCATATCGTACCTCCGATAATTAGATATTATCCTTTATTCACATTGAGTTTTTGACGAGGGTGTTTGCGTTTCAATATTTGCTTTTGTTTTGCAGTGGAAACATGGGTATATATTTCAGTTGTCGTTATTGAACTATGTCCTAAGATTTGCTGTATATAACGAATATCTACATCTGATTCAAGAAGCATCGTGGCAAAAGTATGTCTAAACATATGCGGTGTTACGTGCACTGTGGATGAAATTTGATTCACATATTTGTTTATCATAAAACGGACGGACTGATCGGAAAGGCGATTTGAAAGTCTGTTTACAAAAAAATATCCTGTATTATCAATTTCAGCCTTAAAGCATTTTTTGTACTGCTTTAAGGCTGTTAGTACATCAGGAGTGCAAATTTGTATTATTCTTTCTTTTGATCCTTTTCCAAAGGTTTTTATATAACTATCCGAAAGATTAACATCATCCGCTTTTAAATTACAGAGTTCCGATACACGAAGTCCGGTTGCGAAAAGAAGTTCTAATACTGCTATATCTCGGATGACGCACCTTTCGGAATATACTGTCTTACATCTTTCTAAAGTATGATAAGCCTCATTCAAAATTTTTGTTAATATCTTTTCGGGAATGATCCGGGGCAGTATAATCGGCTCTTTGATTTTAAGATGAATTTTACTGAATGGATTATCCTCGATAATTTCTTCAAAACTAAGATATTCATAAAAAGCCTTTAATGTGGCAAGTTTCCGTTTAATCGATTTTGGTTTGTATTTTGAATGTAAACTTTCAAGATAACTACATATCAATTCTTTGCTAGAACCTTCTTCCTGTTCTTTTGCATAACTTTTAAATTGTGATAAATCTATCCGGTAAGCCTTTATTGTTTTTGGGTTCAAACCCTTTTGTAACTCGCAGTAAATCAAATATTTTTCTATTAAAGTATGTAAATTCATAATATCCTCCTAAACTGAAAAATCCGGCTCAGCTGAGCCGGATTTTTTGTAATGTATTTAATTTATTAACTCAATTCAGTATTTCTTCAAATTCTTCGGCAGTAATTTCACCCTTTTTGTATTTCATACGATATTCCATAAGTTCCTTAAGTTTAAGATCAAGAGAATCTTTTTGTTTTTCATCAGCACACTTCTTATGCTTGTAGTAGGTTGCCTGATATACTTTATCATATAATAAAAGAAGATTGTCTGCTTGTTTGCTTTCTTTTGAGCGCTTCTTTGCTCCGTACTGCCTGCAGGCTTCGTTATCGCAATATTCCATAGTAGGATTATCCGCAAGGAAGAATTTTGAGCAACTTCCGCATTTTACGATAGGCATATTATTTGTCAGGGCATACATCATTTCCAAACGAAGAAAATCAAAAAAATCACTCAAATAATACATATCAATGAATTGTATTGTTCCATCGTCATCGATGTTGCCTATGGTCTTAGTTACAGAGAATTTTGTTTTGCTTAATTTAAATTCCTCATCGCACAATAAATAACCCTCTATCCTTTTCTTCTTATCCTTGCTTGAAAAACAACGCTCAAGCATTTTAGTTGCTTCATCCTTTACTTTTTTCATATCAAGATCTGGAAAGATTGTTTTTAGGTGTGTAGGAGCATCATTGGAAAGAACGCAAGCCGCTCCACCAATTGGTACAACATACGAGCCTTTTTCTGTAATGATTTTTTCTTCTCCATGACCAAATACAACTTCAAAATTCATTTTTTATTCCTCACAATATTACAATATAGTTACAAAAACAAAAATACTTGACAAGATAATTTTAATATGTTAGAATATCTTTACAAGATAATTGACAAACATATAATCCTGTAATTAGTATAGCACAGAAAAGGATTGTTCGTCAAGAGTTTTGTGTATTTCTTTTGGAAGGAGAGGTTAAAATGTGGAATCAAAAATAAACAGTATTCAATTTTGCATTTACTTATTATCTTAAATTTAAATAGTTAACTTTCGAACCATCATATAGAAATCATCAGTAGGAGTATTTACAGAATTGATATATCAAAAGCCAAATCTATAAGAAAGGAGCAGCAGAATGGCAAGAACAGAAAGGGAGTTGCCCATAAACAATATATCTTATCAATTTGTGGGAACTGAAGAAGATTTGATTAAATTTTTGAAGGCAATTACCTTTGAGTATTTAACAGCAAATTATCCTGACACAGAGGATGAAATGCACAAAGTAAGTGCATAACTTTGGTTAGGTATTGCGGCTGGATATATCAAAATGTTTGTGGTAATGTTGTCTTCAGAAAAAATCTGGAGGTGATATTAAGTGAGAGGATTTGCATATGGTCGTCTATCAAGAGACGAAGACAGTGAACAGGAATCCCTGAAAAATCAGGAAGATTTGGTCGTTGGATTTATGAAGAAAGGGAACCATATAGTTATCGAAATAGGAATGGATGATAACTATACAGGAATGGATTTTGACAGACCGGGAATTAAGAGAATGTTCGAGCTTGCAAGAAATGGTGAGATTGATGCGGTATTCGTAAAAGACTTATCTCGACTCGGCAGACACCGAACTTTGACTTTGGAATGTATCGATAAGCTCAGGCTCCTTGGAGTCAGGGTTATATCTATAACAGAAAATATTGATAGCTTCAACGAAGCAGATGATTTAATCATAGGATTCAAAGGACTTATCAATGATAGCTATTCCAAGGATATACAGAGAAAGGTTATATACGGATTCAGACAAAAACAACAAAAAGGTCTTGTAATGATTCCGCCAATGGGATATTTCAAAGACAAGAACACCAACGAGGTTGTAATTATCGAAGAGCCTGCCGAAATCGTTCGGACGATATTCAAACTTTATCTTGAGGGCTACGGCTTAAAGGCAATAGCAAGAATACTGAATGAGAAAGGTATGAAATCCCCTGCATACTATCAGTTAAAGCTGATAGGTAAAAAACAAGGGCATAATAAACCTAAAATAACAAGCAGGTTCTTGTGGGATTACTCATCGGTCAAAAGAACTTTAAAAAACGAGTTCTACTGCGGAACGGTCGTAAATCATCAAAATGAGCGTAGCAGAATTACAAAGCGACAGGTTGCAGTTCCGGTAGAGGAACAGTTCAGGCATGAGGATATGGTCCCGGCAATTATCCCCCGTGAAATGTGGGAACGGGTTCAGGAATTCTTGAATGCAAAGGTAAAGAAAAAGGTTCGTGCAAGTGAGAACAAACCTTGCCATAAGTATTCAGGATTGCTACAGTGTTCGGACTGCGGATGCTCATTCGTAGCAAAGGTCAGAAAGACCAAAGGCAATCCCGACAGAGTTGAATATGTGTGTAATGGTTACCATCGGTACAGTGAGGTCAACTGCACATCACATAGAATTCGAGAAGAAATGCTCGACAAAATTGTACAAGCCGAGCTTGAAGGGATACGATTGGTATTCGATGACCTATGGGAGAATGTAGAGGCTGATGTCAAGAAATGGGCAGCAGGAAAATCTACAACAGAGAAAAGGCTCGGAAATCTGAAACAAAGCATTTCGGATACAGAGCTTGAAATCCAAAAAATACTTATGGAAAGGATTGAGGATAAGCAGAATACTGATATGTACGATAAGATGATTGAGACAAGGCGAAATGACATTGAGAGCTTCAAAAAGGAAGTTCATGAGATAGAAAATCTTGATAAAACAATCAAGGATAGGAGATCTACTCTTAAACATTCCATAGAACTGCTCGATGACATCATAGCCGAGAACAATATCAGTAATGCAAACCTGCACTTGATGTTTGACAAAATCATCATCGAAGAAACGGACGAAGGATTAAATCTTGACCTGAGATTAAAATCCCCGTTTATCAGCAAAGCAAAAGAGTCTTTGCTCAAGAAATATATGATAGTAGATAACCAAGTTTTACAGGAAGGAGCGTGAGAATATGACAAGAAGAAATGATATGAAATCAATAATTATTGAACTGATGGACAAGCTGTATCGCGAAGATATTAGCGGAAAAATCAAGCCGTGCAAAAAAGTGAACAAAAAATAATTGTTCGCATAGCGATACATCAACACCTAAAACAACAAAACACTTATAGGGAAATCCTATAAGTGTTTTGGGTGGTGCGGCTGAAGGGACTTGAACCCCCACGTCATTGACACTAGATCCTAAGTCTAGCGCGTCTGCCAATTCCGCCACAGCCGCATATTAAGTTTTACCTCTTAATTTTTACACGGTAGAGGTTGCCCGAGGAGGAGCAAAAACGCTTAATCCTCATCTATGAAAACGGAAAACCGTAATCAACAATAAATTCACCGAGGTGGATGAACCTAAGTCTAGCGCGTCTGCCAATTCCGCCACAGCCGCATATTAAGTTTTACCTCTTAATTTTTACACGGTAGAGGTAAACCGAGGAGGAGCAAAAACGCTTAATCCTCATCTATGAAAACGGAAAAACCGTAATCAACAATTCTTTCACCGAGGTGGATGAAGCAAAGTCTAGCGCGTCTGCCAATTCCGCCACATCCGCATTGTTTCTACAACAACATGCATTATAGCACAAGATTAAGGGTTATGTCAAGTCTAACTTTGTTTGTTTTTATATTTTGGGAATACGATAAAATCTATTAAAAGCGACAATCAGCCCCATATTCTTTTCTTTTGTTAGAAAAATGTCTTTTTTTAGAAAAAACACTTGATTTTTGAAACAAAATTTGGTATTCTATAGTTAAAAGTTCAAGAAACTTGAACTTTTAACTTAATCTTACGAATAAGGAGACAGACATGAGCCAGGAAGAATGTCAGATTTTTGCCAAAAAGTTAAGACAGCTGCGCGTATCAGCGGGGCTGACACAGGAGATGCTTGCAAGGATGTTGAATATTTCAAGAAGTTGCCTTGCCAACTATGAGTCGTGCAACAGAATGGTCAACGATGAAATTGTGCAGGATGTTGCAAAATATTTTGATGTAAGTGTTGCATATTTAACCGGAAAAGAGAGTGTTCCCACAATGCAAACAAATTCTCACATGCGGGAATTTTCTGAAATTTTATCCAAGAAAACGCTGGATATTTCAAATATTTCCTCTGCGGCACGGATTGCCTTGTATGAATTTTATTGCTATTTAACCACGCAGAGCAATTGCAATAGAGAATGCGAGAGGTAAGACCCTCTTATAATCGCAACACAGCGTCTAAATTTTCCCGGAAAATTTTGTCGAACTGGGAAAGAGGCAGGGGGTTTTCTCCTTTTCCTACCTCAATGGTAAAGGCGGGAATGGAAAATGTATTGATCACCCAGTCTTTGTATCCCGAGCAGTCGGTGATACCCTCGGCGCAAACAAGCTGATAGCCGGTGGCACGGGAGAGGGTTTGCGCCAGATTTTGCGCGCCCCGGGGACAAACGCCATTGAAACTGTAGAAAATTTCTTCCCCTTGAGAATGATAGGCAATGACGACGTCGGGATTTACTTCCTTTGTCAGCTCCACTACAGCTTGTGTTTCCGGCTCGCTTTCTGGCGCTTCTCCGGAATATCGGCTGCTGCAAGGACCGTAAACGCCGTCTGCAAAAGCAAGGGCGCGCCCCTTTTCAAACAGGGCGTCGTAGTTGTGGTTTAAATCCACACCATCAATATTTGCCTGCCATTTGCCAATGAAATCTTCGCTTCCGCCATTCATTCCGATTAGTCGCGAACGCTTCATAACAGGAATGTCTTTGGTCAACCCGCGAATGCATAAGTTTACGCCATCGGGGTTTACCATGGGGAGAATATAAATTGTGCGGGTGTTAAAAAATGCTACAATGTCGTGTTCGCCCAGTCGCTTTTTTTCAGCAAAAAGGTGGCAGAATGCCTCTGCAATCGCCATACAGAGCATGGCGGTAATCCATTCTTTTCCGTGGTGTGCTCCTGTTATCATGATTTTGCGGTCCCCTCGCCCCATTCGAAGAAATGGAATGGGTTTTCCCAATACAGAAAAGCCGGCATTTCCGCCTTCAATACAGGAATAACTGCCGATTAAACGCAAATAATCCTCTTTTAAAATTTCATATGTATATGGCGTGTTTGTATGTACAATTTGCAATTTCATCACCTCATTTTCAACTTATGTATAATGTTGTAAAACATGACAATAATAAGTGTGAAAGGATGGATGTGAATGAAAAGAGCATATGTAAAAGTTAAAACACCAGGTACAAAAACAATTTTAAAGCGGCCCTACATAGCCGCAACGATAATTGGTGCAGCCGTTTGCGCCATTGTACTGTCTGTTTCGTTTCCGCAAGGAAATGAAAATCAGATAGAAGAGCAGTCAAGCATTTCTGTTCCTTCGGCAGTACCTCAGGTAACCAATGCACCGCCCGAGCGTTTGCCTAAAGAACCAATACAAACACCAAACGAGGTTGAAATGCCCGCAAAGCAAGAGGTGACGCCTCCTCAAGAAACAGAGTTATCCACGGTGGCTGTTGAAGAAGAAAGCATATCGGCAGGGATGTTTACAATGGAAGCACCTTCGTTCATTTTGCCGGTGGCAGGGGAACTTCTTCATCCATATTCAGACCAAAAGCCGGTAAAGTCAAAAACCATGGGAGATTGGCGCATCCATACGGGAATTGATATTCGGGCGGAGCGTGGTGCAGAAATTAAGGCGCCTGCTGATGGCAAAATTGTTCTTTCCAAGGCCAATGGTTTAACGGGGAACACAATTTCCATTGACCATGGAAACGGCATCATCTCCACCATCTACAGCCTGGAAAATCTGGACAAGGTGCCGGAGGGCAAAATGGTAAAACAAGGAGAGGTTATTGGGACGGTTGGCGCAAATGCACCCGTTGAAATGTCAGAGGATGCCCATCTTCATTTTGAAGTCAAAAAAGGGGATAAATGGTGTAATCCGCAGGAATTTTTAAAGTAAAAAATAAAAGGGTTGTAGCAGTTGCTACAACCCTTTTTTGATGCGATTATTGAATATAAGCCTTTATTTCTTCTGCAAAGGCATCTGCTTCTGCGTTGTCAGCATGTACATCCACCTTTATCGGCTTGCTCAGATCCAAACTAAAAATACCCATGATTGATTTTGCATCAACCACATATCTTCCGGATGTTAAATCCACATCAAAGGAATATTTGTTTACAATATTCACAAACGCCTTAATGTCGTTGATGGAATTCAGTAAAATGTTAAATGTTTTCATTTTCATTCCTCCTTTTACTTGTATTATAATATAAAAATAAAATATTGTCAATTTATTCTTTGTTAAAATTCCTTAAAAGATTTAGATTTTATTTGACATTTGTCAAGATTTTGTTTATAATTTATATAACAAAGTATAAGGGAGCTTGATTGTAATGAGAAGAAACTTGAAAAAAACAATTATTTCTGTGATACTCGTTGCAGCAACATTTTTTACATATGGATGCTCTGGGGATGGGGATATCAAAAAAGCGGAAACAACGGCAAAGGCATACCTGACAGCTGTTTCTGGTTTTAATTTGGATGCCATGGAAACCTATCTTTCGGAGGGAACGAATGAGGATTTTGGCATTGATACCACTGCAATTTCTAAGGATTATCAGCAGACGGACACTTATAAAAAAGCGGTTGAGTCTATGTTCAAGGCCTTGGGCGGTACGATGGAGTACACCATTAATTCTTCTGAGAAAATAGATAAGGAAACAGTTGAGATTCGTGCGACCATTAAATATGCGGATGCGAATCAGGAGGCAGTGGACAAATACATGCAGCAGCGGGCAGATGAATACGTACAGATGCATCCGGAGTTTTTTTATAAGACAGAGCTTGAACAAAGCGATGTTGGCATCACGGTAATGGCAGATGCCTATAAAACCTTTTTACAAATGCAGGGAAAACTTTCCCGGGATATTAAAATGACCCTGGTGAAAAAAGACGACATGTGGAAAGTATTAAACGGTGACGAGAATCGTGACTTGGTTAATCTTTTCTCAGATATATTTGGAACATATTGATATTAAAACGGGGACGGTGTTAGCCGTCCCTTTTTTGTTTTTCTTTTCCCTTTTATTTGCAATTTTCTCATAATTTATCTTGAATCGCTTGATGATTTATGATATACTGTTACTGTATGTAAATGTAATCATTTTTGGAGCGTATAGCCATGTTTAAAATATTAAAGACCGAGGGTCGCGCCCGCCGGGGTGAATTTCATACGCCTCACGGTGTTGTGCAAACGCCTGTGTTTATGAATGTGGGCACATCGGCAGCCATTAAGGGCGGGATTTCTTCTCTTGATTTAAAAGAATTAAAGTGCCAGGTGGAACTGTGCAACACCTACCATTTGCATCTGCGTCCTGGAGATGATGTTGTTGCAGCTATGGGCGGTTTGCACAAGTTTATGAACTGGGATAAACCCATTTTGACAGACAGTGGCGGATTCCAGGTTTTTTCGCTTGCCTCTATTCGCAAAATCAAGGAGGAGGGCGTATTTTTCCAGTCCCATATTGACGGACAAAAGATTTTTATGGGACCGGAGGAAAGCATGCAGATTCAGTCCAATCTTGCCTCCACCATTGCCATGGCGTTTGATGAATGTGCTGATTCCACGCTTCCAAAGGAATATATTCGTGAGAGCGTGGCACGAACAGAACGCTGGCTCCAGCGTTGCAAGACGGCTTTGGACCGCTTAAATCTTACTTCCATTAACAAAGAGCAAATGTTGTTTGGAATTAATCAGGGCGGTATTTACGATGATATTCGCATTGAAAATATGAAAAAAATTGCCAAGCTGGATTTGCCGGGTTACGCAATCGGCGGTCTGGCAGTGGGGGAAACAGCAGAGGAGATGTATCATATACTGGATGTAACACTCCCTTTTGCACCCGAAAACAAACCCCGCTATCTGATGGGCGTGGGCACACCCACCAATATCATAGAAGGCGTTGCCCGGGGCATTGACTTTTTTGATTGTGTTATGCCCAGCCGAAATGCACGCCATGGGCATCTTTTTACATCAAACGGCATAATCAATATAATAAACGCAAAATATCAAAAGGACCCGTTGCCAATTGATGTTAATTGCGATTGCCCTGCTTGTCGGAATCATTCCAGAAGCTATATCAGGCATTTGTTTAAATCGGGAGAAATGCTGGGCATGCGCCTTGCAGTGATCCATAATCTTTATTTTTATAATCAGCTGACCGAAAATATCCGAAAAGCGCTGGAAGAAAATCGCTTTGAAGAATTTCGTCAGATTTATTCTCCGCTTTTAAGCAAGCGGATTTAATGATTGAGGTATTTGCTATGTTCAAACGATTGAGAGAGGACATTAGGACAATTAAAGACCGCGACCCTGCAGCAAGAAACGCAGTGGAGATTTTTTTCATGTATTCCGGCCTGCATGCAATTTGGTGGTATCGGGCAGCCCATTGGTGTTATTGCCACAAAATGTTTGGCCTGGCACGCTTTTTGTCCCAGAGTGGCAGATTTTGGACGGGAATAGAAATCCATCCCGGAGCCACCATTGGCAAGGGACTTTTTATTGACCATGGAATGGGCGTTGTCATTGGCGAAACCACAGAAATCGGCGACAATGTTACCATTTACCAGGGCGTTACCTTAGGGGGAACGGGAAAGGATGTAGGAAAGCGTCACCCCACCATCGGCAACAATGTACTGATTGGTTCGGGAGCCAAGGTGTTGGGCCCCTTTACTGTGGGCGACAATTCCAAAATTGCAGCAAACGCGGTTGTTCTTTCAGAAATTCCACCCAATTCCACTTGCGTGGGTGTTCCTGCCCGTGTGGTTAAAATTGGCGATAAGCGTGTTTGCCCCGAAGATTTAGACCAGATTCACATTCCGGACCCTGTTTCTATGGAACTTTGCAAGCTGACGGCGCGTATTGACAAATTGGAAAAGAAATTGCGAGAGGAACAGACAACAAAGGAGGAAACTCTGTGAAATTATATAACACATTAACCAGAAAAAAAGAAGAATTCATACCACTGGAGCCGGGAAAGGTAAAGATGTATTCCTGCGGACCCACGGTGTATAATTATTTTCATATCGGCAATGCTCGTCCTTTTATCATTTTTGATTCTCTCAGACGGTATTTAGAGTACACTGGCTATGAAGTTACCTTTGTGCAGAATTTTACCGATATCGACGATAAGATGATTAAAAATGCCAACGAGCAGGGCATTACTGTCAAGGAATTGGCAGACCGCTTTATTGCAGAATATTTCAAGGATGCTAAGGGCCTGGGCATTAAAGAAGCAACCATTCATCCCAAAGCTACAGAAAATATAGATGCCATTATCAAGACGGTAAAAACCCTTGTAGATAACGGCTATGCATATGAATCAAACGGCGATGTTTATTTTGAAACCAAAAAGTTTAAAGAGTACGGAAAGCTTTCCAAACAACCGTTGGAGGACCTGGAAGCAGGCGCACGGATTGATGTGACAGAAGTGAAGAAAAACCCCACTGACTTTGCACTTTGGAAAGCGAAGAAAGAAGGAGAACCCTTCTGGGAAAGCCCCTGGAGTGAAGGTCGTCCCGGCTGGCACATTGAGTGCTCTGCTATGGTTAATAAATATCTGGGTGAAACCATTGACATTCATTCCGGTGGACAGGACTTGATTTTCCCCCACCATGAAAATGAAATTGCACAAAGTGAATGTGCCAACGGCAAGCCCTTTGCGCGCTACTGGTTGCACAACGGATATATCAATGTTGACAACGAAAAAATGTCCAAATCCAAGGGCAACTTTTTCACGGTTCGTGATGTGGCAAAAAAATATGATTACGAGGTTATTCGTTTCTTTATGCTCAGCGCACACTACAGAAGCGTGATTAATTTTGCAGACGAATTGTTGGCGCAGTCCAAAGCAGGTCTTGCCCGGCTTTACAACTGCCTTTATAATTTAGAATTCATGGCAGAAAAATCAAAAAAACGGGAACTTACCGAAACAGAAGTTAAAATAAAGGAAGAAATTTTGGCATTTCAACAACAGTTCTGTCAGGCAATGGATGATGATTTAAACACGGCAGATGCCATTGCGGCAATGTTTGATCTGGTAAAATACTTAAACAGTGCCGAAAAAGAAGTGTGGCCGAAAGATTTGTTTGATACAGCTATCGACCTGCTTCGTGAACTTGGCAATGTTTTGGGAATATTTCAGCGGAATCAGGAGGATACTATTCCTGAAGAAGCAAAAGCCTTGATAGCGGAACGAAAAGCAGCCCGGGAAGAAAAGAACTGGGCAAAAGCTGACCAACTTCGTGATGATTTGCTTGCCATGGGCATTGAGGTTGCAGACACTCGCCAGGGCATGAAAATCAGAGTGTTGGAGAAATGAATATCAAAACCATCTTAAAGGATGGAAACATACCGGATGTGCGGGAGCTGTCCTCTCTTTCCCTGGCGTTTGTGGGGGACAGTGTTTACGAGCTGTTTGTGCGAACAAAAATTCTGCAGGGTGGAAATCGCCCTGCAAACGAGCTACATAAAATTGCCGTAGGCTATGTAAAAGCAAAGGCACAGAGCATCGCAATTCGAGGAATTTTAGATGATTTGACAGAAGAAGAGGTTGCCATTTATAAACGGGGCAGAAATACCCACATTCATACAGTGCCAAAAAATGCCGATATGAATGACTACCGACAGGCAACGGGGCTGGAAGCTTTGGTGGGATATCTGTATCTTACCGGGCAGACCGAACGACTGGATGCGGTGCTGGAGGCCGCTTTTGCTGCAATTAGCCGGGCGTAGCTCGGAGGAATGAATTTGAAACGCAAAAAGCTGCTTTATTTTCTTAGGATTTATGGAGAAATTGTGTTTGGCACGCTGCTTGCCGCCTTGGCAATCAACTTGTTTTTAAAGCCACATGCGGTGGTGTCCGGCGGTGCCTCTGGTGTGGCAATTCTGGTGAATCGCTTAACCGGCTTTCCCATTGGCGTTTTTATGCTTTTGGTCAACATTCCCCTGTTCCTTTTGGGGATTATCTTTATGGGCAAGGGCTTTGGAATCCGCTCCTTTGTGGGCACGGTGCTGTTTTCCGCTTTTACGGATATGACGGCGGTGCTTCCCGGTCTTACTGAGAATATGATGATGGCATCGGTGTTTGGCGGCTTTTTGTTTGGTATTGGATTTGGCGTTCTTTTTGTGGCAGGTGCCACAAGTGGCGGCACAGATATTTTGGCAGTTTTAGGGCATAAGGCGGTGCCTGCTATTGATGTTGGAAAATGGATATTTTTTATAGACTTTGTGATTATTTCCGTTGGTGCATACTTTTTTCGCAACACTGAGTTGGTGCTGGCAGGTATATTAACACTGTTTATCAGTGTGACGGCAGTAGATTATGTGATTTCCGGTGCCAATATTGCAAAAATTGTATACATTGTTTCAGATAAAAGCGAAATCATTGCAGAGGAAATTATGAAACGGGTGGCGCGGGGCGTCACAGGGATTTATACCCGCGGGATGTATGTGAAGGAAAACCGAACCATGCTAATGTGTGTTGTGAAACGGTTTGAACTCCGGAAACTGGAGCAAATCGTAAACGAAAACGACCCGAATGCGTTTTTGATTTATGCACAGGCACGCCGTGTAGCAGGGGAAGGTTTTACGATAAATTCATCACAATAAAGAAAGGAGCTGTAATTTCTTGGACAGAAACAGAATTACAGAATTGAAGAAAATTGCTGCAAATGTAAGAAAAAATGCACTGACAGCTGTGCATGCTGCCGCTTCGGGACACCCGGGAGGCTCTCTTTCCATTGCAGACATACTCACACTTTTGTATTTTGAGGTTATGAATATTGACCCGGAGAATGCAAAAAATCCTGACCGTGACCGGTTTGTTTTATCAAAAGGACATTGCGCCCCGGCACTTTACGGTGTTTTGGCAGAGCGTGGATTTTTGCCGAGAGAAGAAATGAAAAATCTTCGCAAAACCGGCAGCTGCCTGCAGGGACATCCTGACATGAAAAGCGTTCCCGGTGTGGACATGTCCAGCGGTTCGTTGGGACAAGGTGTTTGCGCTGCGAATGGAATGGCACTGGCAGGAAAAATTGACAAAAAGGACTATCGTGTTTACACCATTTTAGGCGATGGCGAATTGGAAGAAGGACAAGTTTGGGAAGCAGCTATGTATGCGCCCCATTACAAGTTGGACAACATTACCCTTTTTGTCGACTTTAACGGCTTGCAGATTGACGGAAACATCACAGATGTTATGTCGCCGCTTCCTATTGATGAAAAGTTTTTGGCGTTTGGCTGGCATGTAATTGTTTGTGACGGACATGATTATGAAGCAATGCTTGCGGCAATTCATGAGGCACAAAAAACCAAAGGAAAGCCCACGGCGATTATTCTGAAAACCGTTAAGGGTAAAGGCGTTTCCTTTATGGAAAACAACGCTGCATGGCACGGCTCAGCACCCAACGACGAACAGTATGCGCAAGCAATTTCAGAACTTGATGCAGAAATTGCGCGTTTAAAGGAGGAAGCATAATCATGGCAAAAACAGCAACGAGAGAAGCTTACGGACAAGCGTTAGCAGAGTTTGGCGATACATATGATATTGTGGTACTGGATGCGGATTTATCAAAATCCACCAAAACCGACACCTTTAAAAAGAAATTCCCGGACCGCTTTTTTAACACGGGTATTGCAGAAGCAAACATGATGTCTACAGCAGCGGGACTAGCTGCTTGCGGCAAAATCGTGTTTGCTAGCTCCTTTGCGATGTTTGCGGCAGGCAGAGCGTTTGAACAAATTCGCAACGGCATTTGCTATCCCAAATTGAATGTTAAAATCGGTGCAACCCATGCCGGCATTTCTGTGGGTGAGGACGGTGCAACTCACCAGTGTTTAGAGGATATTGGCATTATGCGCACCATTCCCAATATGGTCATTTTAAACCCTGCTGACAAGGCAGAATCCATTTTGGCAGTAGAGGCAGCGATCAAGCATGAAGGCCCTGTGTATCTCCGGTTTGGAAGATTAGCAGTGCAGGATATTTTTGACAGAGAAACTTACAAATTTGAAATCGGCAAAGGTGTTGAACTGGTTTCCGGTAGTGATGTTACCATTATTGCAACAGGACTTATGGTGCCGGAGGCGCTTGCTGCTGCTGAACAGTTAAAAGCAGAGGGCATTTCCGCTCGCGTAATCAACATGGCAACCATTAAGCCGATTGATGCAGAAATTATTACAAAAGCAGCAAAGGAAACCGGTGCTATCGTAACCGCTGAGGAGCACAATGTTATCGGCGGCTTGGGCAGCGCAGTTGCAGAAGTGCTTTGTGACACATGTCCCGTTCCTATGAAACGCGTAGGTACACAGGATGTGTTTGGTCAATCAGGCAAACCGGCAGAGTTGCTGGAGCTTTATGGCCTGACGGCAGAAAACATTGTAAAACAGGCAAAAGAAGCAATTAAAATGAAATAAGAGCAAGAAAAAAGAGCTGCTAATTAGCAGCTCTTTTTTGCTTTTTATCGGTATACATGAAATCCGTTTCCAACAATTTGCTGGGATTCGGAAAAAATGGTAAATGCATTTTCATCCAGTTCGTCAATTTTCTTTTGAAATTCCGGCATTTCTTTTTCCTTAATAGCACACATCAGCATATACTTTTTTTCGTTTCTGTATGCGCCCTTAACATCAAACATGGTCACGCCGCGCGGGGAGGTGGAAATGAGGTGGTTTGCCACATCCGCGCCTTTGTCTGTGATAACAAAGGCAAGCTTTGAAATGTTTAGCTTGCGAATCAAATAGTCAATGGAAAAGGATGAAACCATCAGTGCCGTAATGCCAAACAAAATTAAATTGGTATCGCGGAAGACAAACAGCGAAGCCAAAATAACCATTCCATCAATGATTAACAAAAGCTGACCAATGGACATGTGGGGGAAATAATGCTGAAAGATTCTGCCTACAATATCCGTTCCGCCGGTTGAAGATTTTTGGGAAAAGGTCAGTCCGATGCCAAAACCGTACAAAGCGCCGCCAAAAACTGTTGCCAAAAGAGGATTGTCGGTTAGGGGCGGCATCCAGGAAAAAACCTCAATAAAGCCGGAAAGCACCATGGCACAAACAAAAGAGTTTACAATAAACCGCTTTCCTAAAATACATGCACCAATAATGGATAGCAAAATGTTTACCACGGCATAGGTTACAGAAGCGGGAACGCCAAGCATATAATAAATAATGGTGGAAAAACCGGAAACACCACCGCTGACAACCTTGTTTGGCAAATAAAAAACACTGACTGCCAAGGCGACTAAAATGATACCTGCCAATGTAGTCAACGCACTTTTTGTTCTTTTCAATGAAATGCCCCCTTAAAAATCCTGTAATGTCTAATTTACAAAAAGCATTATACCACACAAGACAGCGGGATACAATCACTTTTTGTATTATAATCATCTGGTCTGCGCAAGGCAAAGGGAGGTCGTTTTTTTGCAATGCGCAGACACAGATAGAGGGGGGCAAATTGTATAACACTTAAATGGCTTTTTTCATTTTCAGTTTAATAGAATCTGAAATCATAGCAATAAATTCACCATTGGTAGGTTTTCCTTTGTTCGTGTCGATGGTGTAACCGAATATATCGGTCAGAATCTCTTCGCGACCGCGGTTCCAAGCCACCTCAATTGCGTGACGGATGGCGCGTTCTACCCGTGACGAAGTGGTGCTGAAATTCTTTGCAACAGTGGGGTATAGCATTTTTGTAATGGAATTGATAAATTCATCGTCATGAATGCAAAGATGAATGGCATTTCTTAAGTAATTGTATCCCTTAATGTGGGCAGGTACGCCAATGTCATGAATAATGTCTGTGATTACACTTTCCAAATTTTCTTCATCTACAGGAGCACGCATGCTTTTGGAAACAGAGAGCACCGAAGAATTTCCCTGCAATCCGGCAGGAACATGTAATAGCCCATAGACCTGACGAATGCGTTCTGCAAGAAAGGAGGCATCGCTGGGTTTCATAATATAATAGTGTGCACCCAAAGAAATTGCTTTTTGTGTCACTTTATCATTGCCAATTGCACTATACATAATATAGCAGGTATTTTGCAAGTATGGCGTTTTGGAAAGCTTCTCTAAGAGGCCCAGCCCATCCAGCTTTGGCATGACGATATCTAAAATTGCTGCATCCGGTCTTAAGTCGCAAATCAGCTGGTATCCGTCTGCTCCGTTGTCGGCAACACCTACCAGTTCAATATCGTCAACGCCTTTAAAATATTCTCTTAATTGATTTTGTACCTCCGGGTTGTCATCCACTACTACCAGTTTAATCATGTTTCATTCCTCCTATAAATCTTTTGAATAAATGGAAATATTTTACAATTTTTTATCCTGAACACATTATAGCATGTTTATTTTTATATTTCAAGTACTTTTTACCATTTTTTGTAAATTATTTGGAAGAATATGGAATGTGTTTCACGATTCTACAGAATACAACGGGATTTGCCAAAAGTGATGTGACAATATGACACAAATTGTGACAAAAAAAGAGCACCCGGCACACATGCCAGATGCTCTTTCTTTATTGTTTACTCTAAATAATCCTTTAATTTTTTACTTCTGCTTGGGTGGCGCAATTTTCTTAATGCCTTTGCTTCAATCTGACGAATACGCTCGCGGGTTACATCAAATTCCTTGCCAACCTCTTCCAAGGTTCTCGCGCGACCATCTTCCAGGCCAAACCGCAGCTTCAGCACCATAGATTCTCTGGGAGAAAGGGTGTCTAAAACATTTCCCAGCTGCTCCTTTAATAGCATAAAGGATGCTGCCTCAGACGGTGCAGGTGCATCGTCATCAGGGATAAAGTCACCCAGGTGGCTGTCTTCTTCCTCGCCAATGGGCGTTTCCAGAGAAACAGGTTCCTGCGCAATCTTCATAATCTCGCGCACCTTGTCAATGGACATATTCAGTTCCTTTGCGATTTCATTGGGGTGGGGGTCACGGCCCAATTCCTGTACCAACTGACGAGAAACACGAATCAGCTTGTTGATGGTTTCTACCATGTGAACTGGGATACGAATGGTTCTTGCCTGGTCTGCAATGGCGCGGGTAATAGACTGGCGAATCCACCAGGTTGCATAGGTACTGAATTTATAGCCCTTTTCATAATCAAACTTTTCAACGGCTTTAATCAAGCCCAGGTTACCCTCCTGAATTAAGTCCAAAAACAGCATGCCACGGCCAACATAACGCTTTGCAATGGAAACAACCAGACGAAGATTTGCCTCTGCCAAACGCTTTCTTGCGGTAACATCGCCCTCGGACATTCGTTTTGCCAAATCCATTTCTTCTTCTGCATCCAGAAGGGGCACCTTGCCGATTTCCTTAAGGTACATTTTAACATGGTCGTCAATGGAAACGCCCTCTGCAGAGGAAATTTCCATGACTTCGGCATTGATATCCATATCCTCGGGGGGTTTAATTTCTTCAAACTCCTCTTCGATTTTTTCCATTTCCTTGTCCAAATCGGAAACCACTTCAATGCCTTCCCGTTCCAAAACCTCATAGATGTTTTCAATCTGGTCCGGCTCCATCTCGATTTCGGACAATGAATCCATAATCTCCTTATAAGACAAAATACCGTTGACACGACCTTTTGCGGTTAGCTTGGAAACGGCATCCAATTTCTTTTGTTCCATCTCAGTCAATGTTGTTTCTCCTCTCGTTTTCCTTTTTGATTAAGCGATTAATTTCATCAATTTTGCCTTGCGCAGCAAGGGTATTAATCAATTGGTTTAAATGATGCTTTTTGATTTTTTCAATATTATCCTTTATGGCGATAGCGGCATCCCCTGTATATTCCTTATATAAAATATCTGCTGCTGCTGATTTTAATTCCGCAGAAAGCGAAGACAAAAAAAGCGGTGCGGCGTTGTCGGCATTTTCTTCCTTAAAGCTTAAAACGGCGGAGAACAGTGCGCGACAGGTGGGGTCCGTCAATTCCTCTGCTGTAATTTCTGCCTTGGCAGTCCGAAAAGCTGTTTTGCTGAAAAACATTAAATTAATCAGCATCCGCTCTGCTTTGTATACCATGGTGGCAGCAGAAGCGTCTTTGTTGATATGGCTGGGCGGGGATACACTTTGTATCTTTCGCACCTCTTGTTTGATGTGCTTTCGGTTTTTATTGTAAATGTTCTTATTTACCTGGGCTGAAATAGATTCCGGAGAGATATCGGTTTCTTTTGCAATTCGCTTGATATAGACCTCTCGTTCTACCGGATTGTCGTTTTGCGCCAGAATTTCAGCAGCTTTTTCTATAAATTCGACCTTTTGGTCAGATTCAACAAGATTATAGTTTTTCCGGACTTTTAAAATTCGATACTCTGTAGCAGAAAGCGCTTTTGCAAGCAATTGCTTAAAGGTTTCTACGCCTTTTGTTTTTAAAAGCTCGTCCGGGTCTTTTGCACCAGAATAGGATAAGACTTTTATTTTCACACCGGCAGCAGCCAAAATGTCAATTGCTTTATCTGCTGCTTTTTGACCGGCGTCGTCACTGTCGTAACAAACATACACAAAGGGGGCATATCGTTTTAGCAGGGCTGCCTGCCCATCCGTCAGTGCCGTTCCCAGTCCTGCCACTGCATTGGGAAAACCATGGACATGCAAGGAAACTGCGTCCATATAGCCCTCAACCAAAATCAGCCCGTCTTTTGCGCCATACGCCTTTGCTACATTTAGTCCAAACACATGGTCGCCTTTGTGAAAAACAGGCGTTTCCGGAGAATTCATGTATTTTGCTGGATCATCGCCTAAAGCGCGACCGCCAAATGCAATTACATTACCTCGGACATCAATGATAGGAAACATCAAACGGTTGCGGAACTTGTCATACACATGCCCTTTTTCGTTTCGTACGGCAAGACCTGCGGCAACAATTTCATCGTTTTTGTATCCGTTTTCGTTTAAAAAGGTGGTTAAATCCGACCAGCTTTCTTTGGCAAAACCGATGCCGTAGGTGGTAATAATTTCCCGGGAAAGACCACGCTTTGCAGCATATGTTCGTGCTGCAGCTGCCTCATTTTGTGACAAGTTTGCCACAAAACGCTTGGCGGCAAGCTTGTTCATTTTTAAAATACGCTCTTTCATATCGTGGCGCCTCTGGATTTCGGGGCTATAAACCTCTTCCTCCAGCGTTACGCCTGACCGTTCTGCCAAAAATTTAATGGCATCCACAAAATCAAGATTTTCTGCTTTCATTACAAAATCCACTAAATTTCCGCCGGCACCGCAACCAAAGCAATAATAAAGCTGCTTGTCTGCGCTGATGTGAAAAGAGGGGGTTTTTTCTCGATGAAAGGGGCAAAGGCCAACATGGTCAGAGCCGTTTCTGCGCAGAGTCACATAGGACGCTACAACTTCCACAATATCGTTTCTGCGAAGTACTTCATCTATGGAACTTTGTAAAAAACGAGCCAATGCAACAATCCCCTCCATTAAAAACTATCATTCTACTTATCGTATTCGACAAGAAAATCGTTTTTCCTTTTTTTATGGGAAGAATCTTTCTGTTGTGGATATTGACTTTTTTTGGTGCATATGGTATAATATTCTCTAACTGATTTGAGGACGGTGAAGTGATTGCAATTCTTTGAGATTGTCCTTGTTGCAGCAGGTCTTTCCATGGATGCGTTTGCAGTTTCTGTGTGTAAGGGACTATCAGTCAGTAAGGTGCAGCCAAAGCACATGTTGCTGGCAGGTTTGTATTTTGGCGGATTTCAGGCACTGATGCCACTGTTGGGTTTTTTTCTGGGCACACAGTTTCGTTCGTTGATTGAACAATGTGACCACTGGATTGTGTTTGCACTTTTGGCAGTGATTGGCATCAACATGATTCGGGAATCCCGGGGGGAAAGCGATTCGCTGAATAACTCTTTTTCCTTTGGTGCAATGCTTCCGCTGGCGATTGCTACCAGTGTTGATGCGTTAGCCGTAGGCATCAGTTTTGCTTTTTTAAAAGTGCAAATTGTGCCTGCTGTCAGTATGATTGGGGTCATTACCTTTGCGCTTTCCGCATTAGGCATAAAAATTGGTAACGCATTTGGTTTAAAATATAAGGCAAAGGCAGAGTTTACCGGCGGTTTGGTTTTGATTTTAATGGGTGTGAAAATTTTGCTGGAGCATTTAAACATCCTTACATAATTTTATATAGTATGGGGGAGTAATTCCGCGTAAAAACGCGGGATAGTACCAACATCTTGATGCAAAGCAGCATCTGGACTATCCGTAATGAATGAGACTCATATACAAATCTTGACAGAGGCGTATATGTGTCTTTCTTTTTCATAAAATAAAATAAGTACTATTAGGAGGGAAAAACTTGAAAGCATATTTAAAAGAGGCAAGCGAGGTTTTGCAGGAAGCAAAAACATCGCAAGTCGGGCTGACGCAGGACGAGGCATCCGCACGACTTTTAGAGTATGGTGCCAATAAGTTAAAAGAGGGCAAAAAAGTTTCGCTGATTGCACGGTTTTTTGAGGAACTATTAGACCCTATGACTTTGATTTTGATTGCCGCAGCCATTATTTCCGGTGTGACAGCAGTTTATGCAAACGAATCCTTTGCAGATGTTATTATTATCATGATTGTTGTGCTGATTAATGCAATTTTGGGTGTTGCCCAGGAAAGCAAAGCAGAAAAAGCCATTGCAGCGCTCCAGGAAATTACCGCAGCGACCTCAAAGGTGATTCGTGATGGCAAGCAAATTATCATCAAAAGCGAAGAACTGGTGCCCGGAGATGTAATTGTGCTGGAGGCGGGGGATGCTGTTCCTGCAGATGCGCGAATCATTGAGTGTGCCAGCATGAAAATTGAAGAAGCGGCACTGACAGGGGAATCCGTTCCTGTGAACAAGATTGTTTCTGCTCTTACATTAGATGGGGAAAAAGACATTCCCTTAGGGGACAGAAAGAACATGGTTTACATGGGCAGCACTGTGGTATATGGCAGAGGCAAGGCCGTTGTAACCGGAACAGGTATGGATACAGAAATGGGAAAAATTGCAGACGCGCTGGCTTCTGCAAAGGATGATGAAACGCCGCTGCAGAAAAAATTAAACCAGCTGAGCAAAATTTTAAGCATTCTGGTTATCGGTATTTGCTTGTTTATTTTTGGTTTGGATACCATCCGTTCTTATCCCAATGTTACAGGCACAGGCATGCTGGATACCTTTATGGTTGCGGTAAGCCTTGCGGTTGCAGCAATTCCGGAGGGGTTGGCAGCAGTTGTTACCATCGTGCTTTCCATTGGTGTTACCAGCATGTCCAAGCGTAACGCGGTTATCAGAAAGCTGACAGCTGTTGAAACCTTGGGTTGTACCCAGGTGATTTGCTCTGATAAAACCGGCACGCTGACACAAAACAAAATGACTGTGGTAGAGCACGCAGGAGATGATATTCCCTTTCTTGCGACTGCCATGTCTCTTTGTAGCGATGCAGAACCGGGAGAAGATGGCGATGCAGTGGGTGAACCCACAGAATGTGCCTTGGTTAACGATGCACAAAAGCTGGGATTTTTGAAACCGGATTTGGAAAAGAAATACCCCCGTGTTGGAGAGGCCCCCTTTGATTCCAGCAGAAAAATGATGAGTACGGTGCACAAAACAGAAGACGGCACAATTGTGCAGTTTACAAAAGGTGCACCGGATGAGGTACTGAAGCGTTGTACACATGTTTGGGAAAACGGCGCAGCAGTCTTGCTTGATGATGCGGGACGCGAAAAGATACTTGCAGAAAATAAAGGCATGGCAGACAAGGCGCTTCGTGTGCTTTGCGGCGCTATGAAGCAGTATGACTTGCTGCCGGAAAGCTTTGAAGCAGAGGATTTGGAACAGAATCTGTGCTATTTGGGACTTTCGGGCATGATTGACCCTATTCGTCCTGAAGTAAAAGATGCGATTGATGCATGTAAAATGGCAGGCATTCGCCCTGTTATGATTACAGGCGACCATAAAGACACCGCAGCTGCCATTGCCAGAGAATTGGGCATTTTGGCACCGGACGGGGAAGCGATTACCGGTGCGCAGCTCAACGAGATGTCTGATGAAGAGCTGCAGCAAAACATAGAAAATTACTCTGTTTATGCCAGAGTGCAGCCGGAACACAAGGTGCGCATTGTGCAGGCATGGAAGGCAAAAGAAAAGGTTACCGCTATGACGGGTGACGGCGTAAACGATGCCCCCTCCATTAAAAATGCCGACATTGGTGTAGGTATGGGTATTACCGGCACAGATGTCACAAAAAATGTGGCAGATATGGTGCTGGCAGATGATAATTTTGCAACCATTGTTTCTGCGGTGGAAGAGGGTAGACGCATTTATGATAACATTCGAAAAGCAATTCAGTTCCTGCTTGCTTCCAATCTTGCAGAGGTACTGTCTGTTTTCTTTGCTACCATTATGAGCTTTGTTATCTTAAAACCGGTGCACCTTTTATGGATTAACCTGATTACCGACTGTTTTCCGGCTTTGGCGCTGGGTATGGAAAAAAGCGAGGACGACATTATGCGTCGTCAACCCAGGAATGCACGGGACGGCATTTTTGCCGGCGGTATGGGCGTTGATGTAGCGCTGCAGGGTATCTTAGTTACAGTGTTAACCATTTCGGCATACTTTATCGGACATTTCATTGAATCAGGCAAATGGGAAATTGTCAACAGTGCAGACGGCATGACAATGGCGTTTTTAACGCTTTCAATGGTGGAAATTTTCCATTCGTTTAATATGCGGTCCCGCCGAGGGTCTGTGTTTAAATTAAACAGTCACAACAAATTTTTGTGGGGTGCAATGATTTTGTCCTTTATTTTAACAACTGCGGTAATTTATGTGCCGTTCTTGTCTGACGCCTTTGGCTTTGAGCATATTTCCCTTTTAGAGTATGGGATTGCCATGGCGTTGGCGGTTGTCATTATTCCGATTATGGAAGCTGCAAAATTTGTGCAAAGAAAATTAGGGAAATAAACAAAAAGAAAAAGGACTGTGAAAACAGTCCTTTTTTTATTTTGTATTTTCTGCAATTGTACCATTTTGGTATGCCGTCAATAGCAACTTCAAGTCGTTTATCTGTTCTTGCAGATCGTGGCCAATATCGGTATCTGCCACTTTCATGCGCCTGCTGGATCTTTCTACAATGACGGTGGTGGAGTGAATATCCTGCTCCTTTTCAATTGCTTGTGTATGAGTTGAAAAGGGCTGGTGCGACGCCAAAAACATGCCCTGAGAATTAAAAATCAGCGTATAGCCGGCAATTCCGGTTTTGGACTGATATGCTTTGGAAAGTCCGCCGTCGATAATCAGGAGCTTCCCGTTGGCCTTGATGGGCGTTTCACCTTTTTTGCAGGCAACGGGCACATGACCGTTAATAATATGTGCAGATTCCGGATTCAAACCGAATTCCTGCAAAATGCGGTCTGCCATCGATACATCATTTAACATGGTGTAATAGGCATTTTTTGTTTCCGTCCATGTGCGCGCATCTTCTATAAAGTATCGTTCAAAGGTGGTCATCTTGTCTTTGCCAAACAAGGGGGAAGCACTTCCACACCACAAATACCACATAAAATCCAGTGCCCGTTGTTTGTCCGGGTGATTTTGAGGCAGGAAATAACCCTGTCGCATGGCTTTGTCCGCATAATCCAATAACTTCTTACCGGACAAAACCTCTCCGTTCATGGTGAGGCAGCAGAATGTTCCGTCTTTTTCCATGGGAATGCAGCCATGATACAACAAGTTGTGGTTAAAAATGGTATACATTCCTCCGTTGGAATATAAAAATTTAACATGTTTTTGCAAACGCTGACTATGGGAAAAGTTCAGGATGAGGCGTGACATTACCTCTTGCTCTTCTCGGGTTAAACCATAAGGATCTTTGGCGTTGCAGGTGGGAAACTGTGTGTCTTTTAATGGATATGCAGTGCCGTCTATATGTATGGTGCCTGCTTTTGCATCGATTTTATCCAAAAACAGACGATGCTCCATACAAAAATCGGGATTTCTCAAAATCAGCTGCCCCTCCAGCTTAAAGGCAATGATTGCAATTGCCTTATGCATTTTTGCCAAAAGCGCAATATCCCTGTCTGTTTCATTTTCGCAGTTGGATTCCGGTAAAAAGGAAAGGCAGGGGTCATCGTAGTATTGGTCCATGGCGAAGGTAGCCAGGGGACGCAGGCTGATTCCATAGCCCTCTTCAATGGTGTCTAAATTATTATATCGTGCTGAAATACGAATTGCCGCAGCAATGGACAATGCGCTTCCTGCAGCAGCACCCATCCATAAGGCGTCGTGGTTGCCCCATTGAATGTCAACGCTGTGACAATGCATTAATTTGTCCATAATGATGTCCGGTCCGTTGCCACGGTCAAAGATATCGCCAATGATATGCAAGTGGTCCACCGCCAGCCGCTGAATCAGATAGCATAGCTGAATAATAAAAGCGTCTGCCCTGTCGGTATCGATAATGGTGTCGATGATGCCGGCGTAATATTGTTGTTTATTATTAAAATCGTTGTGTTCGTGGAGCAACTCCTCCATGATATATTCAAAATCCTTGGGGAGCGCTTTTCTGACTTTGGAGCGGGTATATTTAGAGGCGGTCATACGGCAAATATCCACCAGACGATAGAGCGTTACCCTATACCAATCCTCTAAGTTTTCCTCGCCTCTTTTGATAATTTTCAGTTTTTCTTCGGGGTAGTAAATCAGTGTTGCTAAAGACTTTCTTTGTTCTGGCGTTAAAGTAGTGGCAAATCGTTCGTCTATTTTTCGCTTTAAAACGCCGGAGGCGTTGCGCAAAATGTGTTCAAAAGCTTCATGCTCGCCATGCAAATCACTTAAAAAATGTTCTGTTCCTTTGGGAAGATTTAGAATCGCATTTAAGTTAATAATTTCTGAGCTGGCAGCTTGAATGTTGGGATAACGCTTTGCCAAAAGTCTTAAAAACTTTTGTGTTTCCATATGCACACCCCTTTGAAGCGATTACTATCTAATTATTTTTTATTGCTGTACTTTCCGTTTCACAATGTTTTTTTGGGTTTTTACAATGCAATCTGCAGGAAAAACGCCTCGCAGTGCATTCAAAGGATAAACGGAAGTGTTTTTCCCCAGAATTGTGCCCGGATTTAAAACACAGCCACAACCTACATCGGCGCCGTCTGCCAAAATACCGCCGATTTTACGAAGTCCTGTCTCGTAATTCACGCCACTGTGAATTACAACGGGTTTTCCGTCTGTTTTTAAATTGGAACAAATAGAACCGGCGCCCAAATGGGATTTGTTTCCTAAAACGGAGTCCCCTACATAATTGTAATGGGGAACCTGAACACCGTTTAACAAAATGCAATTTTTAAATTCAGAGGAGTTACCAAGGACGCAATTTGCCCCTGTAATCACATTGCCTCTGATAAATGCCCCGGGACGCACTTCGGTGCCCTCGCCGATAATGGCGGGCGCTTCGATGGTTGTGTTGGGGTAAATTTTAACATTTTCTCCAACTAAAACGCCTTCTGCGATTTCGTGATAGCCCGGGATGCCTTCTTTGATTAATTCCAAAATATATTCCTTAATTTTGGGCAACATTTCCCAGGGATATTCACAGGAGTCGAACAATGGCTTTAAATAGGGTGTTTCACATTGAAACAATTCTTTGGTGGTGACACATCTATTCAATGCTATGACCTCTTTCCTTAATCTTATTTGTAATGCTGTCTGCGTAGGAAACGCAAAGCGCCTGGTCTTCGCACTCAATCATTACGCGGACAACGGGTTCTGTTCCGCTCTTTCTTAACAGAACTCTTCCTTTTCCGTTAATTTTTTCTTCAATGGCTTTTGCTTCGGCAAGGACTGTATCATCGTTTAAAACGGCATTTTTATCCTTTACGCGAACATTAACGGTGTACTGCGGATACAGTTTTACCGGCTCTGCCAGCTTGGCAAGGGAGAGCTTTCTGTCGCATACCTCTTCTGCAAGCATAATTGCTGTCAGCAAGCCGTCGCCGGTGGTAGCATATTTCTTTAAAATTACGTGGCCGGACTGTTCCCCGCCTAAACTATAGTCGTTTGCCTGCATACATTCGTATACAAAACGGTCGCCAACCTTTGTCTGCTCACACTTGATGCCTTCCTCGCTTAATGATGCAAAAAGGCCGCTGTTAGACATGATGGTGGCAACGACGGTGTTGCCGTTTAACATTCCCCGTGCCTTTAACCGCTTTGCCAAGATATACATAATCTTGTCGCCGTCTACCACATTTCCGTTTTCGTCCACTGCAAGACATCTGTCTGCGTCGCCGTCAAAGGCAAAGCCCATGTCCAGATGCTGTTCTTTTACCAGCTGACAAAGGCGTTCCATGTGTGTAGAACCACAACCGTTGTTTACATTCACGCCGTCCGGCTCTGCGCCGATTACCACTGTCTGCGCCCCCAACGCGCCAAAGACTGCTTTTGCAATCATCCAGGAGGCGCCATTTGCGCAGTCAATACCGATTTTTAAGTTTTTGTAAGAGTTGGAAGCGACGGAGATCAGATATCCCACATAACGATTTCTGCCGGAAACATAGTCTACAATGCAACCGATTTTTTCTCTGTGAGCCAAAGGCAAATCTGTTCCGTTTACACCCAAAAATTTCAAGTCGCCGTCAATGTATGCCTCTATTAAAGCGGTTGTGGCATCATCTAATTTTTCGCCGTGACGGTTGATGATTTTAATGCCGTTATCGTGGAAAGGATTGTGGGAAGCGGTTATCATAATACCGCAGTCAAACTCGTCCTGACGGGTTACATAAGATACGCTGGGGGTTGTGGTAACATGAAGCATATATGCATCTGCACCGGATGCTGTGATACCTGCAACCAGGGAATATTCGAGCATATAGCTGGAGCGTCTGGTGTCTTTACCAATCACAATGCGGGGGCGATAATTTGCTTTGTCGCAACCGGAGAGGGGAGAGGAAAAATACCATCCCAAAAATCGTCCAACCTGGTAAGCGTGCATGGAGGTCAGCTCTCTGTTTGCTTCGCCGCGGAAACCGTCTGTGCCAAAATACTTGTTGCCGGTGTGCCTCTCGGCAGGAGCGGCCTTAATAGTAATATCCTCCTGCAAAAGCTCATCTGTTGAAATTTCAAAAAGCTTGCACAACTGAATGATGTTTTCAATTTGGGGATAGCTTTGGTCCATTTCCCATTTCGAAATGGATTGTCTTGATACAAAAATTTTCTCAGCCAACTGTTCCTGGGACATGTTTTTTGATGTGCGCAACTGCGCAATTTTTTCACCGATTGTCATCATGTGTTCAGAACCTTTCTATTGTTTAAATTATTGTTTTATTATTCTTTATTATATATAAAAAATAAAAATTTACACTTACAAAGCTAATCATATCAAACATTTCCAGTTTCTTCAAGCAACTTCTCTATATATTTTTCGCACCTATAGGTTGCGAAAATAGAGAATACACTCTATTATATGCACAAAAAACGGAAACATTCCAACAAAAATGTAAGCAAAGCATTACATTTTAATCGTCTTAAACAAAAACGAGCCTGCTGGTTCTGCAATGACTCGTTTTAAGCGGATATTTTATTATTTTTTGTATTCCTTAATATATAACAGCACCACAGCCGCAGCATTTTGAGCGGCTGCTTTTAAAAACTTCATATAATCCTTGGCACCTGTGCCGTCTGCACAATCAGAAATGGCGCGAAGAACACAAAATTTTATATTGTTCACATAGCACACATGACCGACGGCGCCTCCTTCCATTTCTCCTGCTAAAGCGTCAAATGTGTTGCGGATGGTTTCCTTTACTTCGGGAGATGCTAAAAATTTGTCCCCTGTGGCAACGGTGCCCACATAGCAGTTAATGTTCTGGGCACGAATAGCATTTTTAAGGGCAATACGGGTTTCCTCATCTGTCGGGAATTTCACCATGTTAATACCGGAAATCAACCCCGGCGGATCGCCTAAAGGCGTGGTGTCCATATCGTGCTGCAAAACAGCGTCTGCCACAACAATGTCGCCGATGGTAAGCCGGTCAGACAGGGCGCCTGCCACACCGGTGTTAATAATAACTTCCGGTGCATAATTTAAAATCATTGTCTGGGTGCAGATGGCGGCAAACACTTTGCCCACGCCGCATACTGCCAACACAACCTCTTTTCCGTAAATGGTTCCTTTTGAATAGGTAATACCGCTGATTACCTGTGTTTCCCGATTTTCCAAAACGCCTAAAAGCGTATTGATTTCTACGCCCATTGCGCCGATAATTCCAATCATCTTGTTAGTCCTCCTTTGGATAGATAAATTGATTGTTGTCCTTTTGCAGTGCCTCTAAATACTGTGCGCACTCTTTTTTTGCGGCGTCTAAGCATAAGCTGGAGAAATTGCCACACTCAATTTCGCTGTTTCCAAAAACATCCTCTGTGTGCATCATAATATTTTCCAGCGTGTTTATAATCACCTGGCGTACAAGATTGTGGTCTGCGTTTCTCACCAACAGATAAAAACCGGTTTGGCATCCCATGGGGCCAAAATACAAAACGGAATCTCCAATTTCAGAGCTGCGCACATAGGTTGCAAACATATGCTCCAGCGTGTGCATGGTGGCGTGGTCCATATAATCGTTGCAATTGGGTTTTCTGGTACGCAAATCATAGGTGGTTACATCATCATCTATACGGGAAATATAAAGTCCCGGCGTAATATAGCGGTGGTCTACCTGAAAGCTTGCAATTTTTTTGATTTCTTTCATTCCTGCTCCTCCTAAAGTATCGCTTCTGTTTCCGCAGAAACCAAAACGGGATGCGCAATTTGCAATTCCTTCCTATTTAAGTAGGAAAGAACGCCTGCATCTGTTTGAAAATTGAATTGTAGTTTGTATGCGATTAATGCTTGTCGATATATGGACAGTTCCTTATTTGGTTTACCATATTTGCCATCACCTAAAAGAGGGTGGCCGATGTGCGCCATGTGGGCACGAATTTGGTGTGTTCTGCCGGTAATCAGTTCAACCTCTGCCAAGTCGTGTAACCGGTAGTGTTTTAGCACCTTATATTTGGTAATCATTTCTTTTGTACCGGGGGCAGGGCTGTCAAATACCCTGGCAAGCTTTGCAGTTTCATCCTTTTTGTGATAGGCGCGCAGTGTCTCTTGCTTCTTGGGTAGGTGGCCGCACACAATGCAAAGATAGAATTTTTGAATTTCTTTCTGCTTGATTTTTTCGCATAGCACCCGGAGCGCTTCAGCATTTTTTGCTGCCAACACCAATCCTTGCGTGTTTCGATCAATGCGATGGGCAAGAGTGGGAGCAAAGGTCAAATCCTCCTCCGGCAAATATTCGCCTTTATCATACAAATATTTTTGAATGCGATGAATTAAGGTGTCGGGGGAGCCGCTTTCGTCTGTATGTACGCTTAACCCCTGGGGCTTGTTGACGGCGATGATGTTTTCATCTTCGTACACAATTTCCAGAGGTGCAGATGAGAGAGCCAGAAATTCGTAATTCTGTTTTTGCCCCTCAAAAAATTCGTCGTTGATATACGCCTCCAGTACATCTCCTGCACAAAGCATAACGCCGCCGTCTGTAATGCGCTTTCCGTTTACCTTGATTTTCTTTTTGCGCAAAGATTTATACACCAGGCTTTTGGGCATGGTTTTCAGCGTTTTCATTAAAAATTTGTCAAGACGCTGACCGGCATCATTTTTTGTAATGGTAAATACTTTCATAGTTTCTTCCTTTTATATATAGTACCATCATTATATCATATAGAGGTCGTAGTTTCAATGAATTTTGCGGTAATTTTTGTATGTGAAATATGCATAATAACGAAGGTGTTTTCAGCAAAAAGTTTGTGAAATATTTTTTTCGCATTTTTGTTAAAAAAACTTGCAAACACTGCACAATTATAGTATAATGTAAGGGCTGTGACATGGCATACGAGGAAGTGGGAGGTTGCCGCACGCTTTGTGCGGGTTTTTCCATGGAGAATGTCCGATTCATGAAACCGGGCGACAGTCATACGCAAAACGGCTTACTTTGTGCAGTAAACGCTGCGGGTATTATTATGCCTGTGGCATGTGTCCGTTTGTGCAATTTGGCTAATTTCTGAGACCCGGAGACCGAATGAATGGTTTTCGGCATTATTTATGAGCAGGCACTAAACGCCCGGCTCGGTGTCTTAGAAAAAAGTCGTTCCATCACAGACAAAAAATTGATTTAAGGAGGAAACACAAATGGCACAAGCAAACCAGAAGATGAGAATTCGTCTCAAATCCTACGACCATGTATTGCTGGATCAGTCCGCTGCAAAGATCGTAGAAACAGCCAAGAGAAACGGAGCAAAGGTATCAGGCCCTATTCCGCTTCCCACAAAGAAGGAAATTGTTACAATCCTTCGTGCTGTTCACAAGTACAAGGATTCCAGAGAACAGTTTGAGATGAGAACTCACAAAAGATTAATTGAAATCGCAATGCCCACTGCAAAGACAGTCGATGCTTTGATGAGAATCGAGCTTCCTGCAGGTGTTGACATTGAGATAAAGAACTAAGCAATTTGCTTAGTGCAAGCTGCCGAGCGGCTTGACAAAAAGGCACTGCCGCAAGAAACACACACAGCGGCGGGTCATGTTCACCGGAAATGCTTGGTGAACCAATAACCAATATTGGAGGTGCTTTTATGAAAAAAGCGATTTTAGGTAAAAAGCTTGGCATGACACAGCTTTTCGGCGAAAACGGCGCTTTGATTCCCGTTACAGTCGTTGAAGCAGGTCCATGCAGAGTGATTCAGAAAAAGACAATCGACAGTGACGGCTATGAAGCTGTTCAGGTCGGCTTCGGTGAGAAAAAGGAAAAGCACACACCGAAAGCAATGCAAGGACATTTTAAAAAGGCAGGAACCGGATATATGAAATATCTCCGCGAGCTGAAGCTTGAAAATTCCTCCGAAATGAATGTCGGCGATGAAATCAAAGCAGATGTATTCGCTGCTGGTGATGCAGTTGATGTAACAGGCATCACAAAAGGTAAAGGTTATGCTGGCCCGATCAAAAGATGGGGCGCACACAGAGGTCCTATGACCCACGGTTCTGGTTACCACAGAGGTCCCGGTTCCTTGGGCGCATGCTCCACACCTTCTCGTGTAATGAAGGGTAAGAAGCTTGCCGGACACTTGGGTGTTGAACGAGTAACAATTCAGAATCTTGAAGTCGTTTTGGTTGATGTTGAAAAGAATGTCATCGCAATCAAAGGCGCAATTCCCGGCCCCAAAGGCGGCATGGTTATCATCAAAGATTCTGTTAAGGCATAACAAATATCGGATACGAAAGGAGGAAGTGAAATGCCTAACGCGAAATTATTTAACATGGAAGGTAAAGAAGTCGGTACCTGCGCGCTGAGCGATGCAGTGTTTGGGATTGAACCCAGCAAATCGGCTATGCATACAGTAGTTGTTAGCTATCTTGGCAATCAAAGACAGGGCACACAGAGTGCGTTGACCCGTGCGGAAGTTCGTGGCGGTGGTATTAAACCTTGGCGCCAGAAGGGAACAGGTCGTGCAAGACAGGGTTCCATCAGAAGTCCCCAGTGGACCGGTGGTGGCGTAGTATTCGCACCGAAGCCGAGAAGCTACAGAACAAGCGTAAACAAAAAAATCAAACAGCTTGCAATGCGCTCTGCGCTTTCTGCAAAGCTTGCTGATAATGAAATGCTTCTTTTAGATGCAATCCGCGTGGAAGAAGCAAAAACCAAGGCAATCGTTACAATGCTCAAAAACCTGGAGGTTTCTGAAAAGACATTAATCGTTTTGGCTGACAGAGACGAAAGTGTATATCTTGCAGCTCGAAACATCCCCGGTGTTTCCGTATCTTATGTTGGAATGCTGAATGTATATGAGCTTCTCAAATACAAGAAGGTTATTTTAGCAAAAGACGCCGCCGATAAATTAGGGGAGGTGTACGCGTAATGAAAAGTGCATACGATATTATTTTAAAGCCCGTCATTACCGAAAACAGCATGGATATGTTGGCAGACAAAAAGTATACTTTTAAAGTAGCAACCGATGCCAACAAAATCGAAATCAAAAAAGCCGTTGAAGAAATTTTCGGCGTAAAGGTTTCTAAGGTTACCACCATCAACATGGATGGCAAACTGAAGAGAATGGGCAGAAACGAAGGCAGAAGAGCCGCTTATAAGAAAGCTGTTGTAAAACTGACAGAGGACAGCAAAACCATCGAGTTCTTCGACAGCATGGTTTAATTAACGATTCAGAATTAAGGAGTGAATAGGATGCCGATAAAAAAATATAATCCTACTTCCCCGGCAAGAAGATTCATGACGGTTTCCACCTTTGATGAAATCACAAAGACAGAACCGGAACGCTCATTGCTTGAGCCCATGAACAAAACCGGCGGTAGGAACAGCTATGGCAGAATCACCGTTCGTCACAGAGGCGGCGGCAACAGAAGAAAGTACAGAGTAATTGACTTTAAGAGAAACAAGGTTGGTATTTCAACCGTAATTGGTGTTGAATACGACCCCAACCGTTCTGCAAACATCGCATTGGTTGAGTACGAAGATGGCGAAAGAAGATACATCTTGGCTCCCTTGGGTGTGACAGACGGCGCAAAGATTGACACAAACCCCGAAGGCGCAGACATTAAGCCCGGTAACGCAATGCACATTGCCAACATTCCCGTTGGTACATTGATTCATAACATTGAGCTCCGTCCTGGTAAAGGCGGTCAGCTTGTTAGAACAGCTGGTGCTTCTGCACAGCTCATGGCAAAAGAAGGAAAATACGCACAGGTTCGTCTTCCTTCCGGCGAAGTTCGCTTGATTGCTATGAACTGCATGGCTACCATCGGACAGATTGGTAACTTAGACCATGAAAATGTATCCATTGGTAAAGCCGGCAGAAAACGCCACATGGGTTGGAGACCTACTGTTCGTGGTTCTGTAATGAACCCCTGCGACCATCCGCATGGTGGTGGTGAAGGTAAGTCCCCTGTTGGTCGTCCCGGACCGGTAACACCTTGGGGCAAACCGGCACTTGGTCTTAAGACCAGAAAGAAAAAGAACTTGAATGACAAGTTCATCGTAAAGAGAAGAAACGATAAGTAATCACTGAAAGTGGATATCCGGGGGAGTTCCCCCGGGGAAATCTTCGGCGAAGGAGGATTAAGATGGGTAGATCGGTTAAAAAAGGACCTTTCGTACAGGAAAGACTGTTGGCAAGAATCGTGAAAATGAACGAAGCCAATGAAAAAAGAGTTTTAAAGACATGGTCAAGAAGCTCAACCATTTTCCCTGAAATGGTAGGACATACCATCGCAGTGCACGACGGCAGAAAGCATGTGCCGGTGTTTATCTCGGAAGATATGGTTGGACACAAGCTCGGTGAATTTGCACCGACAAGAACATTCAAAGGTCATGCCGGAAATAAAACAAGCGGTAAATAATATTTCCTTTTAAAGAGAGGAGGAGTCATTGTGGAAGCAAGAGCAAAACTTAGTTACGCTCGGATTTCATCCAGAAAAGTAAAAATCGTAATCGATATGATTCGAAATAAAACGGTTGGCGAAGCATTGGGTATTTTAAAGAATACACCAAAGGCAGCAAGTGAGCTTTTAATCAAGTTGTTGAATTCTGCTGCAGCAAACGCAGTAAACAATCACAACATGGACAAAAACAGCCTTTATGTTGCTGAAATTTTCGCAAACCAGGGCCCCACACTTAAGAGGGTTCGCCCCAGAGCGCAGGGTAGAGCGTTCAGAATTAGAAAAAGAACAAGCCATATCACCATCGTGTTGAAAGAGCTTGAACAGAAATAATAAAAGAAGGAGGTAGAGTCAGTTTGGGACAGAAAGTACATCCACACGGTTTAAGAGTTGGTATTATTAAGGACTGGGATTCCAAGTGGTTTGCAAATGACCGCGATTTTGGTGATTACCTGGTCGAAGACTATAAATTAAGAAAATTCTTAAAGAAACAGTTATTTGCTGCAGGCGTTGCAAAAATTGAAATCGAGCGTACAGCAAAGAGAGTAAAGGTTAACATTTTTGCTGCAAAACCCGGTATCATCATCGGTAAAGGCGGCAGTGAAATCGAGAAGGTTAAAAAGCAGTTAGAGGACATGACAGGCAAGAGCGTTGCTTTAAACATTGAAGAAGTAAAGCAGCCCGACATGAACGCACAGCTGGTTGCAGAAAACATTGCAGGACAGCTTGAGCGCAGAATTTCATTCAGAAAAGCAATGAAGTCTACCATGGGCAGAGCAATGAAACTTGGCGCAAAGGGTATTAAAACCACATGTTCCGGTCGTTTGGGCGGTGCTGAAATTGCACGGTCTGAGCACTATCATGAGGGTACAATCCCGCTGCAGACCTTAAGAGCAGACATCGACTATGGCTTCTGGGAAGCAAACACAACCTACGGCAAAATCGGTGTTAAGGTCTGGATTTATAAAGGAGAAATCCTTCCCGAGAGTAAAAAGATTAAGACTGAGGGAGGTAAATAAGACATGTTATTACCGAAAAGAGTGAAATACAGAAGAGTAATGCGTGGCAGAATGAAGGGTAAGGCAAACCGCGGTAACACAATTACCTACGGAAGCTACGGTCTTCAGGCTTTGGAATCCTCTTGGATTACAAGCAACCAGATTGAGGCTGCCCGTATCGCTATGACCCGTTATATCAAAAGAGGCGGTCAGGTTTGGATTAAAATTTTCCCCGACAAGCCCGTAACCGAAAAGCCGGCTGAAACCCGAATGGGTTCTGGTAAAGGTTCTCCGGAATACTGGGTAGCTGTTGTAAAGCCTGGCAGAATCCTTTTTGAGATTGACGGCGTTTCAGAAGAAATTGCAAGAGAGGCACTTCGTCTTGCTATGCACAAACTTCCTATTAAGTGTAAGTTTGTAGCCCGCGAAGCTGAAGAAATGGAGGGTTAATCAATGAAGGTAAACGAAATTCGCGAATTAAGCGGAACAGAACTGGAAACTACTCTCGCTGACCTGAAAAAAGAACTCTTTAACCTTAGATTTCAGAATGCTACAAATCAGTTGGAAAACCCAATGAGAATCCACGAGGTTAAAAAGACCATTGCCAAGATTAAGACAGTCATGGCAGAGCGGAAGCTTGCAGAGTAAATAATGCTTTGAAAGGAGTGTAATCATGGCAGAAACCAGAAATTTCAGAAAACAGAGAATTGGTAGAGTTGTCAGCGATAAAATGGACAAAACCATCGTCGTTGCAATTGAATATAACGTTAAACACCCTCTTTACGGCAAAATCATAAAGAGAACTTACAAGCTGAAGGCGCATGATGAAAATAACACATGTGGCATTGGCGATAAGGTGTTGGTTATGGAAACAAAACCGATTTCCAAGGATAAGAGATGGAGATTGGTAAGCATTTTGGAAAAAGCACAATAATCGATATTAAGAAACGGAGGTAACCAATATGATTCAACAGCAGACGCTTTTGAAGGTTGCGGATAACACCGGAGCAAAAGAACTGATGTGTATCAGAGTATTGGGCGGTTCTAAAAGAAGATATGCGGCAATCGGCGATGTGGTTGTTGCTTCTGTTAAAAAGTCAACGCCCGGCGGAGTGGTTAAAAAAGGTGATGTCGTTAAGGCAGTCATCGTAAGATCGGTTTCCGGCGTAAGACGAAATGACGGAACATACATCAAGTTTGACGAAAATGCAGCCGTTATCATTAAGGACGACAAGAACCCGAGAGGCACCCGTATCTTTGGACCTGTAGCAAGAGAGCTGAGGGAAAAAGAATACATGAAGATTCTCTCGTTAGCGCCTGAGGTACTCTAAGTTTTTAACCAGTTAAATGAAGGAGGAGCCGAAAAATGGCAAAAATGAATATTAAATCCGGCGACGAAGTCGTTGTCATTTCCGGAAAAGATAAAGGTAAAAAGGGTAAAATCATTGAGGTTTTACCGAAGGTTGGCAAGGCCATTGTTGAAGGTGTTGCAGTTGCAACAAAGCACAAAAAGCCCAGAGCACAGGGACAGACCGGCGGCATTATCAAGCAGGAACTCCCCGTTGATGCATCCAATCTTATGGTTGTTTGCAGCAAGTGCAAAAAAGCAACAAGAGCTGCACACAAAGTGTTAGAGGATGGCAGCATTGTTCGCTACTGCAAAAAGTGCGGAGAAACCTTTAACGACTAATTTTGCAAAAGGAGGTAAAATAGCAGATGGCAAGATTGCAAGAAAAATACAGCAAGGAAGTTGCACCGGCTTTGATGGAAAAGTATTCCTACAAAAGCACAATGCAGATTCCGAAGCTTGAAAAAATTGTTATTAACATCGGTTGCGGCGAAGCAAAAGATAACGCAAAAGCGTTAGACGGCGCAGTAAGCGATTTGGAACAAATCACAGGCCAGAAGCCTGTTATTACAAAGGCAAGAAAATCTGTGGCTTCCTTTAAAGTCAGGGAAGGCATGAACATTGGCTGCAAGGTAACACTTCGTGGCAGCAAGATGTATGAATTTTTAGACAGATTTTTTAATGTTGCACTTCCGCGTGTAAGAGACTTCCGCGGAATCAATCCGGATTCTTTTGACGGACGCGGTAACTACTGCGTAGGTGTTAAAGAACAGTTGATTTTCCCCGAGATTGATTACGACAAAATTGATAAAATCAGAGGTATGGATATCATCATGGTAACAACGGCTCGCACAGACGAAGAAGCAAGAGAGCTTCTGAAGCTGATGGGTGCACCGTTTGCCACGAAGTAATTCGTGTAGAGGAGGAATAACAAATGGCTAAAAAAGCGATGGTTAACAAACAACGCCTGACGCCTAAGTTCAGCACAAGAGCATATAACAGATGCAAAATCTGCGGTCGTCCTCACGCGTACCTCAGAAAATATGGTATCTGCCGTATTTGCTTCAGGGAACTTGCTTACAAAGGTCAGATTCCCGGTGTGAAAAAGGCAAGCTGGTAAGGATTTTTAAATTCGGAAGGAGGTTATAAAGATGCATACAACCGATCCTATCGCAGATATGCTTACAAGAATCAGAAATGCAAACTCTGCAAAGCATGTTTGTGTAGATGTTCCTGCATCCAATGTGAAAAAGGCAATCGCTGAAATTCTGTTGGAAGAGGGCTATATTAAAAATTATCAAATCATTGAGGACGGAAAACAGGATATTATCCGAATCGCTCTTAAATACAACGGAAAAGAAAAAGCAATTTCCGGTCTTAAGAGAGTTTCAACACCCGGTCTCAGAATATATAAGAGCAAAGAGGAGCTCCCGAAAGTGCTCCGCGGCTTAGGTATTGCAATCGTTTCAACATCCAAAGGCATTATGACCGATAAAAAGGCAAGAAAAGAAAATGTTGGCGGAGAAGTTATGGCGTTTGTATGGTAAGCCATATAAAATAAGGAGGTGCAAGTAAGTGTCAAGAATAGGTAGAATGCCAATCGCGGTTCCCGCAGGCGTAACTGTTACCATTGCAGACGGCAATGTGGTTACCGTAAAAGGACCGAAAGGCACGCTGACAAAGGAATTACATCCTGACATGATTATTAAGACAGAGGGCAACGAACTGACCGTTTCTCGTCCTTCTGAAATAAAGATGCACAAAGCGCTTCACGGTTTAACCAGAACATTACTCAGCAACATGATTGTTGGTGTTACAGACGGTTTCGAAAAGAAATTGGAAGTAAACGGTGTAGGTTACAGAGCGCAGCTGCAGGGCAAAAAGCTTGTAATGAACTTAGGTTACTCTCACTCTGTTGAGATGGACCCTGTTGATGGTGTTACAATCGAAGTGCCTTCTGCAAACGAAATTATCATCAAAGGTATCGACAACCAGGTGGTAGGTCAGTTTGCAGCAAAAGTTCGTGAAAAGAGACCCCCCGAACCGTATAAGGGCAAGGGTATTAAGTATGCCACAGAACACATCAGACGCAAGGAAGGCAAGACAGGCGGTAAGAAATAATCTTAAGGCTCGTCTTTCCCGCATGTTAGAAATTATGGCAAAATCCATGATTTTAATGGCATTAAAAAGGAGTGAATCGAATTGATTAAAAAGCAGTCAAGCAATGTTTCAAGACTGAGAAGACATAAAAGAGTCCGTAAAGCAGTTTCCGGTACGGCAAGCCGTCCCAGACTTTGCGTTTACAGAAGTCTTAAAAACATCTACGCACAGATTATCGATGACGATAAGGGCGTAACCTTGGTTAGCGCATCCAGCCTTGAGGGTGAATTGAAGGCTACCTACGGTGGCAACAAGGATGCAGCAAAAGCAGTTGGTGCATTAATTGCAAAAAAAGCAATTGAAAAGGGCATCGACACAGTCGTATTCGACAGAGGCGGATACATTTACCACGGCCGTGTATTAGAGCTTGCAGAAGGTGCAAGAGAAGCCGGTCTTAAATTCTAAGAAAAGGAGGAAATCGTTTTGGCTCAACTGATTGACGCAAGCACATTGGATTTAAAAGAAAGAGTTGTAAACTTAAGCCGTGTTGCAAAGGTTGTTAAGGGCGGTAGAACATTCCGTTTCAGCGCACTGGTTGTTGTTGGTGACGAGAACGGACATGTAGGCTGCGGCACAGGAAAATCTTCTGAAATTCCGGACGCAATTCGCAAGGGAATTGAAGATGCGAAGAAAAACCTGATTAAGGTGAACATGGTTGGAACAACAATTCCTCATGAAATAACCGGTGAATTCGGTGCAGGTAGAGTATTATTAAAGCCTGCTGGAAAGGGTACAGGCGTTATCGCCGGCGGCGCAGCCAGAGCTGTAATTGAGCTTGCCGGTATCGCAGATATCAGAACAAAATCTTTACGCTCCAACAACCCCAGAAATGTTGTTAAGGCAACACTTCAGGGCTTAGCATCTTTAAAGAGTGCAGAAGGCGTTGCTCGTCTTCGCGGTAAGAGCGTTGAAGAAATCTTAAATTGAGGAGGCAAAAGCCATGGCTAAGCTTAAGGTTACTTTGATGAAAAGTACAATTGGTAGAAAAAAAGACCATATAGCAACAGTTAAGGCACTTGGCCTTAAAAAGATTCGTGACGAAAAGATTCACGAAGCAACCCCTACAATCTTGGGTATGATTAACAAGGTTGACTATATGGTAAAGGTAGAAGAAGTTTAATCCGAAGGAGGTGCCACAAGATGAATTTGAACGAATTATCCCCGGCAGCAGGTTCCAAGCACAAGGCATTCAGAGTTGGTCGTGGACATGGTTCGGGTAACGGCAAAACATCAGGCAAAGGTCATAAGGGTCAGAATGCGCGCTCCGGCGGCGGTGTAAGACCTGGTTTTGAAGGCGGACAGATGCCTATTTACAGACGTCTTCCGAAAAGAGGATTTACCAATGTCTTTGCAAAACAATATACAGAGATTAATGTTAGCGATTTGAACAGCTTTGAAAGCGGTGCAGTTGTAAACGCTGAAAGTTTGAAAAATGCAGGCATTATTAAAAAGGTAAATGACGGCGTTGTTGTTATGGGTCGCGGCGATCTGACAGCACAGAACTTAACCGTTCAGGCAGTGAAATTTACCAAAGCAGCAGCAGAAAAAATAGCCAATGCAGGCGGTAAGGCGGAGGTGATCTGAGAATGCTTCAAACCTTGCGGAACGCATGGAAAATTCCGGATCTTCGTAAAAAAATGCTTTACACAATCCTGATGCTGATTGTTTTCAGATTAGGCTCGTTCATTCCTGTTCCGGGAATTAACGCAGAAATGATTAAGGAAATGATGGGTGGCTTTGATGCAGGTATTCAGGGACTTATCAATAACTTCTCGGGCGGCGCTTTAGAGCGTGCATCCATTTTTGCGATGAGTATCACACCCTACATCAACGCATCAATCATTCTGCAGCTTTTGACAGTTGCAATTCCCGCTTTGGAAAAATTAGCCAAAGAGGGAGAAGAGGGAAGAAAGAAAATTGCTTCCTACACAAGATATGTAACAGTAATCCTGGCATTTGTCCAGGCAACAGGTCTTTTCTTCAGCTTAAAGCCTGCAATGACAGGCGACAGTGGTATTTTTGCTTACTTTATCGTAACGCTTACCTTTACTGCTGGTACCGCATTTTTGATGTGGTTAGGTGAAGAAATCACCGAAAAGGGTGTTGGTAATGGTATTTCCCTGCTTATCGTAATCGGTATTGTATCTCGCGGACCCCAGGTAATTCAGTCCATGAGAGCAATGGTTGAACAAGCAGGCGGCTTCACCATCTCTGCGGCAGCAACCATTATTGCAATTTTGGTAATTATGATTGTAGCAATTGCAGCGGTTGTATTGATGAATGAAGCGGAACGCAGAATTCCGGTTCAGTATGCAAAACGCGTTGTAGGCAGAAAAGCATACGGCGGCCAGAGCACACACATCCCGCTGAAAGTAATTATGGCAGGTGTAATGCCCATTATCTTTGCGGTATCCATCATGTCTTTCCCCAGAACAATTTCCATGTTTGTTCATGGAACACAAACACCCACAGAAGGCGTTTGGGGTGCAGTACTCAGATGGTTCTCCGAAACACATCCGTTCTATATTATATGCTACTTCCTGCTCATTCTGTTCTTCACATATTTCTATACTGCAATTCAGTTCAATCCAATTGAAGTTGCGAATAACATGAAGCGGAATGGCGGATTTATTCCGGGCATCAGACCGGGTAAACCCACATCAGATTATGTTGCAAAGGTATTGTCCAAGGTGACACTTTTAGGTGCATTTTTCTTGGCTGCCTTGGCATTGTTACCGTTGTTCTTAGCATTTATTCCGTCTTTGGGCGGCATTTCCATCGGCGGTACATCCTTGCTTATCGTAGTAGGTGTATCACTGGAAACTGTAAAACAGTTGGAATCTCAAATGCTGATGAGACACTACAAGGGTTTTCTTGAATAAACCGGAGGGACACTATGAAATTGGTTCTGTTAGGACCGCCGGGAGCCGGTAAAGGCACACAGGCGGAAAAATTAGCAGATAAATTTGATATTCCCGCAATTTCTACGGGACATATTATCAGAAATGCAATTGCAGAGAACACGCTCGTCGGGCAGGAAGCCAAAGGCTATATCAGCCGCGGAGAGCTTGTTCCTGACAAGATTGTGGTGGAAATCGTGCAGGAGCGCTTGAAGGAAAAGGATTGCGAAAACGGCTATATTTTAGACGGTTTTCCCAGAACAATTTCTCAGGCGGAAATCATGGAGGAAATACCAATCCCTGTGGATTTGGTAATTGAACTTCGTGTAGAGGAAGATGTGATTATATCCCGTCTTTCCGGTCGCCGCGTGTGTAAAGCTTGCGGGGCAACCTATCATGTTCATGATAATCCGCCACAAAAAGAGGGTATGTGTGACAAATGTAACATTCCTCTTGTCCAGCGCGATGATGATGTGCCGGATGTTATTAAAAAACGAATTCGAGTATACAGTGAGCAAACAGAGCCTTTAAGAGCATTCTATCAAAGCAGAGGTCTTTTGGTTTCCATTGAGGGGAAAGACAAGGTAGAAGATACCACAAAAGCGATGATGGATGCCATTGAGGCAAGAAATGTTGAGGCGGGCGTATGATTAAAATCAAATCTACCTATGAGGTTGAACAAATGCGAATTGCCGGCAGAATTACTGCTGAAACCTTTGAGGTATTAAAAGATTTTATCAAGCCCGGTGTTACAACAAAGGAACTTGATAAAATTGCGGCAGAGTATATCAACAAATGCGGTGCAGAATGTTCGTTTTATCAATACAACGGATATCCCGGACATATCTGCATATCCGTGAATGACGAGGTCGTTCACGGCATTCCCGGAAGACGAATTCTTCAGGACGGGGACATCGTCAGTGTTGATATCGGAGCATGCTACGGCGGATATCATGGCGATGCGGCAAGAACCTATGCGGTGGGCACGATTTGCCCGGAAGCAGAACGGTTGATATCCATTACGGAGCAGAGTTTTTTTGAAGGCATCAAATATGCAAAATTAGGCAACCGTCTTTTCGACATTTCTGCAAACATTCAGAAGATTGTGGAAGAGAACAATTGCTCAGTTGTACGGGCGCTTGTGGGGCATGGAATTGGTAAGCATCTTCACGAGGACCCCGAGGTTCCTAATTTTGGAACAGCAGGTCGTGGACCACGACTTGTGGCAGGCATGACCATTGCGGTTGAGCCAATGGTAAACTTGGGTACGCACAAGGTAAATACGCTACCCGATGAGTGGACAGTGGTAACAGCAGATGGTTCGCTTTCGGCACATTATGAAAATACCATTCTCATTACAGAGAAAGGTGTCGAAATCCTGACCAAATGCTAATTTTGAGGTGATGATATTTTGAATTTCTGTGCCGGTGATATTGTAGTTTCAAAGGCAGGAAGAGATAAGGACAAACATTTTGTAGTCCTGGCAACGGTTGACGAACAATTCGTTTTGGTTGCAGATGGGGACTTGCGCAGAGTGGATAATCCAAAACGAAAAAAATGGAAGCATCTTGAGAACACGGGAAATGCGTCTTTGTTCATTCAGGAAAAACTCAGCGCAGGTGTTCGCGTTACCAATCCTGACTTAAAAAAGGAATTAGCGCAGTATAACCGAAAGGATGTATAGGAGGTTTATCATTATGGCAAAAGACGGCGTAATTGAGTTGGAGGGTGTTGTAACAGAAGCACTACCCAATGCAATGTTTAAAGTAAAATTTGAAAATGGGCACGAGATTTTGGCTCACATTTCAGGAAAGCTCAGAACAAATTATATCAGAATTCTCCCCGGTGATAAGGTAACGGTTGAAATGTCACCCTATGACTTAACCAAAGGTCGTATCACCTGGAGAGCGAAATAATCAAATGAAACAAAATTGCCGCAAAATGGCGGTAAAGTTGCCATGAAGGAGGTATTTACAACATGAAGGTAAGACCAAGTGTAAAACCTATGTGTGAAAAATGCAAAATTATTAAGCGTAAGGGTAAAATCATGGTTATCTGTGAAAACCCGAAGCACAAGCAGAAGCAGGGCTAATTTTGTAGAATTCCGGGAGAAGCGGCTGAAACGCAAATGATTTTGCGTTAACTTTCCCGGTGTGCTATAAATCAAACACAAAAACAGGAGGTGCGAGACAAGCATGGCCAGAATATCAGGCGTGGATTTACCAAGAGAAAAAAGAGTTGAGATTGGCTTGACTTATGTATTCGGAATCGGTCTTCCAAGTTCTAAAAAAATTCTTGCTGAAGCGGGCATTAACCCCGACACAAGAGTAAAGGACCTGACCGAGGATGAAGTTTCAAAGCTGAGAGAAATCATCGACAGAGATTATGTTGTTGAAGGCGATTTAAGAAGAAATGTCGCACTTGACATAAAAAGACTGATGGAAATCGGTTGCTACCGTGGCGTAAGACACAGAAAAGGTCTTCCGGTTAGAGGTCAGAAGACCAAGACAAATGCAAGAACCAGAAAAGGACCGAAACGCACAATCGCGAATAAGAAAAAATAAGATTTACCCAATAGGGGACCTTATTCACTGTCGAAAGGAGGAACTATCGAAATGGCAAAGGTTGCGAAAAGAAGTACCCGCAGAAAAGTTAAAAAGAATATCGAGCGTGGCGCAGTTCACATTCGTTCAACATTTAATAACACAATTATTACAATCACAGATGTTGCCGGCAATGCAATTAGCTGGGCAAGTGCAGGTGGTTTAGGTTTCCGCGGTTCCAGAAAGAGCACGCCGTTTGCAGCACAGTCAGCGGCTGAAACAGCAGCAAAGGCAGCAATGGAACACGGTTTAAAAACAGTTGAGGTATTTGTAAAAGGCCCCGGCGCAGGTCGTGAAGCTGCAATTCGTGCACTTCAGGCTGCAGGTCTTGAGGTTACCATGATTAAGGATGTAACCCCCATTCCTCACAACGGCTGCAGACCGCCGAAAAGAAGAAGAGTTTGATGGATATCGATATACATCGGTTTAAAATTTAAGGAGGTGTAGATTTAGATGGCACGATATACAGGTGCAGTGTGCAGATTTTGTCGTAGAGAAGGCATGAAGCTTTTCTTAAAGGGCGAAAGATGTTACACAGATAAGTGCGCAATTACCCGTAGAAAGAGCGCTCCAGGCATGCACGGTCAGAGCAGAAAGAAGCTGTCTGAATACGGTTTACAGTTAAGAGAGAAGCAAAAAGCAAAGAGATATTATGGCGTTTTAGAATCTCAGTTTGCAAAATATTTTGAAATGGCAAACAAAAAGCAGGGTATCACCGGTGAAAACCTGCTCCAGATTATTGAAAGCAGATTGGACAATGTGGTTTACCGTTCCGGTTTTGCAACATCAAGACCTGAAGCAAGAATTCTGGTTTCCCATGGCCATTTTGAAGTTAACGGCAAGCGCGTTGACATTCCGTCATATTTGGTTAAACCTGGCGATGTAATCACATTGCAGGAAAAGAGCCGTTCTTCTGAGAAATTCAAAGCAATTTTGGAAATCACAGCAGGAAGAACCGTTCCCGCATGGCTTGATGCCAACCATGACACTTGCGAAAGCAAAGTTGTAACTTTGGCAAAAAGAGAAGACATTGACCTTGAAATTGAGGAACATCTTATTGTCGAATTGTATTCGAAATAAAATTTTGTTATTTCGCATTCAAAGCTTTACAATCAAGATTACCCTCGACGCAAACATGTTTGTTTGTGTGCGTGAAATTTAACCGAAATATATGAGGGAGGGTTAACGATGTTAGAAATAGAAAAGCCGAAAGTTGAGTGTGTAGAGATTAACGAAGACGGTACCTACGGCAAATTTATTGCAGAGCCTTTAGAGCGCGGCTACGGCACAACGCTGGGCAACTCCTTGAGAAGAATGCTTTTGTCATCTCTTCCGGGTGCAGCTGCAACCTCTGTAAAAATTGACGGGATACTGCATGAATTTTCGATAATACCCGGTGTAAAGGAAGATGTAACAGAAATTATTTTGAACATCAAACAGATTGCAGTAAAACTGCACTGCGATACACCGAAAGTTGTTTACATTGAGGCAGAGGGCGAGGGCGTTATTCGCGCTGGCGACATCAAGTTGGATTCAGATATTGAAATCTGTAACCCTGACCTGAAAATTGCAACACTTGGTAAGGACGCAAAGCTCTATATGGAAATCACATTTGCAAAGGGCCGCGGCTATGTATCTGCTGAGCGTAACAAGCAGATTAACCAAAACATTATCGGCGTAATTCCGGTTGACTCAATTTACACACCTGTTCACAGGGTGAATTATTCTGTTGAAAACACCCGTGTCGGAAACATTACAGACTATGACAAACTCACACTGGAGGTTTGGACCGATGGTTCCATTACACCCGATGAAGCAGTGAGTCTTGCGGCTAAAATTATAAACGAGCATTTAATGCAGTTTATTGACCTCTCGGAAGAAGCAAAGAATGCCGACATCTTAATTGAAAAAGAAGTTGGTCAGAAAGAAAAAGTGCTGGAGATGACCATTGAGGAGTTAGACCTTTCTGTTCGTTCCTACAACTGCTTAAAGCGTGCAGGAATTAACACAGTAGAGGATTTAACAAACAGAACAGAGGAGGACATGGTAAAGGTTCGTAATCTGGGAAGAAAATCCTTAGAAGAAGTTATCGGAAAGCTTCAGGCACTTGGACAGTCCTTTGCAAAGCGTGAGGACTAACGAAAATTATTGAAATCAAGGAGGTAGTGACAGATGCCAGGAACAAGAAAATTAGGTCGTCCAACCGACCAGCGTATTGCAATGTTCAGAAGCCTTACCACAGCACTTTTGGCAAATGGTAAACTGGTTACCACAGTTTCTAAGGCAAAAGAACTTCGTGCAATCGCAGATAAAATGATTACACTTGGCAAAAAGAACACCTTACATTCCAGAAGACAAGCATTGGCTTACATTACGGATAAAGAGGTTGTTTTCAAACTGTTCGACGAAATCGCTCCGAAATATCAGGATCGTAACGGTGGCTACACAAGAGTATTAAAGATGGGCCCCAGACGCGGTGACGCTGCTGAAATGGCAGTAATTGAGCTGGTTTAATCGACAAACTAATTTTGTATACAAAAATTAAAAAAAGAAACTGCCCTATGGCAGTTTCTTTTTTTATAGCAATTCACAAAATTGTCGAAAAGCAGTGGGAAGGGCAACCTGTGAAAAAAGAGTATCTTTGCTTACCCAGACAAAAGCGTCGTTTTCCTGCTCTACAGTAAAGCCGTAGCAAATCATGTGCCACTCAATGTGGGTAAAAATATGCTTTCGTTTGGAAGAATAAACCAGATCCGTTACAATCATTCCGCATTGTTTCATATGGTCTGCTGCCTGTTCCTTTGTAAGCGCTCCGGGGGTATTGGGAAATTCCCACATTCCCGCAAGCAATCCCTTTTGCTTTCTTTTTTTAATTGCGTATTTATCGCCGCACCTGATTAAAAATACGGTGTGGTGTTCTGTTTTTCGTGGCCTTTTCGCTGCCCGTTTTGGAAAGTCTGCTTGTGTGCCGGTTTTGTACGCACAACATAAGGATTGAACGGGACAAATATCACAATTTGGTGTTCCATTTGGCACACAAACCATGGCACCCAACTCCATTAAGGATTGGGTAAAATCGCCGCAATGTCCTTTTGGATAGATTTTTGCTAGGCTGCTTGCCACCTCTTTTTTAACAGATGGTAGGTCGATTTCCTCTTTCAAAGCTCCAACTCTTGCAATTACCCGCAGCACATTTCCATCAACGGCAGGCGTGGGCTGCTCAAAACAGATAGAAGCAATGGCGCCTGCAGTATAATCACCAATTCCCGGCAAACTTAAGATATCTTCATATTGACGGGGAAACACACCGCCAAATTGAGAAATAATCATTTGGGCGGCTTTTTTTAAATTTCTCGCGCGGGAATAGTATCCAAGTCCCTCCCATAGCTTTAAAAGCTGCCCGTTATCTGCAGCTGCAAGGGAAGCAATATCTGGAAATGTCTCTAAAAAACGAATATAGTAACCTTTTACTGCCTCAACCCGTGTTTGCTGTAGCATAATTTCAGATAGCCATACACGATAAGGGTCTCTGTTTTCCCGCCAGGGAAGATGCCGCGCATTTTTTTCATACCACGGTAGTAATGCTTCAGGCAATTGTGCCATTTTTTCTTGAAGTTGCCGATTCATACGATACTCCTTGTTCTTCTTTCTTTCACTATATCACAGAATTTGTAAGGTGTCAAACTTTTGCTTGCTTTCCATTGGCGGCTGTAATATAATAAGATTATAAAGATGTGAAATATCAGTAGGAGATGAATTTTATCATGGGAAACATTTATTATTCCATAGACGAATTAATTGGAAACACACCCATTTTGGAGTTATGCAACATAGAAAAACACTATGCACTTTCAGCAAAGCTTTATGCAAAACTTGAATATTTTAACCCTGCCGGCTCTGTGAAAGACCGCGTGGCAAAGGCAATGCTGGATGATGCGGAGGCACGGGGGCTGATTGATGAAGAAACCGTTATTATTGAGCCCACCAGCGGAAATACAGGCATCGGCCTTGCGTCTGTTGCGGCAGCGCGTGGCTATCGTGTGATGATTGTGATGCCGGAAACCATGTCTGTTGAGCGGCAAAAACTGATGCTCGCCCTTGGTGCAGAGCTTGTGCTCACAGAAGGGGCAAAAGGGATGAATGGCGCAATTGAAAAAGCAAACGAATTAAGCAAAACCCTTCCCAAAAGCTTTGTTGCGGGACAATTTATCAATCCTGCAAACCCTGAAATCCATTTTTTAACCACCGGACCTGAAATTTGGCGGGATACAGACGGAAAGGTAGATATTTTTGTTGCGGGCGTTGGCACAGGCGGCACCATTACCGGCGTTGGAAGATTTTTAAAATCCAAAAATCCTGCTATACAGATTGTTGGTGTAGAGCCGTATTCTTCTCCCGTTCTTTCCGGTGGAAAGGCGGGCACACATGCGATTCAGGGAATTGGAGCAGGATTTATACCTGATGTACTGGATACAAAGGTAATTGACCAAATTATTCCCGTTAAAAATGAAGACGCCTATGCCATGGGAAATCTTATGGGAAAACGGGAAGGCGTGTTGGTGGGCATTTCTGCAGGTGCAGCACTTGCGGCTGCTGTTCAGCTTGGAAAAATGCCGGAGCATGCCGGAAAAAGAATTGTGGTGCTTCTGCCGGACACGGGAGAGCGCTATTTATCTACAACCATGTTTGACTAAAATAAAAAAGCTGCTACAGGAACTCCTGTAGCAGCTTTTTTATTTTTTACACATTCAAGTGCTTCCTTACGGCGATAAAACTTCCCAGACCGCCCAAGACAACACCTAACCCAAAGGTGGAGGAAAGGATAAGAGAAGTAAGTTCCTCTAAAGGTTTTAAACTAATAAATAGAATATTATTCTGCATTACGGCAACCAGGAAATTATACCCTATCAGAATCAAAAGGGCAGAGGCACAAGCGCCAATCAAGCCAATGATAATTCCCTCAATAATGAATGGCCAGCGGATAAACCAATCGGTTGCGCCAACAAATTTCATAATGTTAATTTCTCTGCGTCTGGTATATACAGTTAGCTTAATGGTGTTTGAAATAATAAACACCGAAACAATTGCCAAAGCAATGATAATCCAGACACTGAATGAGCGCACATAGTTTGCAATTTTAACAAGGTTGCTGATGGCGTCTTCGTTCTGAATAACCTTTTCCACACCGTCAATCTGTTCCAACTTGCGAACAGTTTCAGAGGTGCGGTTTAAGTCGGCAAGCGTTATACGATACCAATTTCGCAAGGGATTGTCGTCTTTGTATCGGTCAAGCAGGGAACCGTTTTCCCCGAACTTTTCTTTTAATTGCTCCAAACGGTCTGAATTGCGGTCCAGTGTGGCATCTGTTACATTTTCAACCTTTAAAATTTCTTTTCTAATTGCAGGGATGCCCTCTTCTGTGGTTTTTTCGTCCATAACCACAATGATTTCATAATCCTGCTCCAAATCACCAACAATGCTGTTTAGGTTCAGGGACAAAATCATGAACATGCCCAGAATCAACAAGCTTGCCATAACGGTAAAAACAGAGGCAAGAGACATCCAGCCGTTAGCAAAAAGATTTTTAAATGCCTCTGTCATAAAATATCGAAATCCTCTAATCCTCATTGCCATACCCTCCTCGTGTTTCATCGCGGGCGATTTTGCCGTCTTCAATGGCAATGACGCGCTTTTTCATTTTGTCAACAATATCTTTTGCATGGGTTGCCATAATCACAGTGGTGCCGCGCTTGTTGATATCGTCTAACAGTTCCATGATTTCCATGGCGGTTTTTGGGTTTAGGTTTCCGGTAGGCTCGTCTGCAATTAAAAATGCAGGATTGTTTACCAAAGCGCGCGCAAGCGCCACACGCTGCTGCTCACCACCGGAGAGCTCACTGGGGTATGCTTTTGCTTTGTGAGAAAGTCCTACCAGACTCAACACATTTGGCACCTGCCTTCTGATTTCCTTTCTGCTGGCACCAATAATGTCCATGGCAAAAGCCACATTTTCAAATACAGTTTTTTGGGGAAGCAAACGGAAATCCTGAAACACAACGCCCATAGAGCGGCGAAGATAAGGAATTTCCCGGCGCTTCAGTTTTGCCACATCATTGTTATTAATGATGACTTGTCCGGAGGTTGCTACCTCCTCGTGCATCAAAAGCTTTATTAAAGTAGATTTACCCGAACCGCTGGGACCAACAATAAAGACAAATTCTCCTCGCTCAATGAAGAAACTGATGTCATCTAAAGCGGTAGAGCCGTTGGGATAAACCTTGGATACATTACTTAGTAAAATCAATATAACATCCAGGCCTTTCTGCCCACAAAATCAGCTTGCTTGCACTGCGTGTGGGCACACAGAGCAACAATTTTGGTCTTTAAAATTTTGACGGGTTGGAGGTTAAATACTTTCCAACCAAAACTGCCACTTTAAATACCACGGCATCGTCAAATTTTCTTAGATCAAGACCGGTTAAACGCTCGATTTTATCAAGACGATAAACCAGCGTATTTCTATGCACAAACAGCTGACGAGAGGTTTCACTGACATTCAAATTGTTTTCAAAGAATTTGTCAATGGTTTGCATGGTTTCATCATCCAAAACCTCTAAGCCTTCTTTTTTGAAAATCTCATCCAGGAACAGCTCGCAAAGCTTGCTGGGCAATTGATAAATCAAACGACCAATGCCAAGCTCATCATAGCTTAAAATATATTTATCTCCATCAAACACACGGCCGATTTCAATGGCAAGTCGTGCCTCGGAGAAAGAACGGGCAATGTCGTTAATTGAATCAACCGGAGTACCGATACCCACAAACACCCGCAGCATCAGCTCGGCATTAATGGTTTCTACAATGCTTTTTGCAGTTTTTTCAGCATAGTTTGCAGGATATCCCGGAGAAAGTGCCTTAATCAGCACAATGTTTTTGTTGTCGATGTTAATTACAAAATCCTGGTCAGGAAACATATTTTGCAATAGCTGCACAACACCGGTTTCGTTCCCCGGAATTTGTACGATAAACACAAGACGGGAAACATCCGTGTCAATCTGCAGTTCGCCGGAGCGTAGATAAATATCACCGGGAAGTACATTGCCTTGCAGCACGCTTTTTAAATAGCTGATTTTATCATACCGGTCGCCACAGTGGATTTGCAGGTTAGAAATGCTGATCGCCAATAGCGCACAAAGCTTTTGGTCCTCGCTCTCTGTCCCCTTTACATAAACCACAAACTCCATAATATTTCGCGTTCCAATGCCAACACAGGAGTAGCCGTTTATTACAAACGGACGACCGTTGCCCTGCACCGTGGAAACGATGGAGAAAGCATCGTCCTCCTCTATCGGCTCGCCTACATAAGAAACCAACACGGAGGTGCTGTTGATAACACCCATAGACTTACGGGTTACACCGCGCATTTGGTCTAAAACAGGCTGGAAAACTTCACTCAACATATGAATTCGCTCCTTTGTATAATAAAATAAATACAATTCCTTTATCTTATATCATACTCGATTTTTAATAAATTTGCAATAATTTTTTACAAATTTAACCGAAATTTAATTTTTTTTGATAAAATTTTTATTGAAATACCCAAATTTTTAAAATAAGGTTGCATATTTATTCAAATTAGTGTATAATTATAACATGACAGATGCAAATGGAGGAAATTTATATGATAACAAGTGATATTGCAAATCTGGACAAATTGCATTATATGAATACTTTTGGGGAGCGTATCCCCGTTTCCTTTACCAAGGGGGCGGGCATACACCTTTATACAGAGGACGGCACAGAATATACCGATTTTTTGGCAGGCATTGCGGTCAGTGCTGTGGGACATAGCCATCCTACCCTGGTGGATGCCATTTGCAAACAGGCAAAAAGTGTGTTGCATGTGTCCAATTACTATTATATTGAACAACAAGCACTTTTGGCGGAAAAGATTACATCAAACAGTGTGGCGGACAAGGTGTTTTTTGCAAACTCCGGTGCCGAGGCAAATGAGGGTGCACTAAAGCTTGCAAAAATTTATCATTACAAAAAGGGCAATGGCCATAAGTATCAGGTCATTACGCTTAAAAACTCCTTTCACGGAAGAACATTGGCAACAGCCGCAGCCACAGGACAGGAAAAATTCAGCGCACCCTATCATCCATTAACGCCGGGGTTTGTTTATGTGGTGGCAAATGATATTGAAGCACTTAAGCAGGCAATGAATGAAAACACCTGTGCAGTGATGCTGGAAATGATTCAGGGAGAAAGCGGCGTACATCCGCTGGATGCAGCATATGTTTCAGCGGTGGCTTCCATTTGTAAGGAAAACGATGTTCTGCTGATTTGCGATGAGGTACAAACAGGCATGGGCAGAACCGGAAAACTGTTTGCTTATGAGCATTATGGTATTCAGCCAGATATCTTCACCCTTGCCAAAGCTCTTGGCGGCGGCGTTCCCATTGGTGCGGTCTGTGCAAAAGATGCAGTAGCACAAAGCTTTTCGCCTGGAGACCATGGCTCTACTTTTGGAGGAAATCCGTTGGCATGTGCAGCCGGTCTTGCGGTATTTGATGTTTTTGAAAAAGAGCAGCTGGTGGAAAATAGCTGTCGGGTTGGTGCATATTTTGTAGATGAACTCAAAAAAATGGCAGAAACAACGCCTTGTATCAAAGAAGTGCGCGGCAAGGGATTGATGATTGGTGTGGAATTTCAAGAAGCAATTGCAGGAGAAATCAAGCACAAGATGTTTGAAAAACGCTATTTAACAGGCGCAACTGCAACCACCTTGCGCATTTTGCCACCGCTCATTGTGACAAAAAGCGATGTGGATGCGTTTATACAGACATTGAAAGAAATTTTAAAATAGGAGAGCAGCAAAATGAAACATTTACTTACATTACATGACTGGTCCACAGACGACATTTTAAGTACGCTTGATTTGGCGGATGTGTTAAAGCAAAAACAAAAGCAGGGGATTGAGCATCATATCCTGAAGGGGAAAACCCTGGGTATGATTTTCTCAAAATCTTCTACCCGTACCCGCGTTTCCTTTGAAGTGGGAATGTATCAACTGGGTGGTTCTGCGTTGTTTTTAAGTTCAAATGACATTCAGCTTGGGCGCGGAGAGACCATTTATGATACCGCCAATGTGCTCTCAAGATTTTTAGACGGCATTATGATTCGTACCTATAAGCAGTCCGATGTGGAGGATTTGGCAAAATACGGCACCATTCCCATTATCAACGGACTAACGGATTTGGTGCATCCCTGCCAGATTTTAGCCGATTTTCAAACCATTCGCGAGCATAAGGACGGAAAGCTCAAAGGCTTAAAACTTGCCTATATCGGCGACGGAAATAACATGGCACACTCTTTGCTTTATGGCGGTGCAAAGGTGGGCATGGATGTGGCAGTTGCCACACCTGCTGCCTATATGTGTGATGCGCAGGTGGTAGAAAATGCGCTGGAGGATGCAAAAGCAACGGGTGCAACCCTGACCATTACCAACGACCCGTGTGAGGCCATTAAAGATGCGGATGTGGTGTATGCAGATACCTGGATCAGCATGGGACAGGAAAGCGAAAAGGCAGAAAAAATTAAGGTGTTTAAAGACTATCAAATTAATCAGGAATTGTTTTCTATGGCAGCTAAGGATGCAATTTTTCTGCATTGCTTGCCTGCATATCGGGGTTATGAAGTGACAGAAGATGTCATTGACGGACCGCAGTCTGTGATTTTTGACGAGGCGGAAAATCGCCTGCATGCACAAAAAGCGGTTATGGTTAAATTGATGGGAGAACAATAAAAAAGGGAGAGAAATCCATGTTTGAGGTACGGAGAGCAAAATTAGAGGATGTTGACAGCATTGCCAAGATTACGCACGAGGCATTTTTGAAATATATTGATTTAGCGGGTATTACAGACACCGCGGCGCTTCATGAAACCAAGGAGCAGATTATAGACGACATCAAAAACAAAATTGTGTATGTGGCATACATTAAAAATCAGGTGGTAGGCAGCGTCAGAATTGAATTGTTAGATGATGAAACAGCATACCTTTCCCGTTTTGGTGTGAATATGGAGTTTCAAAATCTGGGAATTGGAAAATCCATGATGAATTCTTTGGATATGGAGCTGAAAGAGCTTCATGTTAAGCGGGTAATACTTCACACAGCGGCAAAAGCTGCCCCGTTGATGCGTTTTTATTATAATCGGGGATTTTATGTAGATTCCACCAGCAAGGATAAAGGATATATCAGGGCGCTTTTGGTTAAGGATATCAAATAAGTAAACGGCTGTAGCAGTGATTGCTACAGCCGTTTTTTTATGAAGTGTAATCTTCCAAAAGAGCCACTAAATCTTCCTCAGATTTTAAAATAATTCCCTGCTCCAAAAGGATGCGGTCTGCCTCAAGTAATGCGTCGGGAGAAATGGGCAAATCCTTTTGATACACTTTTTCTCCCTGGGGCGTAATGGTGTAAAGCTCTACAATACCGTTTGTTGCCAGCACCAGATAATCGTTTTTATCGATGACAATCTGCACATCCTGTTTTGGTAGAGATGCTTGTGTGGTGTCGGATTGGGGAAGATTTGGAAATGCTTTGTCATGCGTGGTTGGCAAAGTACTTTCCCTTGCAGCATGATAAAACTCCGACGGCGTTTCTGCACCATTATAGCGCACCACGCGATAGCCAAGCAATGCACAAATAAGCATTGCGCCGAATATTGACAGTGCAATTAATCCCAAATGCAGTAGATGGCGAATGTTTTTCGCACTCTGCTCCTTATCCATGTTATCAGACCCTTTAAAAATTTCTTTGTTTTTAGTATGCCAAATCAAGTTTTTGTCTATACTTTCAATTAGAAAATTTTATAAAAAAAGAGTTTTCACAGCAAAGTAACCCTCGCGTAATAGTTTTGTAATAAGTTTAGGATAAAATAAAATTGAATCATCATAAATACTCATTACCAATTCAAGAGGTGAGCAGTTTGGCAACAAATACATACAGAAAAGGGGCAAGACCCACACAGGAAAATGCAAAAAAAAGAAAAAAGAAGAAAAAAGATATGAAGGTTTTTGGACGCCTTTTGTTTATTCTTATTGTCATTGCTGCCTTGGTAGCGTCTGTTGCGGCAGGTGCTGTGGTGGGCTTTATTGACAACAGCATGGATTTGATTGCAGAGGAATACAATTTAGATTTTACCTCCATCATTTATTACATTGATGAGGAGACGAATCAGCCTAAGGAATTAGACCGTATTCACAGAAACGAAAATCGTGTTTGGGTGGATATTGCAGATATTCCGGAAAATTTAACCAATGCATTTATCTCCATTGAGGATGAGCGCTTTCGTGAGCATAAGGGCGTGGACTTAAAGCGTACCTTTGGTGCGTTTTTAAAATGGATGACAGGCAATGATTCTTATGGTGGCTCTACCATTACCCAGCAGTTGATTAAAAACATTACCGGGGACAGGGATCGTTCTCCTACCAGAAAAGTGCAGGAAATGATTCGCGCCATGAACCTGGAAAAGAAAATGAGCAAGGACCAGATCATTGAAATGTATATGAACACCATTTATTTTGGTGGAGGCTGCCACGGTGTGCAAACGGCAGCAAACTATTATTTCAGCAAGGATGTTAAAGATTTAACCTTGGAGCAGTGTGCATCCCTTGCGGGCATTGTAAAAGCGCCTACAACTTATAACCCTGCTACCAATTATGAAAAAAACAAGGAACGCCAAGAGGTTATTTTAACGAAAATGGCAAATTTGGGACACATTTCACAACAGGAATGTGACGAGGCGAAGAAAAAGGATTTGAAGATCAAAATCGGAAAATCTCAGCAGCAGGATGTACCCGCAGATGTAAAGAGCTATGCGGTTGACGCCGTTGTTGCAGATGTAATACGGGATTTGATGGAAAAGGAGAACCTTTCTGAAAGTGATGCAACCAATCGCCTCTACACCGGCGGGTTTAAGATTTATTCAACCATTGATCCCAAGGTGCAATCGGCAATTGATAAAGTTTTTCAAAACACGGCAAACTTCCCCGGGGCTGCAGGCAATAAACCTCAATCCGCCATGGTGGTGATGGATCCCTATACAGGACAGATTAAGGGTATGGCAGGCGGCATCGGCAAAAAAACAGTCAGCCGTGGCTTTAATATGGCAACCCAGGCAAAGCGCCAGCCCGGTTCTGCAATCAAGCCCTTGGCGGTTTATGCTCCTGCAATTGAATACAATGTGATTACCGCTGCAACAGTTGTAAATGATTCTCCGTTAAAAATTGGTGATTGGGAGCCGAAAAACTCCGGCGGCGGTTATAAAGGCAAGCTTGCGGTAAGAAGTCATTTGGAGCTTTCCCGCAACATTCCCGCTGTGAAGGTTATGCGGGAACTGACAGTGGAAAAATCCTTTGATTTTATGACCAAAAAGTTGGGCTTTACAACTTTAGTGGCAGGGGAAACCAGAAACGGAAAATTGGTTTCAGATAAGTCTCTTTCTACAGCGCTGGGTGGTCTGACCGATGGTGTTACAGTAAAGGAAATGACTGCGGCATATGCCACATTTGTAAATAGCGGACGATATAATGAACCTATCACATATACAAAGGTGATTGATGCCAATGGCAAGGTTGTGCTGGAAAACAAGATGCAGAACAAGCGCGCCATGAGTGAAGAAACCGCATTTATCATGCAGAATATGATGAGCGGCGTTGTAAGAAGCGGTACAGGAACAGCAGCTTCTTTGGGTAATATCTATGCTGGTGGTAAAACAGGTACCACCAACGGCAACAAGGACCGTTGGTTTATGGGCTTTACGCCTAATTATGTTGGCGGCGTTTGGATGGGCTATGAAATTCCAAAGCCAATGAGTGGCGGAAATGCCTGCCCGAAAATCTGGAAAAATGTAATGAAAGAAATTCACGCAGGAGAAACCATCAAAACTATCCCGGTACCTGATGATGTTGTAAAACGCACCATTTGTCAAATTAGCGGGCGTGTGGCATCGGAGATTTGCACTACCACCCGTGTGGATTACTTCAAAGAGGGAACGCAGCCTATGAAATATTGCTCATCCCACGATACAGGTCTGCCGGAGACTGAGGGTGAGGGAACAAGCACTGCCAGCCCATCTGCGACAGCACCATCTGGTCCGGAAGAGGAATTGACAGAAAACAATACAGTCCCGCCGGAAACGGAGATACCCAACGGGGCGGCAACACCGGATGACTCTTCAACAGAGGGCTCCGAGGACACATGGTTCGGGGAAGAATAAGATAGTTCTTATAAAGTGATTTTTTGCATATGATATAAGTGTATAAAAAAACCGAGGAGATTTGATAGATGAATTATCAAGAAAAATATGCCGCATGGTGTAATAGTGATGCAGTTGATGCAAAAACCAAGGCAGAACTGATTGCCCTGCAGGCAGATGAAAACGCAATCAAGGAACGATTTTTTCAGGATTTGGAATTTGGCACCGGCGGTTTGCGCGGTATTTTAGGCGCCGGCTCCAGCAGAATGAATGTGTATACTGTTCGAAAAGCGACCCAAGGACTTGCAAGCTATATTTGCAGCATAGGTGATGCGGCAAAAAACAAAGGGGTTGCTATCTCCTATGACAGTCGCTATTTCTCGCCGGAATTTGCCATGGAAAGTGCCCGGGTGTTAGCAGCAAACGGCGTTAAGGCGTATGTGTTTGACAAACTACATCCCACGCCTGTGCTTTCCTTTGCTGTACGGGAACTTGGTTGTACCGCCGGCATTATGATTACCGCATCCCACAACCCGTCAAACTATAACGGCTACAAGGTTTATGGTGCAGATGGCGCACAACTGAATGTGGAAGATTCCGAAAAGGTAATGGCTTATATCAACAATATGGACATTTTCCGCGATGTAAAAACCATGGAAGAACAGGATGCAAGGGATTGTGGCCTTATTTCTACCATTGGGGATGACATCCGCGAAAAATTTGTGAAACAGGTGCTTTCCTGCAGAAAAAATCCTGATGTAGCAGAAGATGCTGCAAAAGAAATAAAGATTGTATATACGCCGTTTCATGGTACGGGATTGGTTCCTGTTACCGAGGTGCTTTCTCAGGCGGGGTACAAACAAGTGTATGTGGTAGAGGAGCAGGCAAAACCCGACCCGGCGTTTTCTACTGTAAAGTCTCCCAACCCTGAGGAAAAAGAGGGATTTCGCCTGGCAATCGCATTGGCAGAAAAGGTAGATGCAGATGTTATCTGCGGAACGGACCCGGATGCAGACCGCATTGGTGTTTTGGCAAAGGACGCAAATGGTAACTATCAGGTGTTAACCGGCAACCAAATGGGGCTTTTGCTGGCGGAATATATTTTGTCCTCTGCAGCAGAAAAAAATCTGCTAAAAGAAAATGACTACATTGTAAAAACCATTGTGACCACGGATTTGACAAAAAAAATTGCCGCAAATTACGGCGTTCGTATGTACGATGTTTATACCGGCTTTAAGTTTATTGCCGAAATCATAAAGCAACATGAGGCAAACGGTGACGGCAACTATTATTTCGGATATGAGGAAAGCTATGGTTGTCTGCCGGGGACCTATGCAAGAGATAAAGATGCTATTGCTGCAACCTTGTTGGTTTGCGAGCTTGTGGCAGTTTTAAAGCGCAAGGGACTGACGCTTGGGGATGCCCTTGATAACCTTTACAAAAAATATGGTTGCAGTGTGGAGCGCACTGTTTCTGTTTATATGGAAGGGTTGGACGGCATGCAGAAAATGGCGGATTTGATGGATAAAGTGGCAAAATCGCCGCTGCGCAGTATCGGAGGCACTGATTTTGTTGCGTTCCGAAACTACAACGAGGATTTCCGCCTGGATTATGAGACAGGCAAAAAAGAGCCGATTGGCTTTGCTCCGTCCAATGTGCTATATTTCGAGCTTGCCGGTGGCGGATTTTTCGTTATTCGCCCATCTGGTACAGAGCCAAAAATTAAATTTTACTATTCTGTTCCCTGCGGTACATTAGATGAAGGAAATGCAAAAATTGATCTATTAGATAAAGCAGTAAAGGAAGCGTTATTATAAAATAAAGAGCTGTGGCCAAAGCCACAGCTCTTTATTCTTTACATAAATCAAAAATCTTTGCGCTTATAAATTCTATTAAGGTGTTGCGGCAAAGCAGCAACTGACAACCTTTCACACCCGCACTGACTGTGATTTTTTCACAGTTTTCTACGGATGCATCAAAAAAAGTGGGAAACTTTTTTTTCATCCCAATGGGAGAGCAACCGCCACGAACATATCCCGTCAGGGGTAACAGTTCCTTTACCGCCAAAAGCTCCACATTTTTATTGTTTGTGGCGCGGGCGGCTTTTTTTAAATCAATTTCCTTATCCACGGGAATGCAAAACACCACAGGACCGGTTTTGTCCCCTTTTGCCACTAAGGTTTTAAACACCATGTGATAGGGAAGTCCCACGGAGTCGGCAATGTGTGTTCCGGAAAGGTCGTTTTCATCTACCTCGTATTCAATCGCTTCAAAAGGAATTTTTGCTTTATCCAGCATCCGCATTGCGTTGGTTTTCATCGGTTTTGCGGCCATATTCTCACGCTCCTAAAATTACGCCTGTATCAATTTGATTACCCTTAATATACGCAGAAACGGGCATTTTTTTCTTTCCCTCAAACTGCACTTGGGTAATTAAAAGACAGCCTACGCCGCATTTTACCAAAACACCATCATCGGAAACAGACAGAATTTCCCCTGGCACACCCTTTGCTTCTTCCTGTATTGGCAATGCGCAAATAACTTTAAATCGCGTGTCGCAGTATGTGGTGCTGGCATAGGGATAAGAATTTAAACCACGGACCAAATTGTAAAGTGCAGTGGCATCTTTTTTAAAATCTAAAATTCCTGTGGTTTTGTCTATCATGGGAGCGTAGCAGGATAATGCGTCATCTTGCGGCTCTTTAGAAAGTGTTCCCTGCTCGATCTGCAAAATGGTTTCCCGAATGGCATCAACACCTGCTGCTGCCAGTTTGTCGTGGAGTGTTTCGGCTGTTTCATCGGGCGTGATTACAACTTGTTTTTTCACCAGCATATCTCCGGTATCAAGTCCTGCATCCATCTGCATTGTGGTAACACCTGTTTCGGTTTCTCCGTTAATGATGCACCATTGAATGGGAGCAGCACCACGGTATTTCGGCAGAAGAGAGGCATGAATATTCACACAACCAAACCTTGGTATATCTAATATCCGCTGGGGCAAAATCTGACCATATGCAGCCACAACAAACAAATCCGCCTGAGCCTTTTGAAGATAGACAAAAGCCTCGTCTGTTTTCATGCTTTCGGGCTGATATACAGGAATAGCTACGCGCTCTGCCAACACTTTAACGGGGGGAGGCGTCAGCTTGTGTCCGCGGCCCTTTGGCTTGTCGGGCTGCGTAACAACCATAACAATTTCATGCCCGTCTTTGATGAGTGCCTCAAGCGCCGTTGCGGCAAAATCGGGTGTACCCATAAACAATAATTTCATGATTTCCCTCCCAATCGGTCATTCCGTAATCTCTGCAATCATTTTATCAATATAAAGGGTGCCGTTTAGATGGTCAATTTCGTGGCACAATGCAATGGCAAGCAACCCTGTGCCCTCTAATTCAAATTCATTTCCGTTTCTGTCCAAAGCCCGAACGGTTACTTTTTCCGGGCGGGAAACGGTTCCGGAACGACCGGGAACAGAAAGACACCCTTCAGCATTGATTTGCTCGCCTTTTTTATAGCAAATCACGGGGTTAATCAGTTCAATCAGCCCCTCGCCGATGTCAATCACTACAACACGACGCAAAACACCCACCTGGGGCGCTGCAAGGCCTACGCCGTTTTCTACATAAAGTGTTTCTTTCATGTCATCTAAAAGTGTTAAAATTCTATCATCGATATCCGTTACCTCGCGGGATGTTTTTCTTAAAAAGTCGTTATCCTCAGGAATGGTAAGTAATTTTCTGATTGCCATCTTTTTTTCCTCCTGTTTTTAAATTGCGCCATATGGATTGCTTTCAATCACCATGTTAATATGGGGATTTTTTTCATTGATATGATATTGCCGCAGACGGGCAAAAATGTCCTCTGTCTGCTGATTTAATGTACATTTTACCCAGATTCTTTGACGGAAACGCCCGTTAATTCTCGTTACCGTTGTGTCAGCAGGACCTAAAATTTCATAAGGAGCATGATACTCTTTTTGCATCACAATGGAAAGAGCATGCCCGATTTTTTTTGCATAACTGCGTAGCCCGTTTTGCATGGGTGCCGTTAACAACACCGAAACAATGTCGCAAAATGGCGGGTAGTGCAGCTGTTTTCTTAGTAAAATCTCATTTTCATAAAAGGCAAGATAATTTTGTTGTTTTGCCTGCTCAATTACTTGGTTTTCCGGCATATAGGTCTGAATCAATCCTCGACCGCGCACATCGCCTCTGCCTGCCCTGCCACATACCTGTGTAATCAAATCAAAGGTACGCTCACCGGCGCGAAAATCGTCAATAAACAAGCTTTGGTCTGCGGCTAAAACGCCTACCAAGGTCACATTGGGAAAATCAAGTCCTTTTGCTACCATCTGCGTTCCCAACAAAATATCAATGTTTTCTTCCTCGAAGCGTTTTAAAATCATGCTGTGAGATGATTTGGCGCTGGTGGTATCTACATCCATGCGCAGCACAGACATATCCGGAAACAGCGTCTTTAACTCTTCTTCCACTTTTTGTGTCCCTGTACCGAATTCCTTAATAAAAGGACTGCTGCATTGGGGGCATGCGGTGGGCTTTTTAATGGTATAACCGCAAAAATGACAAGATAAAGAACCCTTTGCTTTGTGGTAGGTCAGGGAGACATCGCAGTTTTTACATTTTATCACAAAACCGCAGCTTCTGCAAGACACAAACGAGGAAAAGCCACGGCGGTTTAAAAACAAAATGGTTTGCTCGCCGGCGTCTTTATTTTTGCGGATTTCCCGTTGCAGCGCCGTTCCGATGCAGGAGCGGTTTCCGCTTTTCATTTCCTCCCGCATGTCACAAACAGAAACATCCGGCAGTGTTTGTGCCGTTGGTCTTTGTGTCAGGGAAACGAGCTTGTAGTCTCCTTGCTTTGCATGGTAAAAGCTCTCAATAGAGGGCGTTGCTGATGCCAAAATCAGTGTGGCATTGTGACAACTGCAACGAAAATCTGCCACATCTTTCGCGTGATAGGTAGGAGCATTTTCCGCTTTGTAGCTGGTTTCGTGCTCTTCATCAATCACAATGACGCCAATATTTTTCAAAGGTGCAAAAATCGCAGAGCGCGCCCCTACAACCACTTTGGCTTCCCCGGATTTAATGCGCTTATATTCATCTGCCCGTTCTCCCATGGAAAGTGCGGAGTGAAGCACCGCAATCTTTTTGCCGAACCGGGCGGCAAACCTTGTTACCATTTGGGGCGTCAAGGCAATTTCCGGCACCAGAACAATGGCGGTTTTATGAAGGGAAAGTGCGGTTTCGATGCAATTTAAAAACACTTCCGTTTTTCCGCTTCCCGTTACACCGTGGAGCAAAAAGGTTTCCTTTTTGCCTGCAGTTATTGCATCGTTAATTTGTTTTGCTGCTGCGGATTGTTCCGCAGAAAGTGGGGGAGCAACCGATGGAGCAATGGCGTCATAATCTATGGGCAGCCGCATAACTTCCACTTCTTCGTGACGAATCAATCCTTTGTCCTTAAGTGCTTTGATAGCACCATAGCTTGCGCCGGTTAAAAATGTAATATCACTGTCTGCCACAAATTCATTTTGCACCAAAAGCTCCAATATTTTGCATTGCTTTGGTGCTTTGTCCCGCATTTTCTCAAGAGCATCAAATGCCTCGTCATATGGCACATTCAGTACCGAGCCACCAATCATTTTATCATTTGTTTTTTGTTTTCTTGTGCTGCCTGGTGGCAGAAGCGTTTTGATTGCGCTGATGTAGGAACAAAAATAGCGGCGCTTTAAAAAATCACAAACGGCAAGCAACTCTGTATCGAATAAGGGCGTCTTTTCTATTAAAGAAACAATGTCTTTTACCGTGCCATCAAAGTCAATATGATGGTCTAAAGACAGTACAAAGCCGTCAATGACATTGTTACCCTTTCCAAAAGGGACGGTTACATGACTCCCGATTGTAATGTTAACCAAAAGGGCATCGGGTATGTGATAATGAAAGATTTTGTCAATGTTAAGTGCCAGGCGGTTAATGATAACCCCTGCAAAATTACCCTCCATCATGCGTCCTCCTCTGCTTTTAATCTTCGGATTGCGCTATCAATATCGTCAAAGCTATAGCCTCGGTAGGCAAAATAGCGTTTTATTTTCATAATATTTTTCACATCAAAATTGCTGCCTAACTTTTTTTTGATCAAAGTGTAAAGCGTTTCCGCCTCGGTTTCTTTGCAGCCCAATTCTTCTAAGACCTCATTTGCCAGATTTTTTGAGATTCCTTTTTCCATCAGTTTATAAAGAATTTGCCTTGTGCCTAATTTTTTTAGATGGACACAATCGGCAGCGTATCTTCTGGCATAATCTGCGTCGTCTATCAAACGGTATTCCTTTAAAAACGAAATGGTTTTTTCAATGGTTTCTGTGTCGCCTACATGGTCGGTCAGTTTTTTTCTGATGGCTTGTTCTGTGTAGCTTTTTCTGGAAATCAGGTTTGCCGCATAGGTTTTGGCACTTTCCAGCAAAACGGTATTTTTAATTTCCAAAAGCCGTTTGCTGTCCAGCTCATCGTTTTCAGCAAGCTTTAGTGCATACAAACTAAAGGCGTCAATTCCAAAGGAAAAGGCGCCGTCTATGAAGACAGACATTCTGTTTTTATGCTTTTTTTGCGGCTCAATTTTTGTGATTTTCATAACTACCTCAGAGAGAAAAGCAGGAGCACCCACTGTGCCCCTGCTTCGTTATTATTTATCTTCTTCTGTTTTGTCGCAGTACACGCCTAATGGATAATAGGGAATCATGTTTTCCTGCAGCCATTTAATCGCCTCATCAGGAGATAAGCCCCAGTTGGTGGGACATGCGGAGAGCACCTCTACCATGGAAAAGCCCTTGCCTGCAAGCTGTGTTTCAAAAGCCTTTTTAATGGCTTTCTTTGCGCGATTCACATTTTTCACACAATCCACAGCAACGCGTTCAATATACGCTGCACCAGAGGTGGTAGCAAGCATTTCGCTTACTCTGATTGGGTTACCTTGTGTTTTTGTGTCACGACCATAAGGAGAGGTCTGTGTTACCTGGCCGGGCAGTGTGGTAGGTGCCATCTGACCGCCGGTCATACCATAAATAGCATTGTTGATAAAGATGATGGTAATGTTTTCGCCTCTTGCAGCTGCATGAACGGTTTCTGCCGTACCAATTGCAGCCAGGTCGCCGTCGCCCTGATAGGTGAATACAACCTTGTCAGGATGTACCCGTTTGATGCCTGTTGCAACTGCGGGTGCTCTGCCATGGGCAGCCTCCTGCATGTCACAATTAAAATAGTCATAAGCAAACACGGCACAACCAACCGGTGCAACACCAATGGTTTTGCCTTCGATTTTTAATTCATCAAGCACCTCTGCAACCAGTCTGTGCACAATGCCGTGGGTACAACCGGGGCAATAGTGCAGCGCTACATCGCAAAGGGCGTGTGGTTTTTTAAATACCTGTTCCATTATTTGTCACCCCCGATAATATCCTTTACCGCATCGATGATTTCGTTGGGATAAGGAATGTTTCCGCCGGTTCTGCCAAAGAAATGTACCGGCACCCTGCCGTTTACAGCCAGGCGAACATCTTCAACCATCTGTCCCATACTCATTTCCACAGACAAAATCGCCTTTGCATTTTTGGTGTGGGTGTTATATGCATCAGAGGGGAAGGGCCACAATGTGATGGGACGGATTAAGCCCGCCTTAATGCCTTGTGCCCGCAATTCATCGACTGCGTTTTTGCAGATTCTTGCAATAGAACCATAGGCGGTTAAGATGAATTCTGCATCGTCAGCCATATATGCTTCGTATTTTGTTTCGTTTTCTTCAATCGCTTTATAGCGGTCATAGCGGTCCAGTACAATTTTTTCTAAAACATTGGGCTGGATGTACAAAGAGTTAATCACATTGTGCTCCCGCTTCATATCTGTACCGGTGGTTGCCCAGGTCTTTTCCGGAAGCTTGCGACCGGTCTCCTTTTTCTCAAACACAACCGGCTCCATCATTTGTCCCAGCATGCCGTCTGCCAAAAGCATTACGGGCATTCTGTATAGATCTGCCAAATCAAATGCATCTGCGGTCATATCAACAATTTCCTGCACAGAACTGGGTGCAAGCACCAGCACGCGATAATCGCCATGACCATGTCCCTTTGTTGCCTGGAAATAGTCAGACTGAGAGGGCTGGATGCCACCAAGACCCGGACCTGCACGCATTACATTAATAATTACGCAAGGAAGGTCTGCACCTGCCATATAGGAAAGTGCCTCTGCCTTTAAGCTGATACCGGGAGAGGAGGAAGAGGTCATAACTCTTGCGCCTGCACCTGCAGCACCATAAACCATATTTGCTGCAGAAACTTCACTTTCTGCCTGCAAAAACACACCGCCGATTTTGGGCATACGCTTTGCCATGTATGCACTGATTTCTGTTTGCGGCGTGATGGGGTAACCAAAAAAGTGACGGCAGCCTGCCAAAATTGCAGCTTCTGCAATGGCTTCATTGCCCTTCACTAAAACCTTTTCTGCCATAAGTCTATCAATCCTTTCTTGTCATAACACGCTTATTTATAAACCTCGATTGCACAATCGGGGCACATGGTAGCACACATAGCACAGCCGATACAATCATCGGGATTTACAGGTTCGATGGGTCTGTAGCCCTTTTTATTCAGCCGTTCTTTTGCAGGTGCCAAAACCTTTTTGGGACATGCGGAAGCACAAAGATAACAGCCCTTGCACACATCCTCTAAGATAACAACCTTTGCCATAATCTGTTCCTTGCCTTTCTGCCCACAGAAAAATTGAAAAGTTCTTTGGTCTGACAGTGGGCGGCAGACCAAATATGAAAAATTTATAGTTTGATTGTGCGGCGAACAATGGGGAAAAGCTTTTCCTTATACTTTGGGGAAAGCGTTTCTGCCACTTGCTCCGTTGCACAGACAAATGCAATGGGAATATTGGTTTCCTTGGAAACTTCCTCTAAAATTTTATACCCTTCCTCCACCAATTCAGCAGTGGTTTCCTCTGCCAGATTGGTATCAGCAATAAAAGCACTTACTGAAAGACGGGAAGCAGCCTCAATGTCTGCTTTCATTTGCAGTATCTCTGCCTTTGTTGCAGTTAAGGGGCGACGGGTGTTCACCACCAGATACAAATTGTAGCCGTTTTTGTCGAAATATTGTTTATAGCGCCCCAAAGCAATGGCACCATCATCATCTCCGCCCACATCTAACACAATTTGTGCGTCCTTTTCTTCAAAAATCCGCATAATTTCCGGTGGCAAAACGGGAATATCCACATTTGTACCGGCATAAGATGGGGCAATAACACGAACGCCGGCGTTTTCTAACAGCGCACGGGAGTCGTTGGACCGAAAGTATGGATTTACAATATCCAAATCCACCAAAAATACTTTTTCGTGCGTTTGCTTCAGGGAAAGGGCAAAATTCACGGAAAACTCTGTTTTACCGCTGCCGTAATGACCGGTTACAATTGAAATATTATGCGCCATGAACTATACCACACCCAATTTATCATTTTTGTAAAATCCTACTTTATTATAGCACAGTTATCTGTTTCTGTAAAGTTCTAAGGTGAAAAAAACTGCTTTTATTTAAAATTTTTCTATGAATTTGCAAAAACTTGTCAAAATGGTGCGAAAGTAGCAAACACGGAAGATGTAAATTGTTAATTATTCCTGTTGTTAATTTGTCACGAAACATTGACAAGACACTGCGTGTTTGGTATAATGTGAAATAACTATGCAGTTAGCAAAAAAGCAGGTGAGATGTGGTGGAAAGCAATAAAATTTATCAGGTTGGCATCATTGGCTTTGGCGGTATGGCGTCCAACCATTTTAAACAATCGAAAGAGCTGGAACGCATCAATATCAAGGGCGTTTATGACATTAACCCCGCGCGTATGGACTTTGCAAGGGAGAATGGTATGGTGGCGTATGAATCCCGCCAGGCGCTGCTGTCTGACCCGGAGATTGATATTGTTTTAGTGGCAGTTCCCAATGATTTGCATCGGGAGTTTGCCATTGAGGCGTTGCGGGCAGGCAAGCATGTATTGTGCGAAAAACCGGTTACCATAGAAAGCTGGGAACTGGAAGAAATTATGCAGGTTGCCAAGGAAACGGGAAAGGTGTTTACCGTGGACCAGAATCGCCGCGTGAATAAGGACTTTGTTGCAATGCGTCGGGTAGTAGAGCAGGGCTTATTAGGGGATGTGTATGTGATAGAGTCACGGGTTGAAGGCTCTCGCGGTATTCCGGAAGGCTGGAGAACCAACAAAAAGCAGGGTGGCGGCATGCTGCTGGATTGGGGCGTTCATTTGATTGACCAGATTATGTATATGTATGATGCAAAAGTAACCAATGTATTTTGCAAAATGTACAGCGTGCATTATCCGGAGGTAGATGACAATTTCAGACTGACCATGACACTGGACAATGGTGTTACTGCCCACATTGAGGTTTCCACAAATAACTTTATCAAGCATCCTCGTTGGTATGTGCTTGGCACAGAAGGAACGCTGCAGATTGACGATTGGGATTGCGAAGGCAAGGTAGTTCAGTGCAAAACCAGAGAGGATAAGTGGGGTGCTGAAATTCCGAGATCAAAAGCCGGTCCCTCCAAAACGATGGCACCGAGAAGAGAGGATACCATAACGGTGATACCGGTTTCGGCACCGAATGATGTAGTAGACAACCTAAATCCTACCTATTGGCAGTTGGTTGACAAGCTGGATGGAAAATGTGAGCTGACCATTACGCCGGAGCAGGCGCTTCGCGTGGTTAAGGTTATGGAAGCGGCATTTCAGTCTGCTGAAACAGGAGAAGCAATTCAAACAAATATATAATAAAAAAGAGACAACCAAAATCTGGTTGCCTCTTTTTATTATCTTTTTTATGCAATTAATAGTGCATGCATCATATAATAAAAATCACCAATGACAGTGCGACTGACTGTGCCGTACATTGCGTTTGTCATGGTGTATACGACACCATTTTTTCTGCCCATATAAACGGTAATGCTTGCATCTGCATCGTAAATGCCAAATACATTCCGGGGGGCAGTATACTCAATTTTAATAAAATCTAGGTCGTTTACCTGCACCACACCGCAGGAGAGCAGCGTCCCTGACACCATGGAAACCATGTCATCAGCCACACTTTTGGCATAATCCTCTGTTAAAGGGGTGTCTGCGCCAATATAAATGTCTGAACGCACAGACAGAGAAGCGTGTCCTGTTTCGGTTGTGTGCGTAATTTCAAAATCTGTTCCGTCAACGGCATGTGTTTTTGTTGCATATTCTTCAAAATACGGAATGGAAAAAGCAGCTTCGGCTGTTTTGTCATCATGGGTAATTTTGCGGACAGAACGAAATTCCTTTGCGGTTTTAACTTTTTCTGCAAATGCGGGGGAGCAGATGGAAACACTGCGGGTTGTGTCGTCCCACAGAACCGTGCACCCAAAACTTTCTGCAACGGCACGGGTTGGGACCATGGTGGTGCCTTCAACCAGCTGGGGAGCGCAATCCAGAGCTTTTATTTCCTTATTTACTGTCATTTCGTTTTTATCAAGTGTCATTAAAACGGTGGTGTCTGCCAAAACAGAGGTTATGGTTCTTGCGGCACCATCCCATGTGACAGATGCGCCCATTGCTTCAAAAATGGCGCGCACTGGGACCAATGTTCTGTCGTTTATAATTATTGGGGGCTGGGAAAATTCAACTTCTGCATAATCCAGTGTTACAGTGATGGGGGTGGCTGCATGACTGTTGGTGGCTGTTAGCAGCAACAGACCGCACAGGAATATTGAAGCAATTCTTTTCAAGCCAACACATCTCCTTTTATTGCCAATTATGTATTTTTTTACAATTTTGTAAAAATTATACCATGATGAAAATTTTTTGTCAAGTTTTGCCTGTTTTGGCAATCTTTTATAAATATCTCCAATAATTTTTATAAAATTTCAGGAATTGGACTTGTATTTTTTGAGAGAATGTGGTAAAATGAGATTCTACTATGTACTTTAAAATTAAAAAGGAGTGTTTTTTTCATGAATTTCAAAAAAATATTGTGTATTGTTGCAGCAGCAGTTATGTGCTTAAGCTTTGCTGCTTGCGGAAATGCAAATGATGCAGAAAATGCGGATGTCAAAAATTTTGCTATCGCAACGGATAAGGGATTTAGTCCTTTTGAATTTCAGGATGCAGACGGCAATATTGTTGGTATTGATATGGATATTTTGGCGGCTATCGCTGAGGACCAGAATTTCACATATGATTTGCAGTATATTGGTTGGGATGCAGCGATTGCAGCTTGCCAGGCAGGACAGGCTGACGGTATGATTGCCGGTGCTTCAATCACAGAAAAAAGAAAGAACAGCGGCTGGACATTCTCTGATGGTTACTATGATGCAACACAGGGTATGGCTGTTGCAAAAGATTCCACGATTACGGGCTTTGCTGATATGAAGGGCAAAAAGGTTGCTGTTAAAAACGGCACAATGAGCAATCAGTATGCAGAAAGCATTAAAGCTGAATATGGTTTTGAAGTTGTAACATTCTCAACATCACCTGATATGTATCAGGCAGTTATGGGCGGTCAGGTTGATGCATGTCTAGATGACACACCGATTCTGAAATACAACATCAAAACCGGTGAACTTGATATGAAATTCGTTGAAGGAACGGAAAATGAGCCTGCACAGTATGGCTTTGCTATCTTTGATGAAAGCAAGAAAGAGCTTATAGACCTCTTTAATGCAGGACTTAAAAATATTCGTGAAAATGGAAAATATGATGAGATAATTGCGAAGTATCTTGGTTAATAAATTGTTAACTGACAGGGCATTGGGTTATCCGGTGCCCTTAAATTTTGTTAGGGGAGGATTGCTCCAATGGTTCAACTTATCGGTACATACGGCTCACTTTTGCTGACTGCTATGGGGCAAACACTTTTGCTTGCGTTGTGCGGGTTGTTTTTTGGTTGCATATTGGGTATATTCTTTGGATTGGCAAGTGTAGTAGATAATAAGGTATCCAGAATCATTTCTATGATATATGTAAATGTTATTCGTGGTGTTCCGTTGATTGTGTTGGCGTTCTTTATTTTCTACGGCGTTCCGTATGGCCTAAAAACAATTTTTGGCACAAAATTTGTGCTGACCTCGCTTCAGGCAGGTACGATCTGTCTTGCATTAAACTGCGGTGCATATATGTCTGAAATTATCCGTGCCGGTATTCAGGCAATTCACCCCGGTCAGATGGAGGCGGCAAGAAGTCTTGGGCTTTCATACTGGCGTTCCATGTTTCGCGTTGTTCTTCCACAGGCAATTAAAAACATGATTCCAAGCATTGTAAATCAATTTATAATCACCTTGAAGGATACTTCCATATTATCCGTTATCGGTTTTCCGGAATTGGTTAATAAAGCGCAAAATGTGATTGCAATTACATTTAAATCCTTTGAGATGTGGGCAATTGTTGCAGTGATGTACCTGATTGTAATTCTTGCGTTGCAGCAGGTTGCAAATGCTTTGGAAAGGAGATTGAGTCGTGACCGCAAATAGAAATAGTGTCAAAATTCATATTGAAAATTTAAAGAAAAACTTTGGTCACAACAAGGTTTTACAAGGCATTTCAACCGATATTTATGAAGGAGAGGTTGTTTGTATCATCGGACCTTCCGGCTCCGGTAAATCAACATTTCTTCGTTGCATAAACAGACTTGAAGCCGCTACCTCCGGAAGCATCGTGGTAGACGGATATGAAATTTGCGACAAAAAAACAAATATCAACCGTGCACGAGAGAATATCGGCATGGTATTTCAAAGCTTTAACCTCTTTGCGAATTTAACGGTGCTGAAAAATGTCATGCTGGCGCCGGTGGATTTGAAAAAGATGGATAAGGTCAGCGCAGAAAAAACAGCCATGGAGCTGTTGGAGCGCGTGGGTGTGGCAGAGAAAGCAAACAACTATCCCCACCAGCTTTCCGGTGGTCAGCAGCAGCGTGTAGCAATTGCTCGCGCGCTGGCAATGAAGCCGGATGTGATGTTGTTTGATGAGCCAACATCGGCATTGGACCCCGAAATGGTTGGTGAAGTGCTTGCTGTTATGAAAGAACTTGCCAAAGGCGGCATGACCATGGTGGTTGTAACGCACGAGATGGGTTTTGCCCGCGATGTAGCAGATAGAGTGCTTTTCATGGATGAGGGCGTGATTATGGAGGAGGGAACTCCGGAGGAGATTTTCTCAAACCCGCAAAATCCCCGTACAAAAGGATTTTTAAATTGTGTTTTATAAAAAAGAAAAGATTGTGGCATCTGCCACAATCTTTTTTTATAGCTGTTTGATTATTTAATTTCCTGGTCAGATGCAATTAAAAGGATAGAAATCGCACCGGTCAAAATATCTGCATAGTTTAAGGAAACATTGCGGCACGAGTCGGAAAATGCAGAAATACTGGTAAGCGTGACATTAAAGGTAAACGGGTATACAGCATTGATTGTTCCGTGACGCACTACAACGCGCTTGCGTCCCCTTTTCACTGTAATTTTAATTTCCGCGCCGATGTTTTGTTCAATTTGCTCACGGACACGCTCCAAATCACTTTTGTTAATCACAAAAACTGCACCTTCTTAACATTTATTTTGCCTATCACAATCCCTTTTGTCTCGATATTTTAACCGCTACTCATTATAACATAAATTTTTTATTGTGTCAAGTGGACAAGTTTAAGGAAAATTATACACCAATTTTGGTGATATTTAACAAACGAAATTCAGTTCACTTTTTGGTTATTCTCAATCATATTTAAAAAGGCTTGTGCAGGCAAGGATAAGGGATTGTGCCTTAAATATGCATATCCAATGCTCCGTGGGGGAAGCGGAGGCGTCAGTTTCATTTTAAGAATAGAACCTTTTTCAAGGCTATTTTTTGAAAATTCCTCCACAACGCAGGAAACACCTAAATTAATAGAAGCAAATTGTACCAAAAGGTCATGCACGGCAATCTCAATTTGCGGATTTAAGGTAATGTGCTTGGATGCAAATTTCTGGTTAATATATCGACGGGAAGAGGAATTCGTCTCTAAAAGTATCAGCGGCTCCTTTGCTATTTCCTGCCAGGTATATTGCTCTTTTTTTGCATATTCAGCACCGCACACGAAAATATCATGAATGGAAAAGCAGGGTTTGATGCAAAGCTCGTCATCTTCCGCGGGCAAATTCACAAAGGCAAGCTCTGCCTTTCCTTCCTTTACAAATTGGAGCAAACGGGAGGAATAGGAATTTGCCATTTCTATTCGAATTTTGGGATATAAGGAGTGAAACTGCTCAAGATAAGGAAGAAGATAATGCTTTGTAATGGTATCGCCGGCGGCAATCATCAAAGAGCCGCTTTCCAAGTGGTGCAGCTGCGCCAAAAGCGTTTCTCCCTGCTCAATGGCCTGCATTGCACTTTCCACCTTTTGAAACAGCAGCAGTCCCTCTTTTGTCAGTGTGACGCCGCGGCGGGAACGAATAAACAGCTGAGTGTCTAAATCCTGCTCCAATTGCCGAATGCATTGAGAGATTGCAGATTGGGAAATATAAAGGTGTTGCGCTGCGGTTGAAAAGGAGGCGTGGCGTGCTGTTTCGTAAAACACTTTATAATAATCAAGCTTTGTTTTCATATAAGCACCTCTTATAATTGTAGTAAGAATTATATATTTTACTTATAATTATATTTGTATTATAATAAGAATAGTGACGAAAGTCAATAGTTGGGAGGCATATTTATGGAGAGAAAAGTAGGTACAATTTCAAGAGGAATTCGTTGCCCCATTATTCGTGAGGGCGATGATATTGCAAGTATTGTTGTAAATAGTGTAATAGAAGCGGCAGAGGCAGAAGGTTTTGCACTTCGCAATCGCGATGTGGTTGCTGTCACAGAATCTGTTGTTGCCCGGGCGCAGGGAAATTATGCATCCACAGACGCTATCGCAAAGGATGTAAAGGCAAAGCTTGGCGGCGAAACCATTGGTGTTATTTTCCCGATTCTCAGCCGCAATCGTTTTGCAATCTGTCTGCGGGGTATCGCAAAGGGTGCAAAAAAAGTTGTGTTAATGCTGAATTACCCCAGTGATGAGGTGGGCAATGCACTGATTTCCTTGGATCAGGTGGATGAGGCAGGCGTAAACCCATATTCTGATGTTTTGAGTGAAGAGAAGTATCGTGAATTGTTTGGTGAAAATCTTCATCCTTTCACGGGCGTTGATTATGTAAGCTACTATGGTGATTTGATTCGCTCCTGTGGTGCGGAGGCAGAAATTATTTTTGCCAATGACCCGCGGGTGATTCTGCGCTATACAGATTGTGTGCTGAATTGTGACATCCATACCCGCGCGCGCACAAAACGCATATTGCGTGCAGCAGGCGCAAAGTGTGTGGTAGGTCTTGACGATTTGCTGACACAGCCTGTAGACAACAGCGGTTTTAATGAAAAGTATGGGCTTTTGGGCTCCAACAAATCCACAGAAGACACCGTAAAACTCTTCCCCCAGGATTGCTTTGATTTGGTAAATGATATTCAAAAGCAGTTGAAAGACCGTTGCGGTAAGGATATTGAAGTCATGGTTTATGGCGACGGCGCGTTTAAAGATCCGGTGGGAAAAATTTGGGAGCTTGCAGACCCGGTGGTTTCTCCTGCTTATACCAGCGGCTTGGAGGGCACACCCAATGAGCTGAAACTGAAATATCTTGCAGACAATGATTTTGCAGATTTAAAGGGCGAAGAACTGAAAAAAGCAATTGAAACGGCAATCAAGCAAAAGGGCAGTGACCTTGTGGGCAACATGGCATCCCAGGGCACAACACCCCGCCGCTTGACAGATTTGATTGGCTCTCTTTGCGACTTGACCAGCGGCTCAGGCGATAAGGGAACTCCGGTTATTCTGGTGCAGGGCTATTTTGATAATTTAACAGACTGATAATAAAAAAAAGGACGGCAGTCGCCGTCCTTTTTTGTTTTTCGGCGGATGCCCTCTTAAGGCTTGAGTCCCCTCCATTGTATAAAAAAAGAAAACATACCAAGAGGTATGCTTTCTTTTTTTGGTGACCCGTAGGGGACAAAGCTGCTTCGCATCTTTTTTGCTCGACGACCGTGAGCGTTGCTCACAGTACCCGTCATCGCACCATCCGCCTGCAAAACTTGCCACCGGCAACTTTTGTTTTTCGGCGGATGCCCTCTCAGGGTTCGAGTCCCCTCCCGTTGTATAAAAAACGAAAGCATCCCAAAAGGCATGCTTTCGTTTTCTTGGTGACCCGTAGGGGACTCGAACCCCTGTTTTCGCCGTGAGAGGGCGACGTCTTAGCCGCTTGACCACAGGGCCAGTTTAACTGGCGCATCGATTTTTTGATTTCTCAACCGAAGCGAGTATTAGTATATCAAAGACTCTTCTTTTTGTCAACACTTTTTTCAAACTTTTTTCGATTTTTTTATCTTTTTTTCAAAATCCTCATCAAACCCGCATAATAAGCGGGTTTGATGGAATCATCCATGTTCTACTTTTCATCTGCAAATCGGTTTACTCCTATCACACCACCCAAAATCATGACAAATGAAATTACGCTTACAATTGTAAACGGATCTCCCATTAACACAACTCCGGATAAAACAGAAACAATTGTAGCAAAACTATTGAAAATCGTTGCTCTTGACACTGGCAGCGTTGCCAAGGAATAATTAGCCAGCATATATGCGCCCACAGAAGCCGCTGCTCCCAAATATAGACACGCAACTATAAACTTTCCGCTTTTCACTGCTGCCGACAGCATCAAAATGGTATCTCCTCCATGGGTAACAAATGCCATTATCACAAAGAAAACAAATCCAACTGTAAACATAATATATGTAAGTTCAAAGGATGAAAACTGTGCGGAAAGCTTTCGAACTAAAATTGAATAAAAGCCTCCTAAAAAATATGCAGCGAGTAGACACAAACACCCTGAAAAAGTGTTTTCTCCTCCCGTGTTTCCCAAAGAGACCATCATGACACCCATAATGGATAACACAATACAACTCCACTGCTTCCAATTTGGTTTTTCTCTAAGAAAAATCACACCCAAAATCGCAGTAAAGATCGGACTAATCGAGGATACGATTCCTGTAAATGACGTAGTTGTATATTTTAAACCATAGTTTTCAAACACAAAATATAATACCGGCTGCAACACTCCAAGCAAGATAGGCCCCAAAAGATTCTTCCCTTTTAGATTCAATCTCATGATCTTAAAAGCAACCAGCAAATTTAATATCATAAAAGTTACTGAAAAGCGAACCGCCAATAAAATCATCGGCTCTGTCACTCCCAGTGCCATTTTCGAAAATAAGTAGCTAAGGCCAAAAATGCTGTAAGCAATTGTTGCTGCAAGCATTCCCTTCTTTTCTTTCGTCACGGCAAATACCATCCTTTATTTTTCAATGTTTTTTTCTAAGATGTACCGCTTCAAGCCATCGAATAACCCTTTCTCGCGGCAAAAGTAAATTTATGATTAGCGCAACAACCACACCAACAGCCGTGTCAAAGATACGATTCAATGAATACGTAATATATGTATCAACAGGCTGATTGAACAACAGAATTGAAAGCATAACACC